>JAKBAC010000156.1 GCA_021809365.1 Planctomycetota bacterium | reverse complement strand
CTGCCACCAAATCAAGCTTCGCCGGGGCGGATGTTGCCGGCCTCGGTGGCCGCGACCATTCAAAGCGGTATCGCCGGAAATAATCTGCCCGAGACATTGACGGTGCTCTCAGAGGGATACACGCGTGAAGCCCAAGCGCGCATCAGCATTGCGCCGGCGGTGGTAACCCCGGTGTCCCTGCTGCTGATCGGTGTGGTGTTATTTCTTGTCATATACGCCATGGCACTGCCGTTTTTCCACCTTCTGCAGACCTTGACCGCCACGGGCTAAGCCTGAAAGAAAAATATTTTCTCTGCTGCTGGATCAGGAACGTATGCTTAGGAATTTAAGAATCTCTCTGGCTCGAAGGCGCATCGCCCGATGGCAGCGCCGGCGCGGGGTGCTGGCATTTCTGGCAACCTGGTTGCCGGTGTGGTGCGGGCTGGCCTTCGTGCTCGGGGATTTTATGCGAGTGCTCGGGTACGTGCTCCTGCTGGTGATTCCAGTCTGGGTCATTGCGCGGTATTTTATCACCCGTCGTTATGCCGATATCGTCCTTCGGAAAATCTATACCATCGTTCGCCTGAACCATCCCCTGGCCGAAGGACTGCGGGCCGCCGGGGCTTCTGAACGAGGTGCGGTTGGCGTCCGCTTGGAAATGCTGGCGGAACTCCTGCAGCGCGGCCTGACACTTGCCGAATCAATGCAACTGGCAATGCCCGAATTAAGAGCCTCCGACTTCGCAGCGATCACCGAGGCGGAGAGGGCCGGACGGCTTCTACCGGAACTAGCGAGACTTACTTCCAAGGAACAAGCTTGGAATATTGTCAATGAACTGGACGGAGGCCTGCTGATATATTTCGCTTCTTTCTTTGGCGTTTTCATAATCACATTTCTCATTTTCACCGTGGTGGTCGAGCCGAAGTTGCGGAAGGCCTTTGGCCAGTGGGGTGTTACTTTTCCGGGCCGCTGGTTACAGTTCTCAGATTGGCTCAGCCGTCGTCAGGCGGAGCATGTCTCGGCCACGATTGCGACCGTTGTTGTGATCGCACTATTTATAGCTGCCGGTGCCATCCTCCGCCGCCTGGCGATTCCCTTTTTCCGTCGCGGGAACGTGTCGATTTATCTGCGCGACGCGGTGGTTTGGCGGCTGCCGATAGCCGGCCCGCTGATTCGTTGGCGGGCTTGGTCAGATGGTACACGGATTCTCGCGCAGGGCATGGCGGCAGGCCAACCCTTGCCGGAGGTGTCTCAAACTGCCGCGATAGCTGTTAGCAGCCGCGTTGCACGGCGGCGGCTCCGACGATGGGGCGAAAGAATGTTGGCGGGAATGCCGGCCGATGCCGCAGCAAGAAAAACCGGCCTGCCACAAATGGTATGCCGCGCCCTGGCCCAACCGTTGGGTTCCACAGGTTCGGCACTGGCATTGGTGGCGGGCTATTACGACCTCAAATATTGCCGCCGGACAGAGGTCATTCGCGCTGTAAGTATTCCTCTGGTGGTGCTATGTATGGGAACGCTGGTTCTGATGCTCTGTTTGGCGCTGTATGTTCCCTATGTTGAACTGCTGCAGATTGCTGGCCGCAGCGGAGGTGGATCATGAACCGAAGTCGCGGCTTTTTTATGTTCGATCTGACGCTTGCTATTGCACGGGCCGTAGCGCTGCCGTTTGCTCAGAGTGTTGAAGAAGCCAGGCGGCCCAGGACAGTTCGAGTCGTAATCCGCGTTGGCGACCGGTGGACGAAGTGATGCTTAAAAGTTTGCAAATCTGGCTTGCCCGCAGGCGCATCGCACGATGGCAGCGCCGGCGCGGGGTACTGGCATTTGTAGGGACATGGCTGCCGGTGTGGTGCCTGATCGCCGGTCTTGTCCTTCCCCCGATTCCGCCCATCGTAATTGCGGTTCTTCTTTCTCTACCAGTGATGGTAATGGCTCGGTATTTCATCGCCCGGCGGCGCGCCCAAGTTGTGCTGCAGAAAATCTACGACGCGATGCGACTCAATCATCCACTATATGAGAACTTGCTGCGGGCAAGCGAGGGCGAACCAGGCATCTTGGGCGTGCGGCTGCAAACGCTTGCTGAACAACTACACGGCGGAAGGTTGCTGGCGGGGTCCCTGCGGCTGGCGGTGCCGGAGGTGGCGGCGGCAGACTTGGCGTCGATTGAGGAAGCCGAGAAATCTGGTTTTTTATTGAGTGAAATGGATCGTCTTTGTGAGCGCCGACGGAGTTGGCCAAGCACTTCGGAACTCGATGTGGCCTTCCTGGCCTATCTTATCTGCCTCCTGATCACGTTCGCTTTAGCCCTGATGGTGTTTCGTTCGATGATTGCGCCCCCGCTCCTCCGGGGGATGGGGTCCGGCGTTTTTCCTTTCGCGCGGCCGCTTATGAAAGTCACGTCTTTTCTCAGTCACCGCTGGGTCGAACACGTCGCCATCGGCTTCCTCGCCAGCCTGCCCTTCGCGATCATCATCATTACGGCCATCCTGCTTCGCCGCCTTGCGATTCCCTTTTTCAGGCCCGGAAATGTCGTGATTTATATCCGCGATGCCATGGCGTGGCGTCTGCCGATACTGGGTTCCCTGATTCGCTGCCGCTCTTGGTCCGACGGTACGCGGATATTGGCTCAAGGCATCGCCGTGGGCCAGCCCTTGCCGGATGTTTCGCAAGCCGCAGTAGAAGCTGTGGGTAGCCGCGTGGCGAAGCGGCGCCTGCGGTTGTGGCGAGAACTGGTGCTGGCGGGAACGTCGGCAGATCGTGCTGCGCGGAAATGCGGGCTGCCGAGACTGTTGTGTGGTGCTCTGGCCCAACCGTTGGGTTCCACAGGTTCGGCACTGGCATTGGTGGCGGGCTATTACGACCTCAAGTATCGCCGCAAGGTGGAACTGATCCATGCTGTCAGCATTCCGATTACCGTATTGTGTATGGGAACCTTGGTGCTGCTATTATGTTTGGCATTGTATGTGCCATACGTCCATATTTTGCAGGTGGTCAGTGGAGGTGCTGGATCATGAACCGAAGTCGCGGCTTTTTTATGTTCGATCTGACGCTTGCCATTGTGCTGCTTTTGGCGCTGGCGTCAGTGTTCGTGCATGTGGTGTGGCTGTATAACCGGGACTGCGGGCGTCTGGCGGCTATGCGTATTGCGGCCCGCAATGAGCAGACCATGCTGTATCGCGCCACGATGCGGCCCCAGGGAGCCGCTGCCAAACAATGGGTCGCTGGCGCGGGGGTCATCGGGCCGGCCAAAATGCCAAGCCGGGGCAGTCAACCGTTGCCCGGCGGCAGCCATTGGGTTGCCATTCATGCTGCCGGCCATTCCCCCGGACCGACGCTGTATGCGTTGGCTCTGTCGCCGCAGACGAAACGCATGGGAGGCAAAAAATGAAACGAAAAATGCTTGTTGGAACTGGCCGTTGCAAAGGGGGATTTACCCTCATGGAGTGCGTGGTCATGCTTCCGGTCATGGCTGTTTTTTTGATGATGGCCGGGCAGCTCTTTGTGGTGTGCCTCCGCACATTTAACCAAGCTGATCTTCGGGCGGCACATGTGTCGCAGCAGGGACAGTTGATGCGGGAATTGCGGCAGGACATAGCCACTGCTGCAAATCTGCAGTTGCAGGGATCCCATGGTCTGATCTGCGGATTTGGAAAAAAGCGGAAGATTCTCTGGCTGGTGAATTCCAACGGCACCGTGGCACGGATCTGGCAGAATGGGAAAATTTCTCCACCGCCACAGTATTGGCCTGCACTCTGGCCCGACTTGCACTTTGCACAATTCAGCCCCGGCTATGTGTCCGTTTCCTGGGTGAGACGAAAACAACACGTTACCCAAACGTTCGTATCCCTTGTGGCAGAGCTTCATGCCGGAAAGCCTGGTGCGCTATGAACCATCATTTTCCATCCACTGGTCGCAAAATCACGCACTGCCAAAATCCGCGCGGTTTTGCCATTATCACCGTGGTGGCGATGATCGCTTTGGCTGCGGCCTGTTTTGTGGTGCTTGGTGAGGTGTTTTCCTATCAATTAAAACTCACAGATCACACCATCGCCCGGTTGCAACTGGGTCTTCTGCTTCATGCGGGAGAAAGCTGCGCAATAAATGAACTGGCGGCGGGGAAAATTTCATCCGATCCGCGGGCGGTGGCTTTGCCCGAAGCCCTGATAAAAAATAGCGGACGGCTGATAATTTCCGCGCGCCGACCGGCCGACAAAAAAATATTCTTTACCGTGCAGGCAACATTCGCCGATCTGCACAGTCGTCGCGTGCTGGAATTCCAGCGCAATGTTGGGCATTGGAGGCTTACCCGTGTGGCCATTCCCGGAACATCCTTTGGCCGGGCCACCTTCGAGCCACCGGCGTAAGCAAACCGTTATGTTCGCGGCCAATCGCCGTGGCGGGCCAATCGTCGTGCGGGCGGCACCATTATTTTTCAGCCTTTTAGTTGACGCCGAGGCACACTGATGGTACAAAAATGTTCGATTTTCGACAGGGTGGCGGTTGAGCTATGGCAGGAGTTGACGTGATTTCTACAACACAACGGCCCGTTCTTATGATTTCCAAGGCCAATACCGCAGGGATGGTCCGTGCAGGTCGATGGACCGGCTTAGCACGGGCCGTAGGTGCAGCGGCCGCGTTTGCGGTCACTGCCGCCCTGGCCGGTTGCGGTGCTTCGGCATCGCATCAGGCGGATGTGCAGGCGCAGGCGGCATCAGCCAAAGCATCTGTGCTGTTAGCGGAGGCGGGGCGATATCATTCCAAGGCTCATTTTCCGGTTTCAATCAGTGGACCCTTAAGCTCCGGGCAGTTGATGATGGCGCGGGAGGCGGCCAAAAGTAATCCCGGTGCGTATCTCCAGGCACCCTCGGTCAGCCGTGATTTACGCCATGCGTACGCGACGCTTTCCAGCGCCCTGGGAAATTCTGATCTGAATTTCCAGGTGAAGGGCTTGCTTGAATTGCAGCGCGGGCTGGTCAATTTGGCCTCGGCACAGGTCCATACAAACCAGTTATCCGCGGCCTTAATGGCGTTGCAGGATCAGGTATTATCCGTGGATTCCGCCTCCACACAGGTGGGGCGCTTTGCCGAGAAAATGGCATTTTTGAAAAAACAGCATGATCTGTACCTGCACTTATATGATCAGGATCTGCGCCACGCGCAACGTATGGAACAATCCGCAAAACGTGTGGTGGCGGCAACTCACAGGAAAGCAGGTTCTGTACACCGTGTCCTGATGCACTACCGGGGTATTGCCAAAGCGTTGGATATTCGCGGGATGGCGTTGCAAACCACGGGTGAAGTGACCGTTACGCCCGCCACGCTGGAGGATTTTAAGCGCGGGGCAGGGTATCTGGACCGTGCCGCCGCCGCCAATCAGAAAGCCCGCGTTTTACAAGCTCATTATCAACTCGCGACACTGGCTTTTCATTCCGCGAAACTCCAGCAAGCCCGCTGGGCCAATCAGGTGTCGGCCTTACGGCAGGCTCAAAAGTCCGCGGCGGAATTAGCCCAAAGCGATAGTGCGCAAATTGCCGCGCTTAAGGCTGGTGTCACTGTGCTCATTGACGGTTCCAACGGCAGTTCTCCAACGTCCGCTGCCGGGCGCGCTGTCGGTATTAACGCTCTGATTAAAACCATCAATAAACAAGGCGCTATCGCTGATAAATATACCCAGGCGGCTTCCAGTGATCTTATGGCCGCCCTGAATGAACAGCGTCGTTCCAGCGCGTACGCCCAAAGCCTGATTACCTCCGGATTCAAACCGGCTGATCCACTGGTGGCCGCCAATCAGAGCCGTGCTCCGCAATGTGTTCTGGAAGTGTATCGCGCCGCCGCTGCCCTGAAAGCGGGGCAGATTGCCGCCATGCGAATGTACGCAGCGCAACTTCAGGCTGGGGCGGCAAAGGCCGGTAAACAGATTTTTTCTATCGTGAGCGAAAAATCACCTCTGCTGGGACCCCCAGCCGGTGCGGTGGGAAATTTCCGCAAGCAGGCCATGGTGGAATTTAATGTCCATGCCGCCGGGGCACTTAAGCAAGCGCAATCCTCTTATCCCATGCAAGCTTCACCGCTGACTTGGATTGTCCCGGCGATGATGTATAACGTGGATATGTCCGTGGCGGGAATTTCTGATAATCCATCGGTTCGCGCTGCGGCACTCAAGGCCGCCGCCGCCAGCGCAATGTCGGCTGAAAAGGTAAATTCATCACTGAATTTGCCCCTGCCAAAACATTGACGCACCGCAAACCCAGTCACCGGCCGTAGCCTGACGCGGCAGCGTCACGGTTGGATGCGCAACAATATCCAAGAATAAGCGCACGTCCACCCCGGCAAGCCCAATCCTGGATCCAGCCAAAGCCCGTCCTGACGCGGCAGCGTCACGGTTGGATGCGCAACGCAGTCACGGAATATATGTGCGTCGCAATGTGGCACGCGCTGGATCCATTGTGACGGGCGGAAACGCGTTGTGTTATCAAATTTCATTTCCGCGGCCAACTCAACGCTTCCGCATTGAGCTAATGGCACATGTCACGATTTGAGGCGGAACATCATCACGGGAAAGTCTGCGGCGTCAATCGGCAGGGTTGCTTTCAAATTCACTCACCGGAATGACGCATCCCTACGACGAAAGCACGACCGTCTCTGTGCGGGATTTCATTTCATAACGTATGCCGCGCCAGGTGATCGTCCTGCCCAATGCCGCTGCCAGCAGGAACAGTGCATTGACACAATAAACGGCAGGCATGCCCCAGGTGAACCAGAATTGCGCGTGATCCATCGCCGCCGTATGACCCGGCAATAAGCGCCGGGCCGCTTTAAGAACCGTCCATCCGCGATACATGGACAATCCATACAGGCCCGCAACCACCCCTGTCGGAACTATCCACCAACCGGATCCTTCCAGTGCCAGAATAATGGCCGCTATCGGGGCTGTTACCAGTGCGGAAATATACAGCCCCGCGCCCGCCAGCGCCGTCAGCCACAGCCGGCCGGCGCACACCCGCGTAATCCGATATTGCCGCACCGCAAACTCCCATGCTTGCGGCCAGTCAAAGGCTGCCTGGGAGGCCACAATGCACTGGGGCACAAAGTGGATTTTGGTGCGGGCATTTTTCTTGACGCACCAGGTCAACACGTAATCATCACTTAACGCGCCCTGCCACGCATCATGCACGCCGAACGCAAAAAAATCTTTTCGTCGAATGGCCATCGAACCGCCCCAGGCCACGGTGCGGCGGTAGGGGCCTAATAAGGTTCCAACCATGGCATTGAGCACACAGATAACGGCATTGGCTGCATGGCCATTGCTGGGCACATAAAACCGGTACCCGGTGGTAGCGCCGATATGATGGGAATTAAGCATGGAAACCAGCGCGTGCAGCCAGTTGGACGCGGGATGGGCATCGGCGTCCATGAAGGCCAGAAAAACATCCTGATCGGTGGTGATTTCTACCGCCGCCAATTGGTTATGAACCTTCTGACCGCGAGCCGCGGCAGTTCCGGCTACCACAAGGTCAATGCGGTGCCGCGTGTGGCTGGTTTCAGCGGCACGAATC
>JAKBAC010000155.1 GCA_021809365.1 Planctomycetota bacterium | reverse complement strand
TGCCGGATAGCAGGTTAGTTCGGGCCAGCGCACGGGTGCCAAAAGTACGCCGATGCGGTTTATCCTCGGCTGTCTTTGGCTTATGGGAATATCCAAATGCGGCCAGACGGGAATAATCCGCGGTGCAGCTTCCAGGACATTGTGCGACAGCAACAAGCCCAACAGCACCGCCCCTAAAACCCTCGTCACGTGTTTTGTTAAGACCATGGAGCGCTCCTGAAAAGTATTCAAAATAAAGTGATTCTTATCGCTTTTGTTTGGTTTTCCGTTCCGATGCCGTTTGCATCCAGCGCAGGATGCTTTCAGGCAGTGGTGATTGAAAGTCCAGAATTTTTCCGGTGCGCGGATGTTTCAACTGTACATGCACCGCATGAAGACATAATCGGCTTTCGCCCCCCCGCCGCGCGGCAGAAGTACCATAGAATACATCCCCTACCACCGGATGACCCATCGCCGCGAACTGCACGCGAATCTGATGCTTGCGGCCCGTGTGCAGCCGACAACGAATCAGGCTAAAAGCGCGGTTGGAACGTACAAGCTGGTAATCCAGAATCGCCGGTTTGCCGGCGCTAGCGCTTGAATGGCCGGGATTATTCGGACACACGCGCACCATTCCGGATTCCGTTTCCAGCAGGCGATGCTCCAACCGCCCCGCCGGGGCTTTGGGTGTTCCATGCACCACAAGTTCATACTCGCGTGTAATGCTATGGGTTCGGAACTGCCGTTTCAAATCTGCTAACGCGCGCACTGATCGGGCCAGCACCAGCAATCCGGATGCGTCCTTATCCAGGCGATGTACCAGATGGGTTTTGAGTTTTTGATTATCCCGGCTTAACACACGATTAACCCCCGCCAGTAACGTGGGACGCTTTTCCTCGGCGTGAGTGGCGGTCAACAGGCCGGCGGGCTTAACAACCACTATGACATCGGCATCAGCATAGACGGTCCGTACCGCGTCGTCGAGGCGCGGTGATTCGGCAGCAGTATTTACCGTGGTATCGCGTACGTGGGGCAGGGCACCGGCCGGCACCGGCTGCTTCAGTGATCGCACGGGTTGGCCGTGGAGTATGACACGGGCGTCCTGCACCATTTTCCGCAAGGTTGTGGTCCGGGCCTGGGGGTAAGTTTTCCGCAAAAAATCAAGAATAGTAATGGTATCAGTCATAGTATCTATATATGTAGATTAATTATATTGAGCTTACGGTAAACTGTCCGAAAATGCGGTCAAAGTCATCGACGGAAAAATATTGGATCACCACTTTGCCCGCCCCTTTCCTGCGGCTGGGGATAATGCGCAGTTTGGTGCCCAGTTGCCGGGAGATGCGTTGTTCCATATCCAGCACATTGGGTGTACGAACCGTGCCGGGCTTGGCGGAACGGGGTGCTGCCGCCCCGCTTTCACGCGCGAGCGCCTCCAGCCTCCGAACGCTTAAACCCTGCTGGGCGGCCAGGGCGGCCAGGGCGCTCTGGCGATCGGCGTCATCAATTCCGGCGAGTACTTTGGCATGACCGGTTGAAAGCGCTCCGGAGACAAGCAAATCCTGCAGTTCGCCCGGCAAATCCAACAGGCGCAGAAAGTTGGTGATGGTTGTGCGGTCTTCGCCGAGACGTTCGGCCGCCTGCGAATGGGTCATTGAGAAGCGCTCAATATAAGCGCGGTAGGCTTTGGCTCGTTCGATCGCATTAAGGTCCTGGCGCTGAATATTTTCTATCAATGCCCATTCAATTTGCTGCTCCGGTGTTGTATCGGTGCGAATAATGGCCGGTACGGTAAGCAGTCCCGCATATTTAGCGGCCGCAGTGCGGCGGTGTCCGGCGACAAGCTGGTAACGTTGTCCCACCTGCTTGAGTAAAACCGGCTGCAAAATTCCGTGGGTCCGAATTGAGGAAGCCAGTTCGGCAATGGCTGTGGAATCCATGTTCTGCCGCGGCTGGGCCGGATTATCGTCAATCTGGTCAATTGATATTTCATATATGCGTATGTGTTTACTATCAGAACTGTGCGAATCTTGTGGACTGCCCGTTTGAATACCACTACTGGCAGCGTTGTTTCGCTCTTCCGATATCACTTGTTTTGGCCGCTGTATGATTAGCGCATTTAGTCCTCTGCCGAGTCTTGCCTGAGCTGCCATAGTATAATCTCCGCGCGTTTTCCATCAATGTTCTACGTGGAACATTGTCTATCATAATAGTCATTACGTCAAGCCAGTGCGCTCTTGGCAACCCATGGAATTATTCTGCAAACTGATGGCGTAAACGACTAAATGTTCCACGTAGAACATTTTGGCAAAGAATCAAGCGATTCATGAGGCGGAATTTAACCAGATTCTTGCGAGCCGCCCCAACTCTATCCAGTTCATTTTTTGGTATAGCGCCAAGGCGGTGTCATTTTCGGCGTCCACCTGTAAAATGGGGCTTTTCCCCATTTGCCGAATTCGCCAAGCCATGTCAACGACAAGTTCACCACCAAAACCCTGTTTACGATATTCTGGAAATGTAAATACTCCACCGATTTCCACGGTCGTAGCCAAGGCTAAATCAAATTTTGCCAGTGCGACAACTTCACCATTATGTTCGTGAACGCAAACATTGCGCGATTCGATCCAGGCGCTTACATCCGCATCAAATAATATCCCGCGTTCCTGACTATACAGTTTGCGCCACCGATTTAATACTGGCTCGTCTCCGTCGCGCGCCAGCCGGACCTTAGGGCACAATGCCGCGGGCCGGTTCGCCGGCAATGTCATCATAATGTTCACAGTTTTTCTTGCCGGTGCCTTGCGATTTGCCATTGCAAGAAGCCGCGGGGTCATTGCTGTTACGCCCTCCGCCAAACCGGTTACATAATTGATCGGTAGGGGAGGGCTGGGTGCTTCCAAGGTTACTGCGGAGGTCTTTTGGAGTGGATTGGTATCCCACCAGTTTTGCAGGTAATCGGATAGGGCCTCCGCTGTCTCTGGCGTGGACGCCAGCACATCAGCCCGGTGGGCTTTTGGAACGTAAAGCATTGCGCCATAAGCACTTGTAAAATTTATGTTGGCGGCATTTGTGGGATTCTTAGTTACCAGGACCAAGTGTAAATCATCGCGGGCCAGCGGGGGGGTTAACGCCAATCTTTCCCAGAAATGCGCCAGCGTATCCATGACGCCACCGCCGGCGGATCTCAAATATCCCGCCGCCTGCTTGGACCGATCCAGCGGCACACGCACGGCCACCGGTCGAGGATCAAATTTTTCCGTGGTGTTCAAAGCTGGACGACCTCGCAGTCCCAAAATATCCGCAACTGCTACGATGACAAAAACACAAGTCTACATGTGCACATATATGCACGTATCCGCCACTGTGGCCGCCCTGTTCCGACGGCGCTGACGGCCGTTGACTGCCTCGGCCGCAGCATGTGATTCATCCGAATCCGGCGGAACATTGATGCTTCGCCGCGAACCGCGTCTCGAAGCACGGCCCTTTTCCCCATCCCGAAAAGCGGCCGCACCCGAGGCTGCGCTGATATTCTAACGTCTTGCGCCAAGGATAAAAGCAATGTCTTCCCAAGCCGCAAGGCCTCGTCGGCGTTCCGACTTGAATTGCAGAACAGGAAGCTGGTGATCAGACGGATGTTAAGGACTACGGTGATTCTGCAGTTGCAGCACCATGCGGATCGCAGTCAGGCTCACGGGCGTTGCGGGCACACTGACCGGCAGGCCGTCGGTCATGGTTACAGCCAAAAGGGCATCATGTTCCCGTACGTTCAGGGCGTCGGTGCACGGGGCGAGCGGCTGAAGTAATTCCCCGTGCCACACCAGCTCCGGTTGCGCCAGTTCCGGATCACGCATCAATGCCAGGACGCGCGGTGGGGCGGTAAGAGCACGGGGCGCAAGTCCCAGTTCTTCCTCAAGCTCTTTATACAAATGTTCCAAAAGTGTTTCAGCAGTATTGCTTCCATATTTCGGCCAATCCAGCACGCCGCCAAAAAGATGGGCCCAATGCGGATAGGCCGCCACCTGTTTGCTGCGTACTCCCAGATAAGCGGTATCTCTGTGCGTAAGGAGAATACTGTTGCCTAATGCCGGAGTCATGGCGGCGGGGGAGTTGATTTCAAACCACGCCCGATCCCGCAAAGTTGTAACCAGAAACGTTTTGTAGTCCGTGGCAGCGAGTTCCAGATGCAGTATTCCATTGGAAACCGCGGCACTTTTCAAATAGGCGACAGAGCTGTTAAAAAGCATCCTGCCATCGCGGCTTGCCGCCAGCAGATAGTCGTCCCAAAGCGCCTCAATTCGGTCCAGAAGTTCCGGTGGGGGAGGTAAATGTCCGCTGTAGGCCAGGGTAATCTGTTCGACCGTAAATGGCCCCGTCGCCAAAATTTCCAAGCTCTTCTTCACAGCGGAATATTAACCGAAGCCGCCACGCCGCGCGCAATAAAGCGGCGGGGCGGCGTCAAGGGTTGCAAAGCCCGGCTCCGGGCGCGCACGATTTCGCGGCTACCGCACTGTATCAAAGCTTCGCCGGGGGAATATCGCGTGCTATTGCGAACGTCCAATCACAGGCGGTTGTTGCTGGTTGCTCCTTGTTCCGGTTATGATATATTCCGTGGTATATACCATCGGAGGTGTTTATGGAAACTGCTGCAATATTTACCAACGGACGCAGTCAGGCGGTGCGATTGCCTAAGGCTTTTCGTTTTTCCACGCGAAAAGTGGGAATCGCACGGCTGGATGATCTGGTCATTCTTGTTCCGCCCGGCAAGGAATGGGATATATTGGAAAAGAGCCTCGGTATGTTCACCGCGGACTTCATGACGGAGCGGAAGCAGCCGCGTAAAGCGCAAAGGCGGAAGCGGTTGTGATACGTTATCTGCTGGATACGGATATTTGCATCGAATTGATTCGCGGAAAATCCGGAGACGCCACGGCCCATTTGCGGAAACAATCTCCCGGATCGGTCGCGCTATCGGCCATTACGCTGGCGGAGTTGCAATTTGGCGTTGCCAACAGCAGTGACCCGCCGCGGAATCACCTGGCATTGCTGCATTTCGTGGCGTCCATGAGCGTTGTGTCGTTCGATGCACGCGCCGCCGAAGCCTACGGCCGGATTCGCAAAAACCTTGAGCTGCGGGGTATTCCCATCGGAGCAATGGATACACTCATTGCTGCGCAAGCCCAATCACTGAATGTGACGCTGGTGAGTAACAATATAAAGGAATTCGCCAGAATCCCAGACCTGCCGTTGGAGAATTGGACCAAACATTAATCACAAATCGATCTCAAGGCCCCGCCGACGGCCTATGAAATCGTCTACGCGTCAAACATTACTTCGGTGCTGACCCTTCAGCTACGTGGCTGCGGGGAATTAAGATTTTCAAGTGCCTTCAGTGGATCCGCGTCATCGCCTTCATCATCCAGACTCACTTCATCGTCAATCGGATGGGCGATGGGAATATCTCCATCCGGCGCGACATCAACGGTTTCGCCGGCTTCTGTGATGGAGTGGTCCTGCACAGGCTCCATCCCCATATCACCCAGGATGGTGCGTATAGGTTTAATCTGGCGCGGTTCGCCATCAATAACGACGGTGAAAGTCACCGGCCCCACGCGAATATGATCTCCAGCCACCAACGTCTGCGACGCAGTGATGCGCTGGTTGTTATGGTAGGTGCCGTTGGAACTTTCAATGTCTTTAAGAACCGGCGCGTTGTCCTGAATCACAACTTCACAATGATTGCGGGAGACCGTGGGCAACGGAATTTGCAGGTCCGACTCATCAGACCTTCCAATGGATGTCCGCTCCTTGAGCAGAGAAAATTCGCGCCTCTGTCCATCCTCTTTGAAAATGACAAGAACCAAATCCATCAGCGGCCTCCGTCTGTGCATATCCCTTCCGTCGGGATTTATGCTAAACTAAGAGAATTTATCGGCCACAACGCCATGCAGCATGACAAAATTATAACCGAAGCGGAAAGTAAAAACGATAGTCTGCGTCCGAAAATTTCTGAATTCCCCTTGCCGCAACTGGGGGGACGAACCGAGCAGGTTTTCTTCGGCTTGCCGCAAACGGCTGAATTTGCTCAAAATTCAACCCTTGACGCGCTTTATTTACATATTCCGTTTTGCACCAGCAAATGTCATTATTGCGATTTTTTCTCCTTAGCAGGGCACCTGGATCAAGCCGACGCGTTTCTTGACGCCATGGGCCGGGAATTGGAATTGCAGGTTAGCCATTTTGGCCGGGTTGCTCCGGAAACCATTTTTATCGGCGGAGGCACGCCCACGCTGCTACCTCCCGTTGCGCTGGCGCGATTGATGGCGCAAATTAACAGCGCCATAAAATTCGACCGCCTCACTGAATTTACCGTCGAAGCAAACCCCAATACCTTTGACGCCCAGCGCGCGAAAATCCTGCGTGCCGGTGGCGTGAATCGTATCAGCTTTGGTGCCCAGAGCTTTTCCGCAACGGAACTGGCGGTTTTGCAACGGGATCATCATCCGGAGAGTGTCCCCGTTGCGATGAATATCGCGCGGCATGCAGGAATAGACAATTTGAATCTGGACTTAATCTTTGGCATTCCCGGGCAGAGTCTTGCCGATTGGGATCAGAACCTGACGCGGGCCATTGAACTGGAATCTACGCATCTTTCCTGCTATGGCCTGATGTATGAACCCAACACGGCCATGACCGCTCGCATGAAGCGCGGGGAATTTACGCCTGCCGCGGATGAACTGGAAATCGCGATGCTCCAGCACACGCGAGACCGTCTGGGAGCCGCAGGCTTTGGGCGGTATGAAATTTCAAATTATGCGAGAGCCGGCAAAGCGTGTAAACATAATATCAATTACTGGAAAGCCCGAAATCATCTGGCGATTGGTCCTTCGGCAGCGGGTTATCATTCCGGGTTTCGGTGGAAAAATGTTCAAAGTTTAACGCGTTATATCGATGCGCTGAACACCGGCTCCCCCGTTGTGCCGATTACAGAAATTGAACGCCTCACAGGTTTAGCACGCTGGGGAGAACTGGCGATTCTGGAATTGCGGCTGAATGAAGGCATTGTGCTGCAGGAGTTTCAGCAGCGCACCGGTGTGGATGCTCTGGCCATTCTGCACGCGCTTTTGCCACGGTATAGCGCATTGGGACTTTGGGAGGTTCGCAACAGCAGTCTGGCACTAACTGAAGCGGGCATCGCCGTTTCCGATACTATTTTCGCCGATGTGCTGGAGGCCTTTGCGCAGGCGGCCAGGGGAAATTAATAGCATCTTGCAATCTGACCAGCTTGATTTGTAGACCGCATGTGATTACGATGTAATGTCGTAGGTTGTGTTGCGTGACAGGAGTAAAATCATGACGTTGGTAAAAACAATTCGGAAAGTCGGTAATGGCAGCGCTTTGCCGCTGGATAAAACCCTGCTGGATCTCGCGGGATGGCACGTTGGCGACCAGGTGCAGATTACCGTGGATGGCCCAAGGGTCATTCTTACGGCGGCCAACGCCGGCATTGGCAAAGAGCGGCTGGAAAAATCTCTGAAGGAAATTCGCACAAAATATGCCAAAGCGTTACGGGAACTGGCCAAATGAGCAGGCGGGAAATTATATTTCTAAGTGTCCATGATGTTATTACGGTACACG
>JAKBAC010000154.1 GCA_021809365.1 Planctomycetota bacterium | reverse complement strand
CCCCGTCACCCTTCCTCCGCTTTCCTCCGCCGCCTCTGTGGTTCAAACGTCCGTAGATTGCGTTACGTCGTTATGCCATGATGATCGCCAATCCAGATTTCCCCTCCGCTCGCCTCCCCTTCCTCGTGGTTCAAAAAACTTTGTGTCGTCGTGGCTTTGTGGTGAAAAAAGCGTATCCGGCACGCAGCCGCTGGTGCACCGGGCTAGGTTTCTCAACTGTGCATTGTTAGTTAGGTCTGTCTGTATTACCAGATTTCAATTTTTTGGCGGCGGAGCAAATTTTCTCGCTTTGGCGATGGTACTGGGGTTGCTGATGGTGAGAACTTTTCTCCAGATTCGGAAGGGAAAGCGAATATCTCGGGACGCCCACGAGGCCACGGGAGCGTCGGTTACGCCTATTGACAGATCCCCAACTGATGATGCCGCTGCTGTATCCTCGGACACAACGATACAACGCCCCAGGTATTTTGAATACCCGGGAGGAAAGCGAGATCGGCGAATAACCATGACCGATTGCGATGGCTCTCTGATGATCAGAATTAGAAGGGCCTCAAGTTTTTGGCAGCCCAGCATATTGGCGGCGGTCGTCGGGATTGAGGTCCCGATTATGTGCATCATGTTATCATTTGGCATTCTTGGGATATATGGCGCCGTGACACATCAATCAATGTGGAATCTGCAATTCGACATCGAAGATTTTATATTTTGTACGGTTATACCATTGGCAGCTTTTCTGTTGACTTTCATCATCGCGTGTAGGACAACAATTTTTATTGCAAATAGGGAGAAATTGATCATACAAACCCGCTGGCTCATATTCCACTTAAAGAAGGAAATTCCAGCAGATATAATCGATTGCTTTTCTGTTACAGAATGTCTATTACCTGTATTAGGCAGCCGCGATTCCATGTTAGATCCCGTGTTAGAAAGGCCCAAGCCGTTCGCTTCCTCACTTGATCTCTATGTCTGGCAGAAGTTTGGGAATAACAATCGGCTTTTTAGCACCAAGTGCATCCGTGCACCGTATGTTCAATCGATTGCCGCGGCACTCTCAAAATTCTATAACACACCATTTAAGTCGGGAACAGACGCGACAGGGTGACGCCCGCCGATTCTAAGGGCATGCAGAACAATGGCGAGCCGTGAAACAGTGTGCAGGCACCGGTTCGCGCCTGTATTGGCTACTTTGGTAAGCAAGAAAGTCTGCACCACAAAAATGGTAACGAGTAAAGCTCCGCCTGTGGACGGTTGTGGGGAAGACAATGCGAGCGGTTCGAGGCATGAAGAACAATGTCCCATCACCCGGGCTGGGTGTCAAGATGCAGAGTGGCCGTCCCTGAATTAGCCATAAATGTGAAAGGCAACTGGAACATCGCGCTGGTGTACGGGCTGGTACTCTCTCACCGCATGTTCAATTCGCGCAGGTAGCTAAATGAGTATATTCCAGTGCTGTGCTGATCGGACCAGATTATACGGATCGCGTAATTGCCAACCAACTCCGCACCCACGGCGGTGATGGGTCCGTCATACGTGGTGCGGATGACGGGCAAGAGTGTGCGACCCAGAAGGTCGCGCTCCCCCTGGCAGCCGGCGCAGGGGCACATACGCCGCAGGAATCGCAAATCAAAATGTGATTGTCGGCCATCGGACCAGTCAATGTCCAGAGATTCGGATTTTTTCAGTGCGATGCGCACCGGTTCAATAGGAGAGGGATTTTCCATGACAACTCCCGGTGGCGCTCAGGCCGCCAGTTCGTGCACGGCCTGGGCGACATCCAACGTGCGCTCGTAAATGGATTTACCCACAATAATACCTTGAATCGGCAGGTGCTTAAGCGCACGAATGTCATTAAGGCTGCCTACGCCGCCGCTATGCACAACCGGAATATCCCCGGTGTGCTGGACCAACGCTTCCGTGGCCCCGATATTGGGGCCGATCAACGTACCGTCACGGGCGATGTCGGTATAGATGATGGCCGCCAGGGGCCATTGGGCCACATTGTGAACGACTTCCAGCGCGGTTGGATTATCGCTGCCGGCGATCGTCCAGCCATGGGTTCCGACGCGGCCATCGCGGGCATCAAGGCCCAGCACCAGGCGATTGCGGAATCGGGTGTCATGCACCATGGCACGAAACCAATCGCCATCGGAAATGGCGCGTGTGCCCAATATAAGCCGCTGTGCGCCGATGGCCAGGAGATATTCAATGACCTCTTCCGTGCGGATGCCGCCGCCGACTTCCACCTGCAAACCGGCTTCCCGGATCAGTCGCTCGATGATTTCCAGATTCACCAGCCGCCCGTCGCGCGCGCCGTCAAGGTCCACAACATGCAGCCAGCGGCAACCGGCATCTTTGAATCGCCTGGCTATTTCCAGCGGATCAACATCGTACGTGGTCTGCTGGTTGTAATCACCGCGAAACAGCCGCACTACGCGGCCACCACGCAAATCTATGGCTGGTATTAATTCAACACTCATTGATACTCAATTCTTTTCATGCCCAACCGGCCCCCGCGCCCCTTTTAAGCGGGTGCCGTATTTTCCGGCGCTGGCGCGATTTACATCGCGGCAAACGCCTGTAAGATACTTCGGCCCGCGGCCTGACTTTTCTCCGGGTGAAATTGTACCGCCATCACATTATCCCGGCATATCGCCGCGGTAAATTCTCCGCCGTAATCCGCGGTTGCCGCGATATGGCCGGCATGGGTCGGGCGGACAAAGTAAGAATGCACAAAATAAAAATGCGTGCCCGATTCCGTGCCCTTAAATAACGCATTTCCGCCGCGCGGTTGCACGCCGTTCCAGCCCATGTGCGGTACCTTGAGATTCAGCGGCGGCTGATCCACGGTAAACCGGACGCAATCGCCCGGAATAATTCCCAAACCGGCATGGCGGCCATCTTCATAACCCGTTTCCATCAGCAATTGCAGCCCCAGACATATTCCCAGAAAAGGGCGACCCGTGCGGACAAAGTCTTTCACGGCATCGGCCTGACCGGATGATTCCAGAACCGCTATGGCATCGGCAAAAGCACCGACACCGGGCAGGATTAATTTATCCGCCCGGCGTATTTCGGCGGGTGTTTTTACGATTGTGGCCGCCGTGCCCAGAAGCTCGAACGCTTTCTGCACGCTTCGCAAATTGCCCATGGAGTAATCAACGATACCAAGCATGGCATGTCCACACTGACAAGGCTGTAAGAAATTCCACGCCTCAATTGCCTATGGCACAGCCAGACGCAACAGGTACACGACATGTACCCAGCGACATGCCCGCGTGCATGCCCGGCGCTCCGTCACACTGCCAATCGGAATGCCGCATGCGGCATTCGGCTGCAATGGATTAGCGAAGGACGACGATTTCAACGCGGCGATCCAGCGCCAGATCAGTCCGCGAAATCATGCGATGATCCCCAAAGCTCACTGCCGTCATACGGCGGCGGGAAATCCCATGCCTTGCAAGGTAGGCTTCAACCGAACGCGCCCGGGCCAGGCCCAGAGCGTAGTTGTTGTGGTATGGGTGGTGAATCGGGCGATTATCCGTATAGCCTTCAATGCGAATCCGCCGCGAGGTATAGCGTGTCCTGAGCAGATGCACAACCCGCATCAAGGCCCGTTCCGACCGCGGTTGCAACCGGGCGCTGCCGGAGGCAAATAAGACATCGCTGGACAAAACAAAACGTCTGATTTCCCGGCTCGAACGGACGTTGTGCTGACGGATCATACGATGGCGGGTTATGCCGACATGTTGATGTCCCGTGGACGCAGAATTATTAAATGACGGAAGAACGGTGTTATACCCGCCCTGCGTTCCGGCATTGGCAACAGGCTGCGGGGTCGCGGGCTGTTGTGTGGCCGCCGCCGCCGCGATCTGCTGTTGCTGTTGCAGTTGCTGCCGGGTGGATGCCAGATTCGCCTTGGCATCGGCCAATTGGCTGGCCAACTGTTGATTCTGTTTGATAAGCTGGGCATTTTGCGTCTGCAGATTCTGATCACTGCAACCGCCCATCGCCAAGCCGACCAGCAGTACTACAGTACCGGTAAGAGCGCCACGCATCATGTTGATTTTACGTATCATAATATTTCTCCATATCTTGTTGTCCGCCTTGTCACAGCGCCAAACGCTCCATGAATCCTGACGGAAGATTTCAATTGTACCGCAACTGTCCCGCCAAGCAAGTCCGCCGCAAACCGCCGCGCTGCGCTTCAACGAACAACGAGTAACGAGCAACGAACAACTTGTCACGTTGTCACGTCGCTGCGGCGACGACGACGGGGTTAACCGCATAGGGGCGAAAGAACGCAAAGATGCGACCGCGACGACGACGGAATTTACCACGAGGTAACAGAGGTTAGCGGAGGAGGCGACAACGGGGTGACGATAAGCCACACGCAGTGGGCGCTTCAGCTCAATGAAATAATGAGTAATGAGTAGAATGTTTTTTGTCCCATTGGGAGAGAACCATATCCGCGTTATCCGCGCAATCCGCGGTTTGTGTATTCACGGTGGCCCCGTAAGAAAGACAGCGGATTGCGCGGAGAAAGTGGATGACGCGGATAATTAAGGAGCTGTGCCGGAAACCGCTGGCTGAAAATCTTTGCGCGCTGCGGAGAATTCACCGGGTTGTGGCACAGAGAGACAAAGCTTTCAGTTTTTTTTATCTTTAGTTTTCAGTCGCATCTCCGCCGCCTCTGGTGCGTCAGTGAAACCATCTGTGTCTTATGAACTGAAAGGCGTTCATCATGGAATGATCCGTTAGCCATGTAGCCAGCCGGGCGTCATCGGGAGCAATCTTAGGTGACGGAGCCTCGGTGTGACGAAGGCGTGGGCCGTAACGTTAAGTAAACCCAAACCAGCCTCGTTACGCTAATCGAGAGTGGCCAAGCAGTCAGAGTTGAGGAAGCCAGCACCATCGGTGAAGCAGCGGATACAAGCAGCCGATGGACTCTCCGGGGTCAAAGGGGACGGCACATGCCAAAAGAGAAAGCTGGGAACTGAGAGGTCCGAGCCAGTCGGGGGTCGTGCCCCAGCGCCAAGCGGGAATCCATAATCGCAGCGGTGTATTGGTTCGGAAGTCGGATGGGGCCGTAGTAGCTGAGAAGCGGGGTAATTCCCGTGGAGCCAAGGGTCCCTGTCGGTATCACGTTGAGGCAAGAGGAGTGTCCTTGCCCGCTTGCAGGTTATACCTGCGACTACGGTTCTTTAAGGGACAAGCCGAGGCCAGACTGCGCTGTGAAGACAAACCGTCGGGAACGGACGGGATAAAGCTTTACGGGAGACGGATATCGAGAGAGCCGAATGCGGAAAATCCGCCTGTTCGGTTCGAGGAGGGGGGCCACAGCAGTAATCGTGCTGCTGTGGCCTCTACTCTACTGGCCAATCGTCGTCCCGTCCCTGCGCCATTGCGGTGCGTTATCACTCTGTTGCTCGTCGCTCGTTTCTCGTTGAACGCAGCGTTTCGTTGAAGCGTGTCGTCCCGTCGCCGCCCCCTCCGCTCACCTCCGTTACCTCGTGGTGAATTCCGTCGTTGCGCCTTTGTGTCGTGGTGGTAAATATCGTCGTCGTGGCCGTCGTAACCCCGTTTTACGGTAGAGTCGAAAACTGATGCTTTGTCACGGCGCACCATTGTTCACGGCGGTCTTGAGAGGAATTTTTGACATTGCGCGCCAATCCAGGTGGCATTTCCAGTTGCGGTCATCACGCTCCGGATAATCGGTGCGATAATGTACGCCGCGGGTTTCCTGCCGCACACCGGCGGCGGCGGTAATCAGGCGCGACATCTGGAGCATGTTCTGAAGTTCCCATCCCGCGGGCTTGTCAAATACTTTGTCCAACAGATAGTGCGACCAGAAGTCAATGATCTCCAATGCTTCATCCAGCCGCGGCCCGACGCGCTCGATGCCGGTGTTACGCCACATTAAAGATCGCAGCGATCCGAAAACGTCCTGTATATCCAATTCCGTGCGTTCGCTGGGAGGAATTTCCGCGGAGAGAATCGGTGATTGCAACGGGCGGCTCTGTCCGGCCAGCGCCGCCGCGGCGTCTTCCCCGGCCCGCTTGCCAAATACCAGCGCCTCAATAAGTGAATTGCTGGCCAGTCGATTGGCACCGTGCAGGCCCGTATACGCGGCCTCACCGATGGCGTAAAGGTCCTCCACATCCGTGTGGCCGAAGAGATCACACGCGACTCCGCCCACCATGTAATGGGCGCTGGGATGTACCGGAATGGGCTGCCTGGCCGGGTTGATGCCAAACTGTATGCACACTTCATAAATCCCCGGAAATCGCGCTTTGAAGGCTGGCTCGCTGATATGTCTGCAATCAAGAAACACATGCGTGGTATGCGTCTTTGCCATTTGCGCCATGATGCTGCGCGACACCACATCCCGCGGAGCCAAATCCGCCTGTGGATGATAATCCGGCATAAAGCGATAGCCCGCTTTGTCAATGAGTTTTGCGCCTTCGCCGCGCACAGCCTCACTGACAAGTGAACGCGCGGACCCGGCAATGTAAATGGTGGTGGGGTGAAATTGCACCATTTCCATATCCCGCAATGTCGCCCCCGCCCGCCACGCCATGGCGTGGCCGTCCGCGGTGGCAATGGCCGGATTGGTGGTTTCCCGATATAGCGCGCCAGCGCCGCCGCTGGCCAGAATGGTCTTGCGGCCAAAAATCACAAACAGCCCGCGCTGTGGATTCCAGGCCAGCGCACCGAGTGCCCGATTTTCCTGAGTAATTAAATCCAGCACAAATGTGTGTTCCAGAATCGAAACCTGCTCGCGCTTGCGCACCACTCCCATGAGACAATTCGCCAATTCGCGCCCGGTGGCATCACCCAGTGCGTGAACGATTCGCGCAAATGAATGCCCGCCCTCCCGGCCGAAGGCCAGACGCCCATCGGTTTCCCGATCGAAATTAGCCCCCCACCGTATAAGTTCCTCTATCCGTGCCGGCCCTTCCCGCACCACGGTTTCCACCGCCGGCCGATCACCAAGTCCGCAGGCGACCGTCAACGTGTCATCAATATGGCTTTTGAAACTGTCATCGGCCTGCATCACACTGGCAATGCCGCCCTGCGCATAATACGTGTTGGATTCGGATAATTGATGCTTGGACACCACCAGCACGTCCAGCGTTTCAGCCGCTGCCGCCGCGGCCCGCAATCCGGCAACACCGCCGCCGATTATCAGCACATCGGTATGTATTTGCGGTAAACGTTTGGTCTTAAATGGCAGCAGATACCGACGATTCATGGCGAAACTCCTCATGGTTGCGACATTCGCAATTTTTTAATTATACGGCGTATCGTGAGATTGTACCGTGCGGCAGCAAGCCGGGTGTTGAGCGTCGGTTTGACCCATGGCGTGCGTATCGGATAAAGTAAGGGACTTGTCGCGCGTTAAATTCGCATTCGGCAAGCCCTTATTGGGGGATGGTGTAACGGTAGCACAGCAGATTTTGGTTCTGCTTGTTCTGGTTCGAATCCAGATCCCCCAGTTTTGGCCGCAGGCCAAAACAGAGCAGGTGAGGTGAGAAAGTTGAGCAGTAGAGCAAATAGGGCTGGAACAACAGAGTGGCTGTCGCCAACACGATCAACGCCACCTGCGGTCTACTGTTCTACTCTCTACTGCTCAAAATGCTTTGGCCGCAGGCCAAAACAGAGCAGGTGAGGTGAGAAAGTTGAGCAGTAGAGCAAATAGGGCTGGAACAACAGAGTGGCTGTC
>JAKBAC010000153.1 GCA_021809365.1 Planctomycetota bacterium | reverse complement strand
TTCCAATTTCCCGACGAGATAATCCAGTGTGTCCTTATGCTCGGTAAATATCAGCAGCTTCATTTTAGGATCGCTGAAAATGCCCCGGCTGTTGATCACTTCGCGCAATTTTACCAGTTTGGATTCGGTTTCCCGCTGCTCAAGCTGCCGGGCCAGATCAATGAGTTTCTCCAGATTAAAAATATCCTCGCGCAGTGTTTCAGCCTCAACCGTGGGCACCGCGCCTTCCAGATCGGACATGATTTTTTGCTGCTCATCATCCGCCAGGTCTTCAAAATTCTCCGGGACCCGCTTATTCATCTGCTCTTCGCGGTATCCTTCCGGATCGGTCAAAATTGCCTTGCGTTTATCACGCATGCGCTCCAGCGTGCGCCGCACCGCAAATACGCTGGAGGCAAACCGCCGTTGCAGCATCGCCATGGTAAAACCCACCGCCCGTCCGGTGGAAGAATTGGCCGCCTGCGCCTTGATGGACTGGTCTTCCACGTACCGTGTCAGGGCGTCATAGAGTTCAAATTCATCATGGTCAATATTGAAACTCATGGTTTGTACAGTTCGTTTGGTGAACAGGAATTTGTTCTGGCCGGTATCCGGATCGGGAAAATTTACCAGCGCTTCTTTGGTGCGGCGCAAATAAAACGGCGCGTTATTGCGTTTCATCGCCTCTTCAAGGCTTTTGACATTCCCATACACATCCGGATCCAGCAGTTCCAGAAACAGACAAAACTGATCCGGATCACCCTTGTGCGGCGTGGCTGTCATCAGCAGATAATGATCGGTCAAACCTGAGAGGGCTTCGCCAAGTTGGTAGGCCAGAGTTTTCTTATCATCACCGTATGCCGCCATTTTATGGGCTTCATCCACAATCACCAGATCCCAGCGGCTGCGCAACAAACTGTCTTTCGCATCTTCAATGCGGGAAACCCATGCCACGGATGTAATGACCTGATTTTTATCCTGCCAGGGGTTGGAACCGTAGTTGGCGCGCAGGACATCGCTGCGGACAATTTCAAAATCTTCGCGGAATTTGTCTTTCATTTCCCGTTGCCACTGAAAAGTCAGGCTTGCCGGGGCAATAATCAGCGTCCTTTTTACCAGCCCCCGGATTTTCAACTCTTTGAGGAGCAGCCCGGCCATGATGGTCTTACCCGCCCCCGGATCATCCGCCAGCAGGAATCGAATGCGCGGCAATTTTAGAAAATAATCGTAGACCGCCTCCAACTGGTGTGGCAACGGGTCCACCCGCGCAATGGACAAAGCAAAATAAGGATCGTATTCGTAGGCCAGGGCCAGGCGCATGGCCTCAATGCCGAGGCGAAAATGCAGCGGTTTGCCATCAAATGGCTCGGTCTCCGGATTGGCCTGCAATGCCGCAATCTGCTGGGCATTGAGCACCGGCTCGTGAACCTTCCCGCTCTGCATGCCCTGCCCGATGACTTTGACCGAATCGCCCAGCGGCTGCACAACCAATATCTTCACGGGTTCGGGAAAAATCCCCCCGCGAACCACGGCATTGACCTTGAGTTCGTCAATTCTCATTCCCACGCCTTTCGCATGTCTTGTCGGTTCGGTTCCAAACCAACGTAGAATTCCAGTGCGTCCGTAATCGCTACGACTTCCACAATGCCCAATTTCACCGACGATTGAAAGCATACCGCAAGAATGGTTCGGCGGCTATTGGACCGGGCCTCCGTAATCCAGAGTAATCCCAAAGCATCGGGGGTCAGCTCGCCGCTTGCGTCAACGCGCCACCGGGCTGCATTAATCCGAGGGCCTTCTCACTGATTTGTGGATGGAGCAGCGGAAAATGGGCGGAATATATTCCGCCAAGCGGCAAGCGGATTCAAGAATTGATGAACAAATTCCAGTTAGTCTGTGCACCGTTGCCGATAATGCCGCCGGGCCTTACGTTGCTGCCTTGAGTAAATTCCTGGACTGCGAGCATATTCCAAACGGAACCCGACAGGCCGAGCCAAAGCGGTAGACCGTGTAGCTGCTTGACGACCTCACCGTGCAACATGCTATTAGCTTCTGGCCCACCCGGCCTGTGTTCCGCAAGGTTGCGGTGAAAGCTTGTATACAAAGTCTGATTACCTCCAGAAAGCAGGAAGCTTGGCCACCGATCCGGCAGGCATGCGCGCAGGAAGCACGCCACCAGCACACTGTCGAAATCGATACCGCTCTCTACCCAACGATCCTGCCACCCATTACCGCCCTGCTTGAGGCTCGCAACGATATTTGTCCAATGGCGAGAGGCTTGACGCAAGGCATTCCGTAGTGTGCGCGGCGTGATATGCTGTGGCAATCCGATTCCTGAGCGATCGGAAAGAAACGCCTTTAGCAAACCCTGCCGCTGTTGCGTTTCAATCCCGCAAAGCCGAACCTTCATGGCGATATCGCGAGTATCTGGGCACACTTGCCGAACCATCCACGTTCGGAAAACTCGTAATATTGCTTCTAGGTCGGCGGTCTCAAGTTGGTTTTCAAGCAGAAGGTCAAATTGACAGAGCCGCGACACTGGCAGATAACTGGTGCGTTCCGCCCAGCTTGATCGCCCGTCGAGAATCATGATGCGCACCTCCGCGCGCAGACCGCTGATCTCACTTTGATTCATCGGCGGTGCTTTCATGGTGTCAAGCTCGCCACCTTGGCACGCGGTTTTCCATCGGTCGTTATAGTCGCTCCAATTGCGGGTCCCATTACTCTCCTCGGTCTGACTGACAAGCCGCGGATCATCGGGCGATGGTTCCGACCAAACCGGCGTAGATGTGCAAATAACATATCCGAACCCCGGCAAGCTCTTGAGACGATCCAGAAATCCCTGCATGATTTCACAGTGATCGGCGCGGCGAGCGGCGGTTGCAGTACGATCATCGTCCTCGACGCAGAAAACGATACGCAGCCCAGCCCCGACAAGCAACTCGGAAAGAGCCGGGAGCCAGATGTCCAGAGATGGTGGAACAATTCCCTCGGAAATGGCGATAACGTTGGTCCCACCGAAAACCGCCCGAATTATCCCATTGGATATCCCGGCAATCGGCAGGATATCGATACGATCACGAATGGTTTGGAGGAGTTTATCAATCGCACCCCGAAGCGCCGCCTTGGAATTCGAATACTCCCAAAGGGAAAGAAAACAAAACCTCAGGGCTACGGAGGACGAGGCATTCTCTCCAAATTGTGCACTGCTATTAATCTGAGCGGCAAGCCGCAACAGGGAGGATTTGCCCGATCCGCGCGGCCCGACAATATTGACCGTCCCGGCACCCGCCATTGGTGATGCTGGCCGAAGCATCTCCAGCAATCTCGTCGCCTTCTGCTTCACGTCGAACAGGTCGTCGGAGACGCTTTCAATGGGATTTTCAGGCACCGCAAACCAGCGGAACAGTCGCTCCTCTCTTTCGGGATCGTTGACCGGCGCGCCCCACGGAATCGGACTATTGCCGCTAATCGACATGTCAGTCTCCAGCCCAGCAGCTGGCGCAGGCACCGCCTGCGGTCCGGGCGTGGATTGCGTCGATTTGTTGGCAATGAAAGGCCGGAGCCCTCGCGCCGAGCGAGCCAAGGCCCGACGCGCCAAGAGACGCGGCAAAAGTAGCGAGTAACCCACTAATGCAAGGGCGGCTGCCACAATTGCCGCCGAAATTCCGGATGCCCCTCCCTGGTGGAGGAAGCATCTTTCTGAAAAGAACGCCCCTGTGGCGGCGGCGAGCATGAGCCAGATTACCGGAATTGGCAGGGAGCAGCGGACCCAGATCGAGCCTAAAGATGGCAGGCTTGCCAAATGGAAAAACCAGACCAGCAGCGCGATAAATAACAGTGCGGGAAGGGTGGACGACAGTATCGGCACGCGAGGACTGACTACCCATAGCGACAAAACAACAGGGACGGCGCATACACCGGCAACGAGCAACCAGTATAAAGCGCCCCAACACACAGGAGAATTCTCTTTTAACGGGCCAGTTCGATCCACCGCATATCTCCGTTAATCAACCAAGCACGAGTGAGAGTTAATTATTATACCACGTCGCATTCCGGCGGTCGCATGTTACAAAGTCGACGCTTGGTAGTGTAAAGGTAGTCCGCCTTGCGACGACATGTTTTCCCACCCGTCCTTACCCAACTTCCGTTCCCGGCGGCGTTGCCCGCTCGTTACAGAATCCATGCGGATATGCGCCTCGCGAGCGGCTAGTGCCCTGTTCCACCCGCAATTACGGGTGGAACAGGGCACTAGCCGGCGGTCAAAATTCCTGCGCCATAATTGCTCACGTTATTTTTTCGCGATGCCTTAGTCAAAATCCGTTGCAATCCTTTGAGTGTAATCAATTATGATGAACCACCTTTTTGTCACATGCCGCATGCAATACCAGAGCCGCAACTTCAGCCTGGTTTGCTTTGGCGGGCCTGATTCTTGGTGGGCGGAAATTACGCCGGGCATAAATACCCTGAATTTCCGCTGAGGGGCAGCATGGTGCGATCATTGCGCGGTATTATTTTGGCCATCGTGGCCGAAAAAGCGGTAATAGAGATAGATATTGACCGCCATGACGCCCGCGAAGAGGAAAAATGGCATTTCAATTTCTGAAACATCAAAAAGCACGCCTGTGCAGATCATCGCAATGGATGATGCCGAGAGTCGGGTAACCTGATTGAGCGCCAAGGCCCGGCCCATACTGTCGCCCTCCACACGGTTGATGATCGCCGACTGTTGGGCGGGCAGAGCTGCAATACGCAGGGCCGGCGTTATGAGGTAGATAATTAAGCCGATCCAAAGGTTATGCCATGATGCCATCAGCAGAAGTAGCGCCGTTCCCAGAGCGCGGGTAAACGTAATGCTTCGCACAAAACCCAACCGGCGTTCCAATGCCGGGGCTGCAAGAAGAGCGATCGAGGCGAGAATACTGGCGATGGCGGTATAGATGGCCATGCGTGATCTGGATAAATGGTAAACCAGAACAAAAAAGGGAATAAGAAAGGGTGTAATCAACCCCTGACTTAAGCCATTGAGTGCGCCGGTAATGCTGAAATGTCGAATGGCCCGATTCGATTGCTTGCGGGCGATTGGCTGGCTGGCAACATATTCAGGAATGGTAATAGCAATCAGCGCCGCGGCCCCGACGAAAGAAATGACGCCCGCCGCAAGAAAAGTATGGCGGGTGGAAAAGTAATGCACGAGCATGGCTCCGCCGGCACCGGCGATGCCGCTGAGGAACGCCAGAATGGAATAATATCTGGTGCGATTATTCGGTGTGGAAAGTCTGGCGATGACGGAACTTTGCACCGGTTGCGCTGCGCCGCCCACGCCACCGCCGATGAGTGATCCGGTGGCCGCGAAGCCTCCAACAATAGAAGCGGCCAGCAGCATCGGAAAAGATTGATTGGCGTAGACCATCCAGGCACTCAACGGTACCATGAACCCGGTAATCAGCAAGGCTCCCTTCGGATGCCAGCGATCCGCCAATTGGCCGGCGGCCACCGCAAGAACCGCGGTGGACATGACGCCCGCCACATAAATCGCTCCCAGGGCCAGTGTGGTTTGATGCAGCGTGTTGAGCACCAGATAGGGAAGTGCCACGATCATCATGCCCCCTGCAATGCTGCGTGTAATACGGAAAAATATCAGCAGTGCAAGGTTGCCAGGATGATGTGACCGCACGGGCGGATACGCCGCGGCGGCGTCAGGCGGCGTTGTGTAATTTGGCGTGTGGGGATGCGTTTCATCTTTCATGGTGGATCATCATAGCATACTTTATCGCAAATTTTAATTTCCAATTGCAACTATTTGCCTCTTCACGCGTGATAGAATATGAAAGGACGCCCGCGCAGTGGTGTGGCGGCAGATGGCTATGCAAGCAAAAATAGAACGGTATAATAGCTTTTCACCACCAGTGCGCGAAATATGCGCAGCAGAACCCGATGAGGCCATCATGCGAAACGCTTGTAAAAGGAAACTAAATCATAACAAGGCCATTGCCAAGGCGGAGCGTGTTGCATCCGCTGTGGACGCCGATGCGCTGGCTAAATCGTATGTTTCGTTGATTCCAAATATGATGGGGTCGCTGCGGCGGCATTTACGGACGGCGGAAGGGGGCGATTTGCGCGTGGGGCAATTTCGGATGATGATGGCCGTTGAGGGGTCGCCGGGGCTTTCCATTTCCAGTGCCGCGGAGGTAGTTGGATTGACGCTGCCGTCAGCTTCCAAGATGGTGGATGAATTGGAGTTGTCCGGATTTATCATACGCGGGGAAGATAGCAAAGATCGTCGACGGGCGTTGTTGTCGCTGACCCCGGCGGGTGGGGCGGTATTGCGAAGTATGCAGTGCGCGGCGGAGCGCCATTTCGCCGCTATTTTTGAGCCACTGACTCCCATGGAGCGGGCTTTTTTGTTGTGGGCGGCGGAAACGTTACGGCCCTTGTTCAAGCCGGGAGCACGGCCTGCCGGGTAGGGCGGCAATAAATGTGTGGAGAATTTGAAAATGGAAAGTTCCGGAGTTGCGATATGAGAAATACATTCATTACTGTTGTGATACTGCTGGGTGGGGCGGTTCTGGGCTATTGGGGGTGGCAGCATTACTCATCCTCCGCGGGGAATGGGATGGTCTTCCAGACTGCACCGGTCCGGGAGGGGATGCTGGCGGCTACGGTGAGCGCTACCGGAACATTGGAGCCGCGGGATGTGGTGGATGTGGGAGCGCAGGTGAATGGAACGATTATCGCTTTTGGAAAGGACGCCAATGGGAACCGGGTGGATTATGATTCGCCTGTAAAACAGGGCACTGTATTGGCCCGCATTGATCCATCGAATTATCAGGCGCAGGTGGCTCTGGCCCAGGCATCGCTGGCACAGGCGCAGGCGAATGTGAAGGTTGCGATTGCGAAGTTGGCGCAATATCAGGCGGCGTATGTAGATGCGCGGGCGGACTGGTTGCGCGCGGAAAAAATGGGGGCATCCGGAACCGCTTTGTCCATTACACAATATGATGCGTATAAATCAACTTATGATCAGGCCAAAGCCAACGTGGCGTTGGGGCAGGCATCCGTGGTGCAGGCACAACGGGCTGTTGATGCGGCCCAGGCCACGCTGAATAACGCCCAAATCACTCTTGGCTATTGCACGATTACCTCGCCGGTAAACGGTGTGGTCATTGATCGCCGGGTTGACATCGGCCAGACTGTGGCTTCCAGTTTCAGTACGCCGAGTTTGTTTCTGCTGGCCGAAAGTCTGGAGAAGATTCAGGTCTGGGCGTCAGTCAATGAAGCGGATATCGGGCGGATCAAAAAGGGTGATGTCGCGACGTTTACAGTTGACACATTTCCCGGTGCAGTATTTCGCGGGGTGGTTTCACAGATTCGCCTGAATGCCACGATGGTGCAAAACGTTGTGACCTATACCGTGGTCATAAGCACCGATAATCCAGGTGGAAAGCTATTGCCTTATCTGACCGCACAGGTCGATTTTCTGGTGGCTAAACGCGATCATGTATTGATGGTGCCGAATGCCGCATTGCGTTGGGTGCCGCTGAAGTCACAGATACTTCCTGAAGCCACATCAGTTGCCGGAGGGAATCGGCCGGCGGCCACCTCCGCGGCTACGCAAGCTTTCAGCCAGTCAGGGACGGTGTGGGTGGAAGATGGACAATATGTGCGGCCCGTTATGGTGCATGTTGGCCTGGCCAATAATTATGACACAGAAATTGAGTCACCGGAGATAAAGCCCGGCATGATGGTGGTAACGGGTGAGCATGCGGATCATGGCGGCGGGTCCGGCGGAACCAATCCATTTATTCCGCAGCCGTTCAAGAACAGAGTAAATCACT
>JAKBAC010000016.1 GCA_021809365.1 Planctomycetota bacterium | reverse complement strand
CCAACCCTACGGGCGGGGGCCAAGGGGCCGTGGGCTTTGTCGCTCGTCGTCAACGTATGTATCCATACGTAATCCTCCTCGCTTCGCGCCCACCACCCCTTGGCCCTCCGTCAACCCGTAATTACGGGTGGAACAGGGCACTAGTTTTCGGGGTAGCGGCGGTTTTTATGGCGGTGGTTTGCGGGACCGGGGCGTTGGTGCAATTACTTTATCTACACGCTGTCCCAGGGCAGGCACCAATCATTTTTTCTTGAGGACGCGCGTGCGTTCCGCAATCATTTGGGCATATTGGTCTTTCTGGGCGGGCGGAAGAAACGATTGTTGGATCAGATCCGTGGCCGCGCCCAGGGCGTCTATTTGGGCGGAAAGCAGAGTTTCCGCAGCCTTGGCCGGTAGGCCGCAATACTTCGCGAAATCCAGCCAGATGCGGCGCGTCAGGGCGTCTTTCTTTCCGCATATCGGAAGGGAAAGCGCATGGTCATCCGGAATCACCAGCCGGGTATTGACCAGGTCATAGGCCGGTGAGAGTTGGTGGCGGCCATCACCCAATGTCAGCATGGAAAGATTCTTCAAGTGCAGGTCGCCGTTGCAAACCCACCAACTCAAAAGCAGCAGACGGTAGAGCTTGCGGATTTCAATAAGCGGTTCATCGGAAAATTGGCGCAGCAACCGTACGCATAGTTCGGCTGATCCAGTGTACTTCTCCGCAGCCGGGATGCCGGCCAACTGGCAAAAATCCTCAACCTGTAATTTGCCACCGCCTTCTAGTCGATCAAAACGTTTGATGATATACGCCATGCGTCCATCTTTCAGGCGAATCAGGCCATGCGGCGGAATTTCAATTCCAACCATGTCAGCTAAACGCATGGTCAGGCTCTCATTTTCAGCGAGATGGGGAAAAACCGCCTGCGGCGGCTTGAGGATGTAACGCCCACCGGCGGCAACCGTCTCCAGCCGCGACTGATCTTCGGAGACTTTCATGGATAGTTTGATTTGCACCCCGGAAATCGACATTTTCCCCGCCAGTATCGCCGCCTGGGCATATAGTTCCGCCATCTCAACATCAAAATGCGGCACCCTTCTGGTCCCGAATAGTCTCATGGCGCATGTGGGGTGATAATCCACGGCGTCCGCGGTTGGCTTCAGACATATTCCACAACTCGCCAACGTCGGTACCCTTCAAGTTAAATTGCCAAAAAACATACTTGCGCCGCGCTAAAAAGCTCTCCCGCGGTCAGGTTACTCCGGACCGATTTCCACTGCTCCCACGCAGTCGGAACCCATGGCCAGCAGCAAACCGAACGCATCCGCCTTTGATAATTTCAGCTTTTGCGCCGACACGTCCAGTAGCCATCCTTCCGGGAGAAGATTTTCAAAAAATGGGTGTAATCCTTCCGATTCGTATGGCTTTCCCCGCAAGGGCAGCGTTAAGGATATGGGCACAGCGCCGCGGCGGCGAAGCCACGGGTTGCTGTAGGTAAAGCGCGTCGCGCCGCCGGGGAGTTCTTCTAATTTCCCCGCCACCCGGCCATTCAGAGATACTTTTGCGGTTCTATAATGCATCGGTACTCCTCTGATCCGGAGGTATATCGACATAGCTTGCTTTTTTACCGAACACGCGCAATACCTTGTTTACCACATCCATCCGTACGGTTGGCTTGCCGCTCTCCAGTTCTGAAACAAAGCGTGTTCCGACATCCGCGAGTTGCGCCAATTCCCGCTGGCTGAGTTTCGCCGCGCGGCGACGTTGGCGAATGTACATGCCAATACTGTCCTGCGGATCACGGTGGTGTTCGAGCGTTTTGCCCGATCCGTTCATAGTATTTCGCGGGATGTCGCCTGAAAATGGTTTCATTTACAAAATAATACTACCGATCAGGAATAAATACAATAAGAAATGCCATAAAAAACCCTGATCGGGAATTTATAGTGGAAATTATCGCAATTTATTCCCGTTCGGGATTAAATTGATTAAAACATGCCAATAACTTGCCACAATTTCATCATCTTTAAACAAAGTGTGCCCGATCAGGATAAAAAATTAATTTGGGGCCGCAGTGGTCGCTCTCGGCAAAGCCTTGATGATTCATACGCGTCCCAGGGCAGGCAATAACCATTTTCGGATAACTGCGCAATGCGTTCCGCCGGTGCGATAACCAGTCCCGGCGCAATTTTCAATTTAGGATAGTTGGCGCGAAAGGACGCGATTCCGCGTGTGTCCTTCCGTGATGGGTGCGATGATAATTTGACTTCCATCGGATAAAAGGTGCCATCACGTTCCAGCAATACGTCCACCACCGGGTCAAATACCACGGTGTCCCATCCGGATAATTCGTTACGCAGCAGTGTGCTCTTACCTACCTGTCGGCTGCCGCTGACGATAACCACAGTAAAACGCTGAATCATACGTTGAAGCTTGGTGGTGAGGATACGGCGCTTATAAATCATACTTGACTTTTAATGATAGCATCATCAAAAATCAAGCCAATAGCGGTCTATAATCGATTTATTGTTCTCTGATACATGTTTTCATGCTTGCGCACGGCCATGTGTGGCTGAAATTCAGCCATGCAATGGTTGATATTCAACCACAACTCTCAAGAAGCGCTTTCGTTGGTTCCGGATTGCCGGGATGTATAACCGATGCTGTATGCAATTTCCATAGTCCACTCTATCGGACCGCATCGCGCCGCGACGCTTCTACGCAGGGCTAATCCGGATGCTTGAGCGATGGGCTTAATAAGGGTGTGATTAATGCTCGAGCTTCACGGGCAAGATCAAGAGCCATGCGGGTTTCTTTCAGGTCGGGCGTCGGCTGATCGCCGGGATAGCGACTCGCGATGGCATAGGTGTTGAGTACCACCACATCAATCAAGGCCGTTGCCAGGTCAGCATTACGAGCCCCAATCAACTGGAGAAGTTTACCGAGGTCATGGGTTTTGGGAACCTCAACGTTCCAATGCGTCAGGATCGCCTTAAAATATTTTTCCACCGCCTGCTGCGCATGAAAACAGGATGGGCCCGGCAGCGGGGAATCACGAGAGAGTAGAGTCTCGGCTGCTGCCAGATCGTCACTGGCCTTGGGAAACCACTCGGCGACGAGCTGCGGACCAGGCTCCTGATCAGGCGGCTTCATAGATGACCCTTCCATATTTATTTGCCGGGTGTGCGATTCCTCCGACGGCATTTTTGCTTTTTTCAAACCACTGTCTGGAAATAAACACGATATCAAATGGATGGTCAATGCCCCAGAGAGCCTTTCGAACGCGCACGTATTGACTCCGCTGATTACGTGTATCCGGCTCAATAATCAAGAGGTCAATGTCGCTGTCGCGTGACATGCGATCGGTCGCGGCGGAGCCGAAGAGAATAATCTTATCGGGTTTAGCCACTGTAAGCACCCGTCGAACGATCTCGCTTACTATTCGTTCATCAATCCCCATGGTTCGCCTTCCAGCCATAATTAAAACGCACACCGAACGTCACGTCCGACGCATATTATAATCGCCCCGCACGCCAGAAGAAATAACCGATACTGTAAATAATCTTCGGTAACCGTTCACGGAGATTCTGCGGCGCAGGGTTATATTTTCCCGTTCGGCAAGTTATTTGCCGGAGGCATTTTTGGCGGCACCAATGGCCCCGGCGTAATCCGGTTCCTGAGCAATTTCCGGCACCAGTTGCACATATTTGATCGTGCCGGTGCCGTCCGCCACCAGCACCGCCCGGGCCAGTAAGCCCGCCAGCGGACCATCCACGATCGCCAATCCGGTCACATTGCCGAACTCCGGATGACGGAAGCTGGAAAGCGTTTGCACGTTTTTAATGTTCTCCGCGCCGCAGAAACGGTTTTGCGCGAACGGCAGATCGGCGGAGATGCACAATACCACGGTGTTGTTCAGCGCTGCGGCGTCCGTATTGAATTGCCGCACGGATCGGGCGCACACGGACGTATCAATGCTTGGAAATATGTTGAGAATAACCGTCTTGCCCGCCAGATCGGTGGATTTCAACTCACTTAAATCTGATTTTGTCAGCGTGAACGCCGGCAATCTCCCACCCGCCTTTGGCGCATCGCCGACGGTGTGAATCGGATTGCCCTTGAAAGTAATATTGGCCATTATCGGACTCCTTGCAAAAGTTCGGGGGTCCATACATGGGAACCCCCATATCCCAATTCTCAACGTTTTGTCGCATTTGAGCAAGCCCAACGATATCCAATCCGTTCGTCCTGATTCCTACCATAGTAGCCGCTGCCGCGGCTTGAGCAGGGGATGGTGGAACAGAGCAGTAGAGCACAAGCAAACAACGGACACATCCATTTGATCGATCACTGATTTCCGGTTGTCGTAATGTCTTTAAGCTCCACATTCCGGAAAAACGCGTCGCCCGCATTGAGATATGAAAAAAAATCGATGCGCACCCAGCGAATCGGATATTTCTTTCTCATGCTTTTAAGTGATTCGGGTGTGAAGTCGATGCCGGTGCGGCTCCAGAGTTTATTTTTTGTCACCGGCAAAACCTGGCAACGGTAAAGTTCCCGGCGCTCGCTGGCCGGGTTCTTCGGATTGCTGAACTGATCGGGGCTGTAGGCAAAGCCATTGATGAATATCCGGATTCGCGGGGCATCGCTGTGATACCATACCTCCAAGCGATAGCGATGGCCCTGGATCACCGGTATCCAGTCGCTTTCACACGCCAGCCCATTGCTTTGGGCGATGTTCAGGTCCGTGCGCAGCATCAGACAGTAGCCTTGAGCGCCCGGCACGACCACACGTTGCGGCACAATCGCGGCACGATTGACTGGAAGTGTTTTTGCGCCGGCGGCCGAAATCAGCGGCGGATGATAATCCTGCTTCAAAAGAAAAACATCCCAGGCATCGGCATGGGTGCCAAATTGAGCAGCCTGGGTAAAATCCGGGTCTTTGACCAGATTGGGCCGGGCGTTGAACAGCCTTTTCAACGCGGGATTCGGGTCGATTTGCCAGGAGCGCACATGATGAAATGTCAGATGCGCCAGAGCGGTGAGCATGTGTTCAATGGTCAGCCGGGGGCTGGTGTTATTGGGGGGAATGGTTGCCGAAACGGTCTTCGTGAGTTTGGTGCCGACAAATAGTTCCAGCGTAAGCCGGCGGCCTTTGACGAAGCCCGCGACGGTTTGATCGGTGGCCAGTGACTCAATGACCGTCTGAATATCCCTGGTTGTGACCGGTGGCGTCCAGGGCATTTGCAGGGCGTTAATCATGGCATCCACGTCATGATCATCGACACGGTGATAATGGCCGTTGCGGGACATCTTTTGCCCCACGGCAAATCGCATGCGCGTGGCCAGGGATTTGGCATCGCGCGAAGCCGCGACAAAGGGGAGTACGGCGAGGCTGGGAGGCTTGGAATTTCCGGCACCTTCGGTATTAGCGGCATGAAGAGTGCCGACGTTCCACCGCAGTATCAGGATCAACAGCATGGCCAGTGGAAGGGAAAGCCCTGTACGCAGGGCTAGTGCTCTGTTCCCTCCGTAATTACGGAGGGAACAGAGCACAGGGACTCTGCACCAGGGAAATTTTTCCACGCGGACGAAAACTGAACGATGAAAACTGAACACGACCATGGTCTGTTTTCTCTTGGCGCGGCGTTCACGTTTTTGCACGTTCATCATGCAGCTCCATCAGCATTGGCTACATAGGTATTCCAAGCGCGAAACTGATGTATTCAATGTGATCCCCCTGGGCGTGATGGAGGGGATAGGCCAGATCAACACCCAGCGGGAGTTTGCCGAAAAAGGGAATGATAACGCGAATACCGATGCCGACATCCGCACGGAGGATGCCCAGGTGTACATTGGGTTCAACATCTCCCAAGTCCATAAACACAACGCCGCGCAGCATGTTCTTATAAAGCGGAAAATTCACTTCCGCCGTGCCGACATCCATAAAGTTACCGCCGATGCCATCCTGCAGCGGGCCGTCGCGCGGTGTGACACCCAGATAGGTATAGCCACGCAGAGAGCCGATGCCGCCGGCGTAGAACCGCTCGAAAAATACCGATGTTCCCCATGGAATAAAGCCCAAATCGTTTTTCAGCATCAACACCGTCTTGCGGCCAAACAAATCCTTGTACAGCGTATGGTAATACGTGCCGAACACATCAAACTTGGTAAAGGTATAGGCACCGCCCATAGCGCCAAATTGTTCCATTGAGATACCGGCGGAAACGCCGCTCGTCGGGAATATGGAGCTGTCGGTATCATTAAATATAATCGCCGGCTTGATGCTGCTGAGGTAGTGGCCGCCGGCCTGAGCGAAGATTTGCGGCGCGGCATCAGGCTCGGTGGGATCAAAGCCTGGGGGGCCGACATCGGTGATATTATTGACATTGACATTCTCCCAGCGGAATGCCACCGTAACCGCCAGATGATTGGTGATTCTTCTGCCGAACGTGACGCGGTCGCCCAAACGGTCAATATTGTAAGTATTATAATATTCGGTGAAATAGTAAGCGCTGTTGCGGAAGCTGTATGGGCTGTCCCAGAGATACGGTTCGCCAAAGGTCACGCGATACAACTGATAAACGGTGCCCGGTTCCAGGGAGATGTTAAAGTATTGCCCGTTACCCTGGAAGGCCTGTCCGCGCAAAAGTTCTCCGAGGGAATGCGGCGTATCGGTAATGTCGAAATTTTTCTGTGTCAAACTGATCTGGCCGATTAATCCCGCATCCGATGATACGCCGGCCCCGATCATGAATTGGGCGGTGCTTCCCTGGTCGAGATTCACCAGGGCGTTGCGCGTGTTGGGTTGATTGCCGATGGGGGTGATATTGGCGTGATTAAACAGGCCCAGATCTTGAATATGAGAGATGGAGCGATGCACGGCGGTCGTGTCATACAGGCCGCCGGGATAAAGTCGCACTTCCCGCCTGACAACGTGATCCTCCACTTTGGCGTTGCCGCGGATAATTATCCGTCCGACGTGATATGGCGTGCCTTCGGTTATTCGGATAATAAGATTCACATAGCCCGGACGGGAGATATACGCAAATGAGGGATTGACCTTGTTGTAAATGTATCCAAGTTTTCCATAGACATCCTCAATGCGCTTTTGTGTGGCCTTTACGAGATCGCGATCATAGTAATGTCCCGGCCTCATGGAGACATCCGGCATTAAAGCCGCTGTTGACAAGGCGTGATTGCCTTTCAAAATCACGCTGCCGATGCGGTATCGTCGGCCAGGATGAATAATGTATTGCACCTGCACATGATGCAGATCCGGTGTAAATTTCAGGTTGTACGATGTGCGACAATCCAAAAAACCCTTTTTCAGCCAAAGCTCGCGCAACGTCGCCAGGTCGCCGTCCAGTTCGGAATGTTGCAGGACGCCGTCATGGATGGGAATCAACCAGAATAACTTCCAGCGGGCGGTTACATCGGTCTTAAAATGCAGAAACCAGTCTGGATAATAATTATTTCCGACAAACGAGACTTTGTTGATATAAACCCGCGGCCCCTCGGTGACGTGGTATTGCACGATGCCGTCGGCCAGGTCTTTCTGGCTCAGGCTCACGCGCGCAAATAGAAATCCCTTGCTGTGATAAATCCGAACAATATCGCGCCGATCCGTCTGAAATACAAATGGATCAATGGCACCGCCCGGATGAGCCATAAGAGATTTGAGAATCGTCTTGGTTTTAACATGCTTATTTCCGACAATCCGCACCGTTCGGATCACCGGACGCTCGGTGACAATATAATGAATGATGACTTCATGTGTGGCGGTGGGAATAATATCCGCGCGTACCGATGAAAATCGTCCCAATGACGCGATTGAACGCACATCCACGCCGACTTCGGCCCGGTTATATCCGGATCCGGGAACCACACGAATCTGATTTTTAATCAAGGCGCGATCCGCGGGGGTACAGCCGAAAATTTCAATTTTTTCCACCGGCCACCCATCGAACGGGCTGGGCTTATGCGCTTTGATTGCCGGGCTGTTGGCGGGTTGAGGGGCGGCGGGGTGTGTGGCGGGCGGGCGTGGGGTGGATACCGTTTGCGCCTGCGCCGATCCAATGGTCAGCAGCACCGCCATGCAGGCGGCCATTGCGAGTCGGCAGTGTGTGGATGCCAAAACAGCGCGCCGAATTTTGCTATTCACCCATTGAGCCTGCATGAAACCTTCCCGTACATCGGTTCCGGGAGATTGCCTGGCAACCCCCCGCATTGATTTCGATTCATTCCTGCCCATCATCGGGTACCGGAATCAGCCGCTTGATATCTGTTTATGGCGGCATTTTACTGATCCAGGCGCGGCCACCGCGATCAGAACGTGCCGTAGTCTATACGCAGTTGCTCCGCTTGTGAATTACAACGTCCCGGCCGGAACATTTTAATGTCCTTTCGCCAGCGCCGCGAAGCGTTCCCCGCGCTGTTCATAATTCAGAAACTGGTCATACGATGCGCATGCCGGGGAGAGCAGCACCGTGTCTAATATGCCGGAATTGTTGCGCGATTCTGTCAACCATTGATCGGCCACGCGCATCGCCTGTTCCAGCGTTGCCGCATAACGTGCATGATCTTCCGCCAGCCCGAGTGTAAGAACCCTGTTGACCATGGCCTGGCCAGTTGCGCCAATCCCCAGCACGCCGCCCGCCTTTGCCGCCAGTCGGCGGCAAAGTTCCGTCATATCCGCATGTTTGTCATACCCGCCGATGATACACACAAAGTGTCCTTTCTCCATCGCAGCCAATGCGGTCATTGCCGCCTCCGGAGTGGTGGCCTTGGAGTCATTCAACCATCGCACCCCCGAATCACTGGTATGCACCAGTTGCAGGCGGTGCGGCAAGCCGCGGAATTCGGCCAGCGCCGCCAGCGCTGTGGGAGCCTCCGCCTCCAGGCAGGCCGCTTTGAGCACAGCCAGCGCGGCCAGCGCATTGGACTGGTTATGCCGCCCCGGCACCGCCAACTTTATGTCCGGCACCCGCGCGGTACTGTAATACGCCACATGCCCCCGCGTATGCGTATTCCAGGCGCGAATGGCCGGATCATCATCATTGAGAATGGCGATGTCATCAGCGGTTTGAAAACGCAGTATATTCTGTTTGGCGGAGGCATAACGTTCCAGTGTTCCATGGCGATCCAGATGATTGCCCGCCAAATTCGTCACCACCGCGATATGCGGGGAAGAGGCGATCCATGGCAAATCTTCCAGCATGAAGCTCGACAGCTCCAGCACCACCAGATCATCCGGTTTTATTTTCTCCAGATCACCCAGCAGCGAACCCCCGATATTGCCGCCCAGCCAGGCCCTGCGATTGCTGATTTTGCCAAGTGCGGCCGTCAACGCCAGATGGATCATGGCGGCCGTGGTGGATTTGCCGGCGCTGCCGGTGACGCCGATCACTTTGGCCGGGCACTGATGCAGAAAAATATTGATTTCCGTGGTCAGTGCAATCCGGCGCTGCAACGCCGCCTGAAAAAACGCGGACCGTATCTTGTCCACCGCCGGATTCACCACCAATAAATCGCAGGTGTCGAGAATTTCAGGATCATGGCCGCCGAGTTGCAGGACAATCGGGGTATCTGAAAGCTGGGCGATGCTGGATTGCAATTTTTCCGCCGGGTCCTGATCCGTGACCGTCACATCCGCTCCCTGTTGCGCCAGCCAGCGCGCTACGCCCACGCCCCCGCCAAATCGGCCCAAGCCCATGACCACGGCGCGTTGGCCTCTGAAATTGCTGTTCACGTGTTGTACCGCCATGATGTTGTTCCATCCGCGCCGCTGAAAAGTGAATCATTGAAATGCCGGAATCGCCGCCGCAATCTGCGATTTGGTTTCCATCACCGACTGTAACACCGCGTTGGTCCATTGCGCTGCGGGAGCATTGGCAAAGCGGGACTCACGATGCGCAAAGATCACGGAGCGGCTGGCGGAAATAACCGCTCCGAGGCCCTCCGGCGAGAAGGCGGCGGCGCAATCAGCCAGGCTGCCTCCCTGGGCACCGATCCCTGGAATTAGAAAAATGGTGTGCGGCATGGCCTGGCGGATTTGCGCAATCGCCGCTCCGCTGGTAGCCCCGACCACCGCGCCCAGACTGCTGAATCCACATTCTCCCCGCGCCGCGGCACCCCAGGATTCAATCATTTCCGCAATGTGCAGAAACACGGGCCGACCATCGGTTGTCGGGATTTCCTGTATCTGACCCGCACTGGCGTTGCTGGTGCGCAGGAGAGCGAACGCCCCCTTGCCCCGCGCCGTTGCCTCATCCAAAAACGGCGCAATACCATCCAAGCCAAAATATGGGTTGATCGTGATTGCATCCGGGCCAACCATCCGCCCGGTGTCCTGCCAATGGTTATCGCCCAGATGGCCCAGCGCATATTGCGTGGACGTGTGGCCGATGTCCCCGCGTTTCACATCGCCGATGACCAGTAATCCGTGGCCATGGGCTTCCTGCACCAAATTGTAATAAGCCTCCACGCCATCCCACAGATACCGCTCGAAATAGGCGATATTAATTTTTACCGCCGGGACATGCGGTGCCACGGTACGGATAATCTGTCGGCCAAATTCCGAAAGCGCATCGACGCATGCGGCGCATGATCGCGCATCACTGAAGCCGGGGCGGCTGATAATCGCCGGCGGCAGATTTTCATAAACCGGGTCCAGCCCCACAATCAGCGGAGTTTTCTTATCCTGAATCGCCTGGGCCAGTCGATCAGCAAAATTCTTTTCAGCCACGGTACCATCCCTTATTCCAGCACGAACGACACATCATGCTTCAATCCAAGAGCGGATTGTATGAAGCATGGATTCCCACTGCAAACTCTCGAAGCGCAAATGAGAAAAATCCCGCTGATTTCTGCCATGTGTAACTCCCGTGCGGCATGGGTCGCGCGCATTTGCTTATGCGTCATGCGGGCACAATCTCAACTGAAGCGGCGGTGTGCCGCCAGCAGGTCCGTGCGCGTAATCACACCGATGGGGCGATCCGGCTTTTCCGGATCAGTGACAATCAGCTGCCCCACGTTGTGGCGGGACATCAGATTGTCCGCCAGTCGCAGCGGACTGTTTGGTTCAATGACGATGGGCTTGCGTTTTATCAACGCCTGCACGGTGCTGGCGGCATCAACGCGCGTATCCAGAAGTTCACGGTAGGACAGCACGCCGATGAGCTTGTTTTCCCCATCAACAACCGGAAATTCATGGTGCTTCAATACCGCCCATCTGGCAAAAATCATCTGTCGTGTATCGGCCACTGTTTTGGAGCCATCCAGGGAAATGGCATCCCGCGTATAGGCATCCCGCACAAAAAGACGATCTAGAAAATCCGTCGAAAATTCCGTCTGTACACGGATGCCGCGCCGCGCAATTTTTTCGGTCATGATGGTATCACGCATCAGCAGGCAGGAAACCAGAAAGGCTGTCGTACAACCTGCCAGCAGCGGCAGCAAGCCGTGCGGTTGCATGGTGGTTTCAAATGCGAAAACAATACTGGTCAAGAGCGCGCGTGATGCGCCGGCAAATAGTGCCGCCATTCCGACCAGCGCCGCCACGCGCACATCCACGCCGGAATCAGGAAATAGATGCGCCGCCGCCATGCCCAGCAACAGGCCCATGGCGCTGCCGAGGGTAAACAGCGGAGCCAATGTGCCGCCGGAGGTACCGCTGCCCAAGGCCACGGTCCAGGAAACCCATTTCAGGATCAGGAGCATGAGAATGGCTTGGAGGGCCATGCCGCCGGTTAACAGCTTCGATATATTGTCATAGCCAACGCCCATGGTGTGATTGTCAAAGTATCCGCACACGCCCACCACCACCGCGCCGCAGGCCGGCCACCACATCCAATGAATGTGGCTATATTTCTCAAAACCGTCTTCCACCAGATACAGCAGGCGCGTGACACCCGCCGCCGCCACTCCCGCAATCAGACCGATGATGGCATAAATCACCAGCGACCAGTGTTCCGCCGGGCCGATATTGGGCATCGCAAAAATGGGTTTGTCACCCATAAATATAATTCGCAAACCCGCCGCGGTGGCACTGGCTAAAGCCACCGGCACAAGCGATCGCGCGCGAAATTCAAATAACAGCAATTCCACCGCCAGCAGAACGGCTGAGACCGGGGACCCGAATGTTGCCGCCATACCCGCCGCCGCACCCGCCGAAAGCAGAATCTTGCGTTCATCGGCCGTGGTGTGCAGAATCTGCCCCACCATTGATCCAAAGGCTCCACCAGTTGCGATGATCGGGCCTTCCGCGCCAAATGGGCCGCCTGTGCCGATACTGATAGCCGCGGAAATGGGTTTCAGCAGCGTGAGACGTTTGGGAATGCGGCTTTGGTTGGTCAGAATCGTCTCCATGGCTTCTGGAATACCATGCCCGCGAATGCCCGCATGACCGAACCGGGCCATAAAGCCTACGACCACCGCGCCGACAATCGGAACGGCTATGACCCATATTCCCAGATGCGCGGATGTCGGATCGGCAAAGGAAAATGAAAAGCGCCCATAAAAGCAGAGATTGGTCAGTAAACCAATCAGTCGCAGCAACGCCATGGCCGCCGCCGTGGCCACGATTCCAATGAGAATCGACAACCCCGCCAGCCGCCATACATCGCGCCCGAAAAGTGTGGCGTGCGCGGTCAACTGTTCATATTCCAGGATCGGTCCAAGTGAAGGCGAAACGCCGACGCCTTCTGTTGTGGACCCCCGATTTTCAGGTGATGTCACAGCTTTTCATTCTTCCTTAAAAACCAACGGGTTGTCAGTTGGACACGACGCGCAATTCGCCGTTCATACATCGGCTCCCGCCGCCGTGCCTTATTGCGGCGGGTCAATCACGCGGATATGCCGCGTATGGCCTTCAATCCCGCGCAGGCGATCAATTGCCGCAACGGCCTCGGTGACCATGCCATCCGGTGCCGCGTGGGTCATAATGACCAAGGGTACAAATTGCCCTTCCGTGGATTCATGCTGCATCATGGCCGCCAGTGAAATACCGCGCCGGCCCAGAATGCCGGTGATCTGATGCAGCATTCCCGGGCGGTCATGAACCATCATCCGCAGATAATGCCGGGAGATAACCTCCCGTATCGGCACGACGGGCATCGCAGCGCGGCGCGTCAGCAGCGGCAACTGCCTGAATAATAGCGGAGCGATTCCCATGGCCGCCTCCACAATGTCCGCGATGACCGCGCTGGCCGTGGGGCGACCGCCCGCGCCGCGCCCATAATAAATGGTTTGTCCGCTGGCATGTCCAACCACCGCAATGGCGTTAAATGATCCGTTGACGCTGGCCAGCAGGTGCTTCTCCGCCACGAAGGCCGGATGCACGCGCAGGGATATGCCATCGTCATGTTTATCCGCAATGGCCAGGAGTTTGCAGACATATCCCAGCTCCCGGCCGAAGCGTAAATCCATATCCTCCAGGCGATCGATGCCGCTGACATGGATCTGCTCAAATGGCACATGCACGCCAAATGCCAGTGCCGCGAGAATTGCCAGCTTGTGCGCGCTGTCGCCGCCCGTGACATCCAAGGTCGGGTCGGGTTCGGCATAGCCCGCCGCCTGGGCCTCGGATAATGCGGCGGCGTAGCTTTTCACGCTGGAACTCATCTCGCTTAATATGTAGTTGCACGTTCCATTGACAATGCCCACGATCTGCTCAATATCATTGGCCACCAGACCGCGCGTCAGCGCCAGGACAATTGGAATCGCGCCGCCACACGATGCTTCAAAGCATACACAGGAGCGGGCCTTGGCGGCGGCGGTGAAAATTTCCGGCCCGTGCAGCGCCAGCAGATGCTTATTGGCCGTGACCAGAAATTTGCCGGACTTTACCGCCTGTATCGACAGCGTCCTGGCCGGCTCAATGCCGCCCATGACCTCGACCACAATCTGAATCTCCGGGTCATTGAGAATATCAGCGGGATCAGTGGTAAACAGCTTTGCGGGAATCCCGGCTGGACGGATTTTCGCCGCATCACGAATCATAATGCGCTTCAGCGAAAGCGACTGTCCGGATCGCTTGGACAAGAGGGTCTTATCTTTCAGCAGCATCTCGGCCACCGTCGCCCCGACGGTACCGCAGCCCAGTAATCCAATATGTGTTGTCATAAACTCTCCAGGCGTTCACGGGAAATCAAGATAAGGCAACGGACGCAATGTGGCAATTTGACAAGGCCGCTCACAAAGTCGGCCCTTGACCCACGGCGTTGATTCGGATACGTTAATCATATACGAAACGGGGGCATAGCTCAGTTGGGAGAGCGTCTCGATGGCATCGAGAAGGTCAGGGGTTCGAGCCCCCTTGCCTCCAATTTTCGTAAAGGCCGCGATGTCAATTCATCGCGGCCTTTTTTCTACGATTCATCCGATTGCTACCAACCCGTAGGGCACGCACATTCCAAAATATGGATTCCACATAAATGCGCCGCACCCCGGAAACGCAAGACAGCCCCCCCCCCATCGGCAGCAGACGGCGCCAAACAGGGAGAGCTGACGGCAACAATTCGCGGAGGATTTGGCCCCCGGATGTTCCCGGCAGTAATTCTCAAAGGCCTAGTGCCGTGAAGATGAATTCCTGTGCCTTGCCCTGTCGTTGATCGTGGTTATCTCCTCCCGCCAGTGCCTACAACGGTGGCATGGCTATTGAAACAATCACACCCGCAAGTCTTGTTCCCATTGAATCCGTCACACCCGATCCCGCCAACGTTCGGCGGCATCCGGAAAATAATCTGGATGCCATTAAAGCCAGCCTGCAACGCTTCGGCCAGCAGAAACCCATTGTTGTGGACGCGACCGGTATTATCCGTGCCGGCAACGGAACCTGGGCCGCCGCCAAGGCTTTGGGCTGGCAGCGGATTTGGATCATTAAAACAAATCTCACCGGCGCGGATGCCGTCGCCTACGCCATTGCCGACAATCGTACCGCGGAATTGGCGCAATGGGATTCACCCGCATTGGCGGACCAATTGGCACAACTGGATGCACATTTGCAACTCGCCGCCGGATTTACACCTGAAGAATTGACCGCCCTTACCGCGGCTATCGCCGAACCGCCCGCGGACGACACCGCAGAAGCGACTTTGCGGCAGATGTTTGAAGTGGCCGTGGAATGCCGTGATGAAAACGACCAGCGTGATCTGTACGATCGCCTGACCGCGGAAGGCCGAAAGTGCCGCGTCCTGACGATTTAGCGGGCACGCCCATTAGTCCGTACCATGGTACCCAAACCGCCCCATGCCATTTCAGCCGACCGCCCAAGATGGCTTTAATCAGGTAATCAGGCAAATGCAGGTGGAGTTGTCAGTCATGCTTGTTGAAACCACAGTATCTTCCCCCATTGCACCAAGTTTTCGTGTAGAACAAATACGCGGAATGTTTGATCTGCCTGCAACTCCGGATGCCATCGAGCGGTTTTCCGTGGATGTCCCCGGAATTGAAGAACCCTGGCGCATCGGCCTGATTGTCGGACCCAGCGGCAGCGGAAAAACCAGCATTGCCCGGCGTGTCTTTGGTGATGCCGCATTGAATCATTGCGCCGAATGGCCGACCCATGCTGCGATCATCGACGGCTTTGGCACCGCCGATATCCGCGGCATTACGCAAATGCTCACCGCCGTGGGATTCAGCTCGCCACCGGCCTGGCTGCGGCCATACCATGTTTTGAGTAATGGGGAAAAATTTCGCGTCGATCTTGCCCGCCTTCTGCTTTCGCCCGGTACGAATATCGCCGTCATGGATGAATTTACGTCCGTCGTCGATCGCACCGTGGCGCAGGTAGGCTCGGCGGCGGTGGCGCGGGCGATTCGATCCGGTGTGGTCTCGAAACGCTTTGTCGCCGTCAGTTGTCATTATGACATTGCCCAATGGCTTGAAGCCGACTGGATCGTGGATATGGCTACCCAAACTCTGACCCGGGGGCGGCTTCAGCGACCGCAACTGCATATTGAAATCCGGCGCTGCGCACGGGGATTATGGCCCATGTTTAAGCGACATCATTATTTGAGCGGGAAACTTCCCGGTGGTGATTATTTCTGCGGATTGCTTGACGGCATTCCCATTGCCTTCGTCGGTATGACGCAAGTGGCGGGATTTACCGGCTATAAACGCTTCTCCCGCATCGTTGTGCTGCCGGACTTTCAGGGCATCGGCGTAGGCGGACGATTCCGCGATGCGGTGGCCGAGGTGGCCGCACGCCAGCCGGGTTGTCGGCGATTGAGCCTCATAACCTCCCATCCCGCCATGATTCGATCCTGCCAGGCCAGTGCCAAGTGGAAGTTAAAAGCCGTCGCCTATTCCAATGGCACCGCCGGATTTAAGCCACGGGTTTGCGATGCCATTCCCAACCACACCCGCCGCATTTGTTCGTTTGAATTCATGGGAACAAAGAAGCCATGACCAGGAAAGAAAAGCGGGAAATTCCGATCTCCCACAGCGTGGCCGACAATCGCGGCGTGGATAATCCACCGCCGCCGCGGGTACCGCGCGGCGCGGAATTTCTGCGCGATGCCCAGGCACCAGGACAGATTGTCTCCCTGGCGGCAACCGGCGCTACCGATGCGGAAATTGCGGATTATCTGGAAATATCCGTGTCTGAATTGTGCGCTGCATTTGCCCGACAACTGCAACGCGGCAGAGCCTCCATGCGCATCGGTTTGCGGAAAAGGCAGCTCCAGGTGGCGACCGTGGATGAGGGGGATGTGCGTTTACTGCAATTTCTGGGGAAACATTATCTCGACCAGTCGGACGTCGGCACGGAATCCAAGGGCGTTGAACCGTTGAAAACCTATCAGAATGTGCGCATTGAGGATGTATGAGCGGGCGAAAACAGGGTCGATCCGGTGGAAATGCGCCTCATAATGCGCTGCCCTATGAGCCTGTGGGAGCGGCGGAGCAATTGTTCTACAGCCATGAACGTGAAGTGCTTCTGGCCGGACCGGCGGGCACCGGCAAAACGCGGGCGGCTTTGGAAAAAATATTTTTGTGCATGCAGAAATACAACGCCATGCGTTGTCTGCTGGCCCGGAAAACGCGCGTCAGCCTGACCCAATCCGCCCTGGTAACGCTGGAAGAAAAAGTGTTGCCCCCCGGCCATCCGATCCGCCGCGGCGTAACGCGTGGCCGGCGCACCGGGTATGTATTGGAGAATGGCTCGGAATTGGTACTGGGCGGGCTGGACAATGCCGATCGCGTGATGTCCAGTGAATATGACATGATCCTCGCCTGTGAAGCGACGGAATTGACCCTTTCCGACTGGGAAAAACTCTTGACCCGCCTCCGCCACGGTGTCATGCCGTATCAGCAGGCAATCGCGGAATGTAACCCATCGCATCCAGGGCATTGGCTCAATGTACGGGCCAATGCCGGCCTCATGCAGCGCCTCATCAGCCGGCATGAAGACAATCCCATTTACTTTGATCGCCAATCCGGTCTCTACACTCCGGTCGGCCTGACCTATCGGGAAACACTGGAGCGCCTTTCCGGTGTTCGCCGCAAGCGCTTACTCGATGGCGTCTGGGCGGCACCGGAGGGGTTGGTTTATGAATCATTTTCCGATCACGTCATTGCCGCGCCGGGACTTCATGCGGATCAATCCGGCGATGTTCCGCCGTTGGCTGTTTGCGCGGGAGTGGATTGGGGATGGCGTGATCCCGCCGCGGCGCTGGTCGGAGTTTTGCGGGCGGATCGTCGGCTTTATGTGGTGGAGGAATTTTACGCCCGGCGTGTGCCGCTGGAGCAGCTCGTGGAAAAAATCGCCGCGATGTTGCAGCGCTGGAATGTCGAGCGCTGTTTTGCCGACGCAGCCAGACCCGACCTTATTGATCTCATGCGGCGACATGATGTGGTGTGCGAAAAAGCGCCACCGCTTTCCATAGCGGCGGGGATTTCCGTCGTCGAATCGCGACTGCTGGCGGATAAACTGAAAATTTATTCCTGCTGCCGGCACCTCATTGCGGAGGCGTCAGAATATCAATATGGTGCCGATGACGCGCAACAAGCGGCAGCCACCCCCCAGCCCGGCAGTGATCATGCCATGGATGCTCTTCGATATATGGTGACCGGACTGGAAATGGTGATCCGATGCAATGACATCGCAACCGCCCCATCGGCGGCGGAAAACACCGCTCCCACGCCCATTCACAATTCCAACGAATTAACTTTTTCCAAAATCTGGGGTCCCTGAAAGCTTTTCTTACAAACCGGCAATGTCGTCCCACACCCCGGAACGCCATCATGGCAATGTGCTCATACTGCGGTTTTGACCAGAAGCCGTACTGTGGCCGGTGTCAGTCCGCGTGCCGTCGCAGTAACGTGGATGAGACCTTCTTTTTGGGCAGCCCTCGCCAGCACCATGCACAGGCCATTGAAAGCGCTACGATAAGGAGCCTGGTTTGGCTCGTGGCAACAGGGATCCCCATTGCCCACGCCCGCATTGTCGCCTGCGCCGGCAATGCTGAAGTGAATTTTATTATTGGCAGTCGGTACGAGGCGGCCGGCGCTATCAACGACGGAAGCCGCGATAGGTACGATATCTTGTCCGTCGGCAATCAACGTCTTTCGGTCCGGAACCAGCCGCAATGCCGCAGGCGCACCGGTAGTTTCAATTCGATGCTGCGCGACCAGTGCCCCATGTTGATAGCCGAACGCCTGAATACTCCCCGGCACATAGTCAACGAGCCACTGAATATGGCCGAAGCGCGGCATGGATTTTCGTCCCAGACTCACGCCGTTGACGTGCAATTCAACGGCGTCACAGTTGCTGTAACACCACACCCGAATCGACTGCCCCTCATGTCCCCGCCAGTTCCAATGTGGAAGCAGATGCACCAACGGACGATCACCCCACCAAGCCTTATAATACATGGCGGCATCCTTGGGAAAGCAGCACGTATCCAGCAGGCCAAAGTGGGAGCTGATGCCCGGCCAGCCGCAGGGTACCGGCTCGCCGCGAAAATCACAGCCCGTCCAGACAAATCCGCCGGCCATAAATGGACGCGTTGCAATCGCCCGCCAGGCTTTCTCCGGATCACCGTGATACGCACTGACATATCCGGCGGCAATGTCCGTCTTATAGACCCCGCGATCACTGGTCATCGCGCCGATCTCGCTGCCAAACATGCGCACGCTTGGATAGGTCTTGTGAAAGCGGTCATAGCTGAATGGATCCGTGTTACACCCCTGCAAATCTTCTACGGCCTCGAAGCCGCGCAGCTTTTGCAGATCAGCATCAGAATCCCAGCCGGTGGCTCCGGCCTTGCCCGGGCCGCCGTTCATTGCACAGGTAATTGGCCGGGTTTGGTCATATTGATGCACAGCCTTCATCAGGGCAGAAAGCACGGTTTTCCCATACCTCGTGTCCTGAACCATGTATTCTTCATTACATAAAGACCAGATAATGATACTGGGATGATTGCGGCCTGACAAAATCAGCGTGGCAACATGCTCGGTGTTTTTGTAGGGATCACCGGGATGAGTCTTGGGACCATAACGGTCACCGAGCCGCCGGTTTTCCGCCACTACCAGAACCCCCAATTCATCGCAAGCATCATACAGGGCCTGCGGCATCACACTGTGCGCGCAAGATATGGCGTTGCATCCGATCTCTTTAAGTTTGCGGATGCGCCAATACCATAAGCTGTCCGGCACGCCGATCCCCACGCCCAAAAAGTCCTGATGGTTGCAAGTCCCTTTGAGCTCGACATGTCTCTCATTGAGAAAAAATCCGTGCGCGGAATCAAATCGCAACTGCCGGATCCCAAAACGCTGCCGATGCAAATCCACCATCACGCCACCGCGATATACCGCCGTGGTCAACATATACAGATTCCGTTGCTCCAGAGACCAAAGCGACGCCTGGGACAAATTCACCGTCTGATGAATCTCGGAGACGCCACCGGCGGAAATGGTCGCGTTGCCGGACCGTTTGGCCAACACCTGGCCCTGTGGCCCCAGAACGCTGGTGATTATCGAGCAGGTCTGCGGCATCGCTGACTCATTGACAATGTTGGTTTGAATCATCAAATCAGCCGATGGTCTACCTAACGCATCATGCACCTTACTGACAACATACACACCCCATGGCTGCACATGTACGGGGTCGGCCACATTCAGCCATACATGCCGGTATATACCGCCTCCCTCATACCACCATCCTTCAAACTCCGTTGGATTCACATATACCGCCAACACGTTTTCTGCGCCGTATCTGGCCGCTTTGCCAAGGTCCAACCGAAATGGCGTATAGCCGCCCTGATGCCGTCCTAGAAATTGGCCGTTCAAATAGACATGTGCATCGCGATAGACGCCTTCAAAATCAATCCACACAGATTGGCCGGCGTCCCCGGCAGCCAGATGAAAGTGTTTCCGGTACCAGGCTGGATATACCGGCAGAAATCCGTGGCTTTCATGCGCCCGCCGATCATACGCTCCTTCCACCACATAGTCGTGCGGCAGTTGCACCACACGCCATGTCGTATCATTAAGATCCATGGAAGTTTCCGGCACCGTCGCACCTGGCACCTCCACGGCAACCGATGGTCCCGGTCCGGCTTTCGCGGCCTGAAATAGCCAATTGTGATCCAGCAGTTCACGACGACGATGCGCCCCGATTTCCACCGCAGCCCTTCCATTCGGAGTTGCTTGCGCATGGGCCGAACGGGGCGCTTCCGTCAGTAATGCTCCGGTCGCGATGACCACCCCCGCTTTCACAATTTCTCTGCGTCGTAACATCGCATGAATTCCTTACGAAAGGCGACAGATGCCGCTCTGTCTACGCTCCGCCGGGCTGGCGTGTCGGCCCGCGGTTTTGCATGTTCCCATGTTCCTGGGTTCCGGCGCTGGAAGACCGACTATTTGGCCCCGGGTTTTCTCCGGGTTAAATTGTTGGCAACTACCGCCAGCAGCACCACCAGGGCGCCAATTATCACGCCGATCAAAAGCTCTGAACCGCTCCAACCGGCAGCCGGAGCATTGGCCACTGGGGTGCTGGCGGGGCTGACCGCCGGGGCGCTGACTGGGGAGGAGACGGTAGGTGCGGCAATTGGAGTGCTTGCAACCGTCGGCATCACCACAGGAACGATCTGAATCCCTGAAAATCCAATCCAACCGGCTAATGCGCCGTTGCAGTTCAAATCGACACCCGGCGCGGTGTTGCCCGTGAATTCGACATAGTTTGCCGGTTTTGACGCCTTGGCCGCGGACAAACTAGTCGCTGTCGCGCGCACAAAGTTTCCGCCCGTCCACCCGAATTTGCAGAAGTAGGTCGAATGCGAATCTACCACGCCTGACTTACCGCCAGGGACGGCAATATGTACCTTGGCCAGGCCGCCATTTCCTCCCGCGCTGATGTACACATACACATCGTACTTCGGGTACGGAATCCCGGTGATTTTGACGTGCGGATGGGGCCAGATCGTCCCCTGCTGTAGCGTCAGATCGGCACCTGTGAATCCCCAGGTGGCACCAGCGTTTCCCCAGATTCCGGAGTTCGGTGTGCCTTCCACAACAATACCGAGTCCCTTCACCACCGCACCGCGATCATTGATCAGATTGTGTAGTTCGCCACCGTTGCTATGGCCGTTGGGATCACTGCTGTCAATATGCAGGTTATTCCAGTTCTTTTGCGCCACCACACCGGCTACGTCCGTCGGTGCCAGCGAATGGGCTGGCTTACCAACAAAGTTCACGCCGACTCCATGAGCCTGCGCCACTGCGGTGGGCAACATGATCATCAATATCATGCCAAGCCAATAGGTAAATACACGATTCATGGAAAAACTCCTTAAAAAATAAAGAATCGGTCGTGGACTGTCCTATTCCCAAGTATACCCGTCGTCGCGACAATGGCAAATAACCAATCTTACATCGTGGGCGTGGCAGTATCTTCGGGCGGAATGGCGGTTGCGCAGCTGAATGCTTCGAGCACATCGGCGAAGATGGTATCCGAGACGGCCACTCCGGCTTCGGTTAGCGCAATTGCGCCGTTGCTCAATGTGAGAAGTCCCATGCCCACATAGCGCGGGACAATCTTGCCCAGAATTTCCATGACATCAACACCGGTACGCCGCTGAAAGGTCCGCGGCACAATGCCTTCGTCCAGCCGCAGTTGCAGAATCGCCAATTCACCCCAACGGGCCAAACCCGTCAGATGCTCCATTTCCGTAATGGGAACTTCTGGATGCTCCGAGTTCAGGGCATCCATATAGCGCGTGAGGCTCGGGACATTTTTCCAGCGAAACCCGGAATGATACCCCGCCGCCGAAGGCCCCACGGCCAGATGATTTCGAGCCTGCCAGTAATTGATATTGTGCCGGCATGATTTTCCGGGCAGAGCATAGTTTGAAATTTCATAGCGAATGAATCCGGCTTTGGCCAGCCGGGCGCGGGTGTGCGCCAGCATGGCAATTTCGAGATCGTCATCCGCCGGGACCACTTCCCCGCGTTTCATCCGGGCGGTCATAGGCGTGTTGGGTTCATACATCAGGCCATAACACGATAGATGGGTGGTGTTTAATTCAATGGCCCGTGCGAGGTTGCGATCCCAGGCGGCAAGCGTCTGGCCGGGAATGCCGAAGATCAAATCGAGATTGATATTATCAATGCCCGCGCGGCGCGCAATATCCATGGCCACGGGTACGCTTTGCGGATGATGATCGCGCTGGAGAACGGCCAGTTCCGCCGGCGAAAAACTTTGCGCGCCGAAGCTCATACGGTTTACCCCGCCCTGGCGCAACACATCGGCACGCTCCGCGTCAAAGGTATTGGGATTGGCTTCAACGGTATATTCCATCAGGCGGTCCGTATTGATGAAATCACGCACCATCCGCATCAATCTTTCCAGAGCCACGGGTGCAAGCAGCGTGGGGGTGCCGCCGCCGATAAAAATAGTGCTCGGTGCCGGTCTGCCAAAATGGGCAAGCTGCAAATTAAACTCTCTGCCCATGGCATCAAGAAAGGCGTCCGCCTGATCGAGGTGGCCGGCCAGAGAAAAAAAATCACAATAATGGCACTTGCTGGCGCAAAATGGAATATGCACATAAAGGGACTCAACCGCCCCACAGTGATCGAATTGAGCCGGTGGCGGCAAGGAATGAAAGGATATGCCCGCAGCGCGGCCAACCTGTGGGAGTGGCAGGCTAGGGGAGACCGGGACGCACCTATCGTCTTTCGCCCCATCTTCGGCTATAATTATGTCATGGTGCATGGTGTTATGGCCGATAAATTTTTACAGTGTATCATAACATCCATGGGTTTGGATACATAATGCGGAGACCTCTGATGGACCTGATGCTTGTGATCTTCAAAGAGGATGGACAGAGGCGGGAATTTTCATTGCTTAAGGAGCGCACATCCATCGGCCGATCGGATGAAGCCGACCTGCAGATTCCGTTGCCGTCCATTTCACGCAATCACTGTGAGATTGTGATTCAGGACAACGTTCCCATGCTCAAGGACCTCGAAAGCTCCAATGGCACGTATCAGAACAATCAGCGTGTTACATCACAGCAGACCCTGGTCGCGGGTGATCACATTCGCGTCGGTCCTGTGACGTTCACCGTCGTCATTGATGGCGAGCCTAAGCAGATTAAACCGATTCGCACAATCCTGGGCGACATGGCGATTGAACCGGTTCAGGATCATGCTTTGACGGAAACCGGTGACACGGTGGACGTAGCGCCGCCCTCCAAAGTGGTCGTGGCACCGCCGATTGATGATGAAATTAGTCTGGAAATCGCAACCGGGGATAACGATCCGCTCAAAGCGCTTGAGAACCTTCAGAATATGGATTCCAATGACTAGTCGGATGAACCACGCGTTGCGGCGGATATATTGCGATAATGCCGCCACCAGTTTCCCCAAACCGCCCGCAGTGCTTCAAGCCATGGTGGATTACGCCGGAAACATCGGAGCCTCCGCCGGGCGTGGTGCCTATAAGGAGGCCCGTGAATCCGCGCACGTCATTGGCACCTGCCGCCAGCGGCTTAATTCCCTCTTTAATGGTGAAAACGCCGATCATTTTATTTTTACGCTCAATTGCACGGATTCCCTGAATATGGTGATCCACGGAATCCTCAAACCGGGTGATCACGTCATCTGTGCGGCCATGGATCATAACAGCATCCTCCGGCCCATTCACGATCTGACGCAACGCGGCCTGGTTGCGTCAACGCGCCTGCCGGCAAATACCGTTACAGGCCTGATTGATCCGGCTGATCTACGTGCGGCCATTACCCCGCGCACCCGGCTGATCGCCATCGGTCATGGCAGTAATGTTACCGGCACAGTTCAAAATATCCGTGCAATCGGAGTTATCGCGCGCGCGGCGGCAGTGCCCTTCATGGTGGACGCCGCGCAAACCGCGGGACATCTTCCGATTGATGTTCAGGCGGATCATATTGATTTCCTGGCATGTCCGGGGCATAAAGGTCTTTTTGGGCCGCTGGGAACGGGCGTGTTATACATTCGGCCCGGCATGGAAACACTTCTGCATACCATCCGGCAGGGCGGCACCGGTTCGGTTAGCGAACGCGATACGCAGCCCGATTTTATGCCCGATCGCTTTGAACCCGGATCGCATAATGCCATCGGCATTGCGGGACTTTCCGCGGGCGTGCAATGGATTCTGGATCGGGGCATTGACAACATCGCCGCCCATCAGCGGGCGGTCTGTGAGACATTTCTCACCGCGTTGGGGCATTCAGATACCCTGGCCTATTTCGGTCCGCAGGGAGTCGCCAATCGGGTGGGAGTATTTTCCGTGCGCATCGCGGGTTGGGATCCGCTTAAATTGGCCGCCCACCTGGAGGAAAACTTCGGCATCCTCACCCGGCCCGGTCTGCATTGCGCACCGGCGGCACATAAGACCATCGGCACGGACCAGCCCGTCGAGCCCTCGGGCTTGGCGGGAACCACCCGCCTGAGTTTCGGCGCGTTAAGCGAGCTTACGGATGTCCGCTTCGCCGCCGAAGCACTGGCACAAATCGCCGCCGAAGCACCAACCCGCCAAGCGGCGGCAACGTATATCAGCGGGTGTGGCAATTAATTGCCATACGTCATCCTGTCGAAAAACCGCGCCTACACATCCACTCTTGATGCTTCTCCGGTTAGAATACCTGCCTGTGTTTGTCAGAGGTCTATGGTCCACCATGCTGCGTGAACTGCATATTTCCAACCTGGCCGTCATCGCCGATGCGGCGGTTGAATTGGACACGGGACTCAATTGCTTTACCGGTCAGACGGGTGCCGGCAAGTCCCTGGTATTGGGCGCGTTGGAACTCCTGCTGGCTTTGCGCTCCGGGCAGAATATGCTGCGGGCGGGCGCGGTGGAGGCCCGCATCACCGGCGTTAATAACAGGCGGAGTGGGACAACCAGATGGTCCTTGCCGTCCAGCAGCCACCACCGCACATACATCGAGGAACTCAACAATCTCCTGGTACAATGATGAAAATAGAAACGTCAGCGTAAGGCTAAATCAATGAGCACGGAATGGAAATCGTTGGACGCTCTGCTCGAAATGCTCAGCCACGGTGGCGAGACGACGAGTATCGAAGCCAAACGGGCGGAGAGAATCTCGGACACCGTTTTGGAAACGATCTGTGCGTTTTCCAATGAGCCGGGGCTTGGCGGCGGATACCTGCTTCTCGGCGTCGAGAATAAGGGAACTGTCGAAGCCCCGGATTACCGCGTTTGCGGCGTTGGTAATGCCGAGAAGATCGAATCCGAACTTGCCACACAATGTCGCACCGAATTGAGTTTTCCCGTTCGCCCGCACATACGCCGGGAGCAACACGGCGGCGCTGTAGCGGTCGTGGCGTACATCCCGGAGGCGGATGTTCATGACAAGCCGATATATATCCGTAAGAAGGGTATCGAACACGGTACCTATCGTCGCATCGGGCCAACTGACCAGCGCTGTACCAAAGATGATCTCTCAGTATTATTTCAGGGCCAGGATGACGCCGCTACGGACCGGCAACCCATAGTTGGAACAACAATATCCGATGTTGATCCAAGGGCACTTAACGCTTATCGGCACCTCAAGAAGGACACGCTTTACGCCAACGAACTTCTCTCCCTCACAGACGAAGATTTGCTGAAATGTCTGAACGCAACGACAACGCAGCGGGGTCGAACCGTCCTCACGCTCGCCGGCCTTGTTCTCTTCGGAAAATTCACGGCCCTGCGGCAGCATCTCCCGATGATGCGGTTTGATTACATCCGGGTTCAGGGGTGTGAATGGATGGCGGATCCAACCATTCGTCACGAATCGGCTGAAAAATTCGGTCCGCTATTTCTGATCATTCCTGAATTAATTTCCCAAGTTCTGGAGGATATGCCCCGCAAATTCAGACTCCGGGCGGATCAAATACATCGGGAAGACGCTCCGCTGATCCCGGCGTACGCCATCCGCGAAGCAGTCGTGAACGCGGCAATGCACCGCAGTTACCGCAAGCACGGTCCCGTCCAGGTCATTCGGTTTGTCAACCGTATTGAGGTCATTAACCCGGGATGCTCCATTGTCCGGGAAGAGCAATGGGGTCTGCAGGGCTCATCAATGACCAGAAATCCCACCATTGCGGCGGTTCTGCATGATGTTGGATTGGCGGAGAACAAGGGAACGGGAATCGCCGCAATGCGCAAAGCTATGCAACGCAGCAATCTTTCACCGCCGTTATTTGAATCTGATCGCCAGCAAGATACCTTCACTGCCCGCTTCTTCCTTCATCAGCTCCTTGATGAACATGAATGGCAATGGCTGGCTACTTTTGCAAAGTTCAAATTCTCGGATGATGAGGCCGCAGCATTGTGCGTTGCCAGACAACTGGGCACAGTCAACAATTCGCTGTACCGTGAACTGACCGGCACTGACACGCTCACCGCCAGCGCCCATTTATCTCGCTTACGAGATATTGGCTTATTGGAGAAACAGGGTAAGGGTTATAATACCGTTTACAAGCTCTCCAAAGAGGCGGCCAACGCCGGCAGGCTGATTTTCCCCGAACCTGAAAAGGTTATTGAAAAACAGATTTCCGCAGACCTCAGCAATACGCAGACTTCACAATCTAGAGGGTTCAACCCCCTAGGTAAGGCGCAATCTAGAGGGTTCAACCCCCTAGGTAAGGCGCAATCTAGGGGGTTCACAACTCAAGATCAAGCTCAACCCGACACGACATATCCCCTTCCCGAACGTCTCGTCGGCTTAATTCATACGCTTGGCAAGCATGCTTCACCGCAAACCGTCCAAAAGGCCATTTTGGAATTATGCGGTTGGCAGCCACTGGCGGCCAAACAATTGGCACATTTACTCAACCGCAACGTTGTGTACCTCCAGAACAGGTACATCCAACCGCTGATCACAACCAAGCGACTTGAATATGTTTTCCCCGATAATCCAGCCCATCCCCGTCAAGCATACCGGACCGTCGGCAAATCCCGCAAATTGTCGTAACCACCGCGTCTACACATCCACTCTTGATGCTTCTCCGGTTAGAATACCCGCCGGTGTTTGTCAGAGGTCTATGGTCCACCATGCTGCGTGAACTGCATATTTCCAACCTGGCCGTCATCGCCGATGCGGCGGTTGAATTGGACGCGGGACTCAATTGCTTTACCGGTCAGACGGGTGCCGGCAAGTCCCTGGTATTGGGCGCGTTGGAACTCCTGCTGGCTTTGCGATCCGGGCAGAATATGCTGCGGGCGGGCGCGGTGGAGGCCCGCATCACCGGTGTATTTGCCATTCACAATCCAACCATGCGCCGCCGCCTCGCTGAAATTACCGACCTGCCCCTGGCCGATGAACCGGAAATTATTCTGGTGCGGCGGCTCCATGAATCGGGGCGCACCTCCGCGTCACTCAACGGCCAGCCGCTGACCGGGGCCATGCTTAAAAACATCGCGGAAACACTGGTGGATATTCATGGGCAGCATGATGCGCAATATCTGCTTAAGCCCGCTAATCAATTGGCATTGCTGGATGACGCGGGGCATCTGGGGGCCATCGGACAGGAATTTCGCGACGTTTACCAGCAACGGCAGGAATTGATTCGGCAATCCCGGGAACTGGCCGCGTCCCAGACGTTGCGCCGCCAACAGATCGAACTTTACGAATTTCAATTCAAAGAAATTGAAGATGCCAACCCGCGCGCCGGAGAATTGGAAGAACTTGAATCGCGCCATCGACTCTTGAGCAATATCGAAAAAATCAAGCGTCTCGCCGGCAGCGCGTATGAAGCGCTTTATGAAGACGATGCCGCCATTATCGGCCGGTTAAAAACCGTTACCGCGGTGCTGCTGGAGGCGGCGGAATTAAATCCGGATTTCAACACGATCTCCGGACAAGTCAAGGATTCCACCATCGCCCTGGATGACGCGGCATTCACGCTGCGCCGCACATTGGATCGGCTCGAACTGGATCCCGAAGAATTGTCTGCGGTGACGGATCGCCTCAATACGCTCAATCGGCTGATCAGCAAATACTGCGGCCATGGCGGAACGCTGGATGACTTGCTGCAATACCGTGAACAAATAAAGGGACAACTGACGGAATTAAAATCGGCGGATCAGAATTCCACCCAATGCGCCGCGCACATCGCGTCATTGGAAAAGGAATTGTCCAAGCTCGGTGCGCAACTTTCCCAGGGGCGGCGAAAGGCCGCGGAGATGGTCATGCCCGGGGTGCATGCGCAATTGGCTGATCTGGGCATGAAAGATGCGCAGTTCCACATTGAATTTTTTCCCGCATCGGTACCGCCGGTTGTGGACAATGCGGGCGTTGATCCATTTGGTTCGCCGAGCGGTTTGGAATCGGTGGAATTCATGCTGGCTCCCAACCCGGGGCAGCCGGCGCGGCCACTGCGTAAGATTGCCAGCGGCGGCGAACTCTCACGCGTGATGCTGGCGGTAAAATCCATCCTTGCGGCCGGCGATCGCGTGAGCGTGCTGGTGTTTGATGAAATTGACGCCAATGTCGGCGGGCGCATGGGAACGATTATCGGTGAAAAATTGCGCGACATCGCCCGGCGTCATCAGGTGCTGTGCATCACGCATTTGCCGCAGATCGCGGCCTACGCCGATCGGCATATTACCATCCGTAAAATCGTGCGCGATGGGGAAAGTTTCACATCGGTCAGCCCCCTGGCCGGACAGGAGCGGATCGCGGAACTCGCGGAAATGATCACCGGGAAAAATATCACGCCGACCTCATTGGCACAGGCGGAGGAACTCCTGACGCTGGCCACCGCGACAATCAAAGACAGCCGGACGGCGGCCCCCGCGGCGAAGATAAGGGAACCGCGCGTCAAATTGAAAGCGGCGTCATGTCATTCCAAGAAACGCGCGGTGTAAGACTTTGAAATCGACCACGGATTATCCGGAATGGGAAGAATCTGACGCCGCCAGCATGGCCGGTCAGGAACTTGAACCGCTCATGACTCCCAAGCGTGGACGCCGACTGGATTTTGTCGGCCATCAACCGACCGCCGCATTGGTGTTAAAACTTGCCAGCCCCGCGATTATGGAACAGGTTCTCAATGCGGTCATCGGGCTTACGGATACCGTTGTCGCCGGGCATCTGCCGGGCACCGCGAACACCATTTCCGCCGCGGCGGCGGCTGTGGGAATTATGACCTATCTGCAATGGTTCGCGGGGTTGATGACCGCGGCGCTGGGAGTTGGGGCGACGGCCATTGTGGCCCGGGCATTCGGTTCACGCCGTGTGCGCATGGCCCAAAGAGTCGCCGGCACTTCCGTGAGTTCCGCGTTTATTATCAGTACACTGCTGTCGGTCGTGCTGTTTGTTTTCGCCCGGCCCATTATTAGCGTCTGCGGACTTAGCGGGCTATCCGCGCAATTCGCGCAACAGTATCTGCGGATCATGGTCATCACCATCAGCCTGCAAACCACCGCCCAAATCGGGATGGCCTGCATTCGCGGTGCCGGTGACACCGTGCGGCCCATGGCCATTATGTTTTCGGTCATGCTGGTGAATCTGATCGCGTCGGGGGCCTTCACCTACGGTTGGTTCGGATTGCCGGCGTGGGGCATTCGCGGGGATGCGTTTGGCACGCTGCTGGCATATCTCACCGGGGGCGTGTCCGCCTGGGTGGTTTTATTCAGCGGATTAAGTCCCATTCACTTGCGTCTGCGCCATCTGAAAATTGTGCCGCACATTTTAATGCGCGTACTTAAAATCGGTATTCCCAGTTGGGTGGAGGGAATGTTGTTGTGGGGCGGGCAGTTCTTAATTGTGGTGTTTGTCATCAATTCGGAAAATGATCCCAATGGTTATCTGCTGGCGGCACATAATGCCGTCTTGCGCATTGAATCCATCTCGTTTCTCCCCGGCTTCGGGTTTGGAATTGCCGCGTCCACACTGGTAGGGCAATACTTGGGAGCGGGCAAGCCCGAAGCGGCGCGGCTGGCCGGGAAAATTGCCAACCGGCTGGGGCTGGTCACAATGACGATTCTGGCGTTACCGATGATTTTCTTTCCGGGCTTTATGCTTTCGTTAATGGTCAATTCGCCACCGGTTATCAAGGCGGGATTCTGGCCGCTGGTATTGGCGGGTTTATCCCAGCCGGCGTTTGCATTGGCGATTGTGCTTTCCGGCGCGCTCAAGGGCGCGGGTGAAACCGTGCTGCCCATGATCACCACCGTTTCGGGAATTCTGGTGGTACGCTGGGCGGTTCTGGCCTTATGCCTGTATTGGCTTATACAGCACGGATTTCATCATCAAAACCTGGTGGCCGTGTGGGTGGCCATCTTTATTGACTTGAATTACCGCGGCATATTCAATGCCATCGTTTTTGCCCGCGGCCACTGGCAGAAAAAAGTGGTGTGATGCTACCGGTGGTACATTCCTTCGGGATTTTCCGCATGTTGCCGCGCCAGTTCAATGTAATGGCTGTTGTTGTGCCGCATATCGGCAAGTTCCGCTTCCCGCACCGGACGCACCACCTTCGCCGGTACCCCCATCACCGTCTGCCCATCGGGAATGATCGTTCCCGGTGACACCACTGCGCCGGCGGCAACGATGCAGTTCTTACCGACCACCGCGCCACCAAGCACCACGGCTTTCATTCCTATGAGAGTTCCTGCGCCAACGCCGGCACCATGCACCACCGCGCCGTGGCCAATGGTAACCCGATCTCCAATAACCAGCGGCTGTCCATAATCGCAATGCAATACCGCGCCCTCCTGAACATTTACCGCATCCCCGAGCGTAATCGGCGCAACATCCCCCCGAATCGTCACGCCAAACCAGATGCTGCAATCCGCACCGAGCGTCACATCTCCGCATATTACCGCGTTTGTGGCCTGCCAATGTTGGTCAACACGTTGCATTCGGGCATTGCTGATGTATCTGCTCATACACGTATTATGCTGGAAAACCGGGGCATATAAAAGGCAACCGCTGCCGAATAATTCATATTCACGTATATAATATGCCTGCGGGTGTCAGGAATGGCAATACATGGCATTAAAAAAATTGCAAAAAAAGTCTTCCGTTATTCACTGAAAATTGTTATACTAACGTAAACAAAGTGTGGTGGCCTGTCGTATTTGATCTAAAAGAGATCGGCGGCAAGCAGGCTCTGCGTGTATCGCAGGGCCGATAATGCTGCAAGAATGAAGTTCGCCGATCTGCGGGATTTAGAAATCCAGTGGCATTGGAATTTATTTGATTGGCAATGGAGACAAGACGTTAGGGACTGCGCAAAAATAAATTCATATTTTTTGGCGCAGGGATTTTGGCCGCTGGCGAGGCGTGAGCGACGCGCATACCCCGCCAGTGGGTCTGTAAGGAGCGAACAACGAAGCCAACGGCCAAAAGGGCCAGCCAGAAAGTGTGAAGTTATTTTTGCACGGTCCCTTAGGAATTGAATGACAGATTGTGAAAAAACAGTACAAAGTTCGGCAGTGCAACAATTGGATTGGCCGATGATACGAAGAAATCGCATGGAGACATGAGGTTTCCATCAATGGAAAAGAGATGTTCAATATGAAAAGCCAAAAGGAATCAACCATGAGTGTTCATCACAAGAAGCCGCGTAGTGCGGGCCTCTCCGTGCTGGTTTATGATCGTCCCCTGCATCCGGAGCTGATTTGCGCCGATGCGCGCAGCGCACGCACTGTGGGGGAATTTGATATCACCATCTGGCTGCTTAATACCGGTGGCCACATGCTGGCCCTTTCCGGGCCGCATACCATTTGCGAACTGGCCTGTTTCCCCAACAAATCCCTGCCGGATCGCGGCCTGCTGGAACGCATCCCCTGCAAAGGTGATAAACTTTACGATATGGCTCTTGGTGAAACCCACCACTATTATCTGGCCATCAATGAAGAGCATGTTACCGAGACCCTCTTTGAGAACTCCATTTCCGAGTTGTTGCGGATTGCCGAGGAACAGGATGGCGTCGTCACGCACCGGAAAAATGAGCTCGGCCAGACGGAAGGGCTGTCGGTCGTCGTGACGCAACTGCATCGTCGTGCGGTGCATATTGAAGGATTTCACCTGCTGCGTAACGCCCGGGTGCTGGTTCGCACCCAATCGGTCATTGAACCCACACGGTAATTGTACATCCGCGACAGTGCTGCATAAGTTCTACAGCGTAGACGCATGTCCCGCGGTGCCGCGGCGCGTTCGCCTCGCCTTGGCCGAGTTGTTGGGTGCATCGGCATTCATGCCACACGCATCCTGTTGAACCGCGGCTGCGCGCCGGGGCGTGGGCGTAATTTTCCAGACCGCCGGATACAAACCGGTGATGTGTTCCCGCACCACCAGCCTTTGCGCATGCCGCGGATTTAACGGGCGGAGTTGAACATGGCTTCCCTCCGCCGCCGGTTTTCCATCCGCATCCACAAAATAGATCCGCTTGAAGGTGGTCGCGAAATTTCCCCGCTCGTCCAAACGCACCAGGCAATCGTCTCCATCCGTCGGCGTGTCCACGGTGGATAGCACAATAATATCCCCCGGCAAATATTGCGGTGACATTGAATCCCCTTCCACACGCAACGCAAACATCCCCGCGTCCGGCGGCGTGCCGTGCGCGGGTTGATCCGGTTCGGAGCCTTGGGAGTATTGCGCCGGTGCCGGTATGTACGCATCGGCGATACCCGCCGGATAGTCCATATCCGTATATTCCGTCGGTGATCCCGCAGCCACGCGATTAATCAGCGGAATATTCACCAGCGCCGGAAACAGATCAGCGGTGTTCAACAGATCCTGCGTCTGTGCAACGGTGGTTCGCCTGGCTGCTGCGGAAAATTCTTCATCTCGCAGCAGACGATCCAGATCCACCGATCCGTTGTCGTGCCGAGGCAGCATTGCCGAAGGACTTCCCGGTACCAACTGCCGAATCGTTTCCGGAGTGCGCAGCCAGTCGGCTTGCCGTACCAGCTCGCCCGCGTGAATCGCCAGCGCATTCTCAATAAGACCGAGCTTTTCCGCGGATGGCGGCCCGACCAGCCGACCATTTTCAATGTTCGATAAGTACGGCTTGCTGATGCCGGTGGCACCGGCGAGCTGATCCAATGTCATTTCCAATCCGCGACGATATTGGCGGATCAATTTTCCCAGATCAGCAAGGGTCTGAATCGTCGCCGTTACTCGACTACGGGCCTCGTTGATCCCAGAAACAGGCAGTTCCATCATTTTTCTCCTTAAAGTACGTTTGTTAACCAACCAACATACACGATGTTCGCGAAACAAGCAAGTGGTTGGTCCGCAGACGTCCCGAAGAGGGCGTGGCAATAAATCCGGGCGTAATGCCGGGACGCCCCATCTCGTTGCACAATCTGAAATCTGAAATCCCAAATCCCCCGTCCCATCCCATTTTAGCCGCGTGTGCTTTCACCGCGCGTGTTGCGCAACAGTCGCCGGTGTTGAGAAGGTAGACCGCAGGTGGGTCTTCACCGTGTCATTTCCACGCTGGGTAACGTGGTGGGGTACATCGGGGATGACAATGCGAGCGGTTCGCGGCGTGAAGAACAATGCCCCATCATCCGGCGGCTGTCCATAGACTCCTTCACCAAAGTATCAACCACCACTTCGCGGAAACGCCCACACCTTCGCTTTTTCCATCAGGCCCGTAACCGATTACCAAATTATTTAGGCAACGCCACCTTGATCACGCCACCTTGATCACATGTTCCGGGAATGTCGCTTTGCGTTTATAATAACATACAGTCTGTTTAGGAGCTTCAATGGCGGTGGCCTTGCCCGCGGCGGCACTTACGAGAACGAACGGTTCCCTGATGGGGGACCATTTCCGCCAGCGGGACGTGTCCAACGCGCTGCTGGAAGGGGATTGCCTGCAACTTCTTTCGCAGTTTCCCGCGCATTGCGTTGATCTGATATTGTGCGATCTGCCTTATGGCACCACGCAAAACCCGTGGGACAGCCCGATCAACCTCGCCGATTTATGGGCGCTCTATCGCCATGTCCTTAAGCCGTCCGGAGCCGTGGTGCTTACATCGCAGGGGTTGTTTACCGCACGGCTGATGATGTCCAACGAAAAATGGTTCCGTTACAAGTTGGTGTGGGAAAAATCCAAGCCGACAAATTTTCTCAATGCCAAGCGGCAGCCTTTGCGAAAGCATGAGGACGTGTGTATTTTTTCGCCGCATCAGCCCCCGTACTTTCCCCAAATGGGGGTGGGTGTGCGGTATGACAAGGGCGTGCGGAAAAATCAACTGTCTGGCTCCTACGGGGATTTCCTCCCGTCCCGCGTCCGGAGCGATGGCGAACGCTACCCAACGGATGTGGTTTATTTCAAGACCTCCGAAAGCGAGGGGCCGGTTTGGCATCCAACGCAGAAGCCTGTGGCACTGGGGCAATATCTCGTGCGAACCTACAGCCGACCGGGCGATCTGGTGTTGGACAATACCTTCGGCAGCGGTAGTTTTCTGGTGGCCGCATTGCTGGAGGGCCGCTACTTTTGCGGCATCGAAAAAAATGACGACATGCAGTTATTTAAAAAGCAGAAAATCGATTACATAACCTTGGCCAGCCAGCGGTTGGGCGAAGCGTGGCAATCGCTGGCGGGCGCGACCAGAGATGAAATGGAAACATTCCAGATACAGCGCAAAACCGGCGCGAAGCGTACGGAGAAATTCGGTGGCCAAAGCAAAGATTACCTACAACGAGCGATCATGGGCGATGGATGTGATCAGCGAGATCAACGCTTATTCGAGTAATCGCCATCGTTCGATCTGCCGTGCGGGCGGTGAACAT
>JAKBAC010000152.1 GCA_021809365.1 Planctomycetota bacterium | reverse complement strand
AAACCACCGTTGAATATGTGGCATGACAACGGGGAACAGAGATGCTAAATCAGCATTGGCCATAGAACATTACTCCGATGCAATGAGAGGTCGCGATTGCATCTACCTGATATTTATCGGCATAATCCAAGGGATGGATATAAGAACATTGTCCGAAAATCCGCCTGAAACAGCCCATAACCACGAGGATCCTTCCCGACGCAGCGCGTCTTTCGGATCACATGATTCGGCATATTTTTTAATACAGGTTTAGATTCGATGTTCTACGGGTTCCACTCATGCAAAAATCACAGGTGTTGCATTATCGGCCCCGCTGCCGCCCCGAGCGAAAGGGGAATCACCATCGTGCGCGGTTTTCGCGCAAGGCCTTGCTTTATAAATAGGCGTGCACGCGGCCGGCGTTTTTGAGAATTTTCGCTGCGGCATGTAATCTGATAGAATTTGCCTGGATGAATGGCATGGTTAATTTATCGCCAAACTCTCAACCCCCACGTCTTTTGCAGCGTGTCGTGGCCGCGCCGCGCCGGGCGTTTTCTCTCATTGAGTTGCTGGTTGTCGTGTCGATTATCGCCGTTTTGATTGCGTTACTCCTGCCTGCTTTGGCCATGGCCCGCCGCGCGGCACAGGCTACTGTCTGTGCGTCCAATCTGCATGAAATGGGCGCAGCCTATATCGAATATTTTACCGAAGAACATGCCCACGGACTTCCTTATGATCCCGACCTGCCCAACATGTACTGGCTGGAAATGCTGGGGCCTTATTTTGCCAATCAGCCGCCCGTATTTCAGGATCAGAATACCGCATCTTATATTCCGGCCGTTGAGCAGGCGGCCCTGATTTGTCCCAGCACGCCCAATCGGACACTGGCTCCCGGCTCGGCTGGTTATGGCGACGCATTTACCACCTGGGGTCCGGCGGCCTGGTGGAACAAGCCGACGATCGCCGGGCATTTCGGCAGCTATGGCATCAATGCGTGGCTCTTTGATACGTCGCTGGTGGCATCCGCTGCCGACCCCAAGCCCCTGCGCTGGTACAAGTTCCATCAGCTCCTGGGATTGCAACCCTATTTCAGCTACAGCGATCAGACGCCCGGGCCGCAGACGCCGGTATTTGCCGATGCCATCTGGGCGGACACATGGCCCGACAGCAGCAATCAGCCGCCGCAGTTGCCTTATACACTTAATACGGGATACCCCACCGGTGCCCCGAAAGGTCCCGGCGGATTGGGCCGCCTGTGCATTGATCGCCATGGTCGAGCGATAAATGTTTCATACGAAGACGGCCACGTGGAGCGCGTACCGCTGCCGCAACTCTGGATGCTGCGCTGGTCCGCCACATCCGTACCGCGGCAGGTCGTTATTCCGTAATGGCGCAGTACATGCAGAACATTCAGTAAACGCAGTATTGTCAGTAGCGTCAGTACATTCGGAATATTCAGTAGAGAGCGGAATATTCGTTGAGCAAAATAGCAGCGGCAGCGCTTCCAAAGCCTTCCAAGTTCCAGATTCCAGATTCCAGGTTCTATTCAATCCCGATTTCTGAAACCGTGCGCGTTTAGGTTATTACAGAATCAGTGCGTATTCCCTGGCATGGCTAAATACCCCTGGCCCAGCCGATGATGGCGCACCACCCTGACAAGAACCTGCCCCTGATTGGGCAGGCGCGGCAGCAGGGATCCAAGATCCGTAAGGGTTCTGATGCGATACGGGCCTAACTGCACCAGCACATCCCCCGGTTTCAACCCTGCCTGGGCCGCCATGGAGCCGGCATTCACTTGCGTAATAAGCAGGCCGTTGTTTACGCCGAGATTAAATTTTTTCCCCAGTGTCGGCGTTACCTGTTCGATCGTACAGCCCATGACTTGCTTGACCGCTTGAATAATTCGCCGCACCTTGATCTGCGCCGGCGTCGGCGGGGCCACACTCACGGGGTAAGTTCTCTTTGTGCCATTGGAAAAATCCACCACCACAGTTTTTTCCCCAATCGTCACGGTCAGCAGGGCCGCATACGCATCAAGTAAATTCGGAGTGGGAATTCCGTCTACGGACACCACCGTCGGGCCATGTGTTCCGGCAATCACAACGTGCTGGTCAATGGTGGCCGGCGAATGAAATGTTCTCTGGCCGGCAAATGTGACGGGAATCAGCACGCCATTGGTGATTTCCGGGTTCATCAGGGTGCTGATGAGTCCATAGAGTCTGTTCACGCCGATGGCAAAGCCGATATTCTGGGCATTGCCCCGGATGGCGGTATTGATGCCGATGACCTGCCCATACGCATTTAACAGCGGGCCTCCGGAGTTGCCGGGATTAATTGCGGCATCCGTTTGTATCAGGTTTTTCAGCGGTACCGGATTATTCGGCTCATGAATTTCCCGGCCGATCGCTGAGACAATTCCCGTACTGACACTTTGACTGAATCCGAATGGATTGCCCACGGCGATCGTGGGTTCACCAATCATCAACGTCGAAGAATCCCCCAGGGGAAGCGTTGGAAATGTGTGGCCGGTGGCGGCGGTTATTTTCAAAATCGCCAAGTCCGCCTGCGGATCGCTGCCGACAACGTGAGCGGCATATTTTTTCCCGTTGGATAAGGTCACGGAAATCTGTTTGGCCTGATCCACCACATGATTGTTGGTCACCACGTAGCCGTTCTTTTGAATAATAAATCCGCTACCCAGAAAATCGGCGGGCGTGCGGACGATTTCTCCAAACCCCGGCGCTAAGAACATATTGCCGAAAACATTGACTTCGCGCGCAATAATTTTCTTAGCTGTAATAGACACAATGGCCGGCTGCGCGTGATGAATAATCTGCACGGTAATCGTATCGCGTAAATTGGCCGTATTTATATGGGGTTGCCAGGTCGCAGCGATACCAGCGCCCGCCGGTGTCAGAGTGGTAATCACAAGGGCCGCCAGAATTTTACTCACGCGCATGAGTGTATCTCCAATACCATCGCCACTCTATGTCATACCGCATCAGCGGGTATGAATCCAGCAACCGAATTAATTTATTATCGCCGGGCGTGGCAATTTCTCCGCCTGCTCGGCGCCTTCAGGGTGCCTGTGCGAAATAATGAGCCGTGCGGTATAATTTGGCCGCGGAATTTTTAGGAGGCACCATGGCTGCATCGGCACCGGTTGCATCAAGTTGTAATATTATGGATATGGTTAAATCATTCGCTTTGCAAACGGATGATTTTCTTCGCGGGGTTCTCGCGCACGTACCTGACGCACCGCCGGTTCTGATGGAATCCATTTCCTACAGCCTGTTTGGTCCGGGGAAACGCATCCGCCCGGCGTTGGCAATGTTATCCTGCCGGGCGGTGGGGGGCGATGAAGCGGCGGCATTACCGGCGGCCGGTGCCTTGGAACTCATTCACTGTTTTTCGCTGGTGCACGATGATTTGCCTGCGATGGACAATGATGATCTCCGGCGCGGTCGGCCCACCAATCATAAAGTTTATGGCGATGCCGTTGCGATCCTGGCGGGTGACGCGATGAACACCCTGGCCTTTGAATTGCTGGCAACGCACGTGCCTGATCCGGCATTGGCTATCCGGCTGGTCAAAGAACTGGGCGTGGCTACGGGGGCCGCGGGCATGATCGGCGGGCAGATATTGGACACATGCTACCCGGCGGAAAAGTCCAAAGGGGCCAGTGGCTCATTAACACATTTGCAGCGCATTCACCGTATGAAAACCGGCGCGCTGATTAACGCCGCCTGCCGCATGGGGGCCTTATCCGGCGGTGTTTCTGAGGCGGATTTACACACCGTTGACGCGTTAGGGCGAGCCGTAGGTTTAGCATTTCAAATTGTGGATGACGTGCTGGATGCGACTTCCACCGCGGAGAATCTAGGTAAAAAGGCCGGCAAGGATGCGGCTATTGGAAAGCTGACCTATCCGTCGCTGTTGGGCCTGGAAGAATCGCGCCAACATCTCGCCAAGCAGGTTCAAATCGCCCAGGACATGGCCGCCCGCCTTGGCCCCGCCGCCCACCCCCTGGCCCAACTGGTCATCGAATTAGCCCAGCGGGATCATTAGCAGCGTACCACCAGGTCATTGCCCGCGCCACCGGTGCTGTGGTACAACACAGGCGTTATTACGGAGCTGGTTTATGCCCAAGGTGAAGTCTAATCGCGTGGCGGTTTATGTGTTTAGGCTTTTGTCGGGTGGAGCGCAGTTCCTGCAATTGCATCGGGCGGCAGGGTCGGGCGACTACGCCGGAACATGGCAAACGGTTTACGGTGGGATAAAGTCAGGGGAAACCGCCATCGACGCGGCACTTCGGGAGCTTAAAGAGGAAACGCAGCTTGTGCCGACAAAATTTTTTCAGGTGGAATATCTGGAAAGTTTTTATCATCGCGCACGCGACCGAGTGACGGTTTTGCCCGTGTTCGCTGCGCAGATCGCACCGCACGCCAAAGTGATCATCGATGCCGAACATGATGATTTCCGCTGGGTGGATGTGTCCGATGTCGCGGAACATTTTGTATGGCGGGTTCAGCGGCAGGCGATTGCCATTATTGAACAGGATATTCTCGGTACATCGCCTGCCAAGGAATTATTGACCATCAAGATCAACGCTCGGCGGTGAAATCGTGAATTATGCCACATCGCATCTGATCGCCTCCGGCAACGCTATGCAGAATATTATTGTTCCGGCACATCGGTTTTCATGATTTCCCCCAGCAGAACTGTGGCAAAGCAGCCGGGCGGTGAAACAAATTTTAATTCCAGGTACGGCCCGACGTCATCGGTGCCGGTGTTCAGGTGCATATCGGTGGGGAAAAACCGCATGGGCCGGCGGGAGCCTTTGGTCTTATAGGCCCGCGGCCCCTGAAAGGCTTCCAGTGTCAGGTCATTAGACGCCAGAACTTTATTTTCCATTTCCAGCGGCAATCCCTCCGGCTGCGTCATGCGGTAGCCGAACATGGGGCCGGACGGGGAAATTTCATGTTGATCGCAGCGGGCCTGCTCAATTTGCACTTTATCGTCGGCCATCTCCACGCGGAATACCGCCCCAATATCATGTTTCCACGCCAAATCACCGGGCAGGATTTTATTTAACTCGCCCATACGCCTGCGCAGCAATTCATTAAACAAATGGGCCTGCAACGCCGAGATCAGCAGTCGCTTCAGGCGAATATCCACCACCCGCATGGCTTTATCCCACTGCCCCGGATTTCTGGCCAGAATGCTTAGCGCTCGTCGCTCGTCGCGCAAGTGTCCCGGCCAATGGGCATTGGCCAGTTCCAGATTGTTATTGGCAAAATGCCGGCGAGCCTGAAGCACGGAACCGTGATCCACGCTTTCATCAGGTTCTCCCAGCCACCGCGTGAGAAACTCCTTGCTTTGATCGCGCAGCAGAAAAAGCCCCAGCAGATGGTTATCCCTTCTCATGCCGAATCTCTGCATGCCGAAAAAGTTCGGCACGCCGGTTCGCGATAATCTTGCCAGTACCGCCGCCGCCCGTGTTTGCGCCTCAGATAGCGATCCGCCCGGCAGGCTCCATTCCGCCCGGCGAATTTTGACTGTAAAACGATTGCCTGCCAAGTGACCGATTTTAAGTTTATTGGTATGGCGTTTCACCGCCAGAATTTTGATGTTGGGCAGTTTTAACGCTGCGATGCGTTCATGCCCTTCATGCTCAATGCTGAAGGTTTGCCGCGCTACCGCCTGGGCATCTTTCAACCCGGCATACCCGACTTCTATAGAACGCCGTCCCAAAGCCTTGGCAAATACGTTCACCGCCGCCAGAGTGGGAATGCCGCGTTTTTCAATGTGTGCATAACAATGAATGCCGTTGCCGGATGGTTCATAAAGTGGAATTTCCTCCACGATGAAATCATCGGGTCGAATTTTAATCTGCCCGCCGACCCCGGGTAAATCAGTTGTCAGATAAGGGGTTTCCATGGTGTTAATCCTTCAATTTGCATTTTCGTTTTCCAGGAGCCTGCATGCGCCGCCGGGGCAAACATTGCAAAGGCATGGCTCCATCTCCGCCCGGGACGGCCCCCGGGGTTACTGTGACGGTTCTTCACAGGGGAATACAGTTTAACGGATTGGCCCGGTTTTGTGTTGAATATCCGCCGGCATCAGTGGATCAAAGGTGCATAGTGCGTGTACAGTGAGCGGCATGGCTATTCGCTTTAAATCCGGTTCAGCGCCAAAATCACGGGATGCTCTGCTCTGGATTATCGTCAGCATTCTGATGATATGGGGTGCCTGGCAAGCGATTAAAGTACGCAAGCAGGTCCTCAAGGCGTTGCAGCCGCACCATGCCATAACAGCGCCGCTGGCCAAACAACCGACGACGAATCAAGATCCTGCTACGCCCTTCTCGTCGCCGGATAATTCGGACGCCGGGCCGCTGGCTCAAAGCTTCACATCTGATCTCGCCCCCGCTGCTGGACCGGAAGTTCTTCACGTTCTGTCGCCTGGGCTATTGGTCCGTACGCGCCGGCAAGTCAGCCAAGCTCGTTTGGAGCTTCGCCAAAGGCGGTTGCTGACGGCTCGGCGAACTCTGCAAACAGCCTTGCGGCATATTTCCGGCTTTGGCGAAAGGCAGGCGGTTGCCATTCGATCCATGCTCATGGAGATTAATCGTCACAGTATATTAGGTTCAGCGATTATCCCCGGCGATACATTAGTGAAACTTATCACTGTGCAGGGGGGAAATTCTCTGGATTATCTGGCGCGGCTATATCGCATTACTCCTGCCATGATCTTGCGGCTGAATCCTGGCTTGCAGGCCCGATCCATGTTGGCCGGCGCGGGAGTAAAAGTCATTCTTGGCCCCATGGACGCTCATCTTATTCTTCACGCATCGCGCATTGATGTCATGATTCGCCGCCATTTTATTGCCGATTATTCGTTTCACCTTGTTACGCCCGTTGAGCCGACCGTCGGCCGCTATCGGGTGGTCAATTATTTGCCCGGTCCCCTGGGACTTGATGAATGGATATTGCAATCGGGCCGATCCCGTCTGATTCTGGCCGGCGGTAATATTCCTGATGCGGATATTACACTTTCTCCCCACGCCATCAGATCCCTGCACCGGATGATAAATCCGGATTTTTCTCGCTTTGAAGTCGAACCATGATAAAATAAGTGGAGTTTCCGGAGGTGCATAACCGCCGGCCGGGAACATTTGCGGAAATGGGTTGATCCATTATGGCCATTGTTGTTCAATGCTATCACTGCCACAGTCGTCTGGAACTCGATGAAGGATTCCGTGGCGGCGTATGTCGGTGCAGCAAATGCGGATCTCTGTTAAAGGTGCCTGCCACCGTCAGTTCCACCAACACCGGACGAACACGCCCCGCGGACCCCGGCACCAGCGCCCCCGGCAGCCGCCCGCGCGATCCCAATGAAGACCCTGGTTTATCCGCCAGCGGATTTCGTGATCAATCCTCACAAAGACCCGCGGCTCCGCCATCATCCGGAAGCGGAGGCTTTACCAGCTCTTCCATGCATTCCGACTTACCGCCGGGGAAAAAAACAGGACGCCCAACTCCCAAACCTGCCGTTCCGGACACCTTATCCGGCGTACCACAATCCCCGATGATCACACGCAAAGTACCGCCGATTCGTCCGGTTACCAAAAAAAAGCCAACTGAACCGATTCCTCCCGCCGAGAAAAATACGCTGCTTCTGTGGGCCTTGGGGGCCTTTATTTTTCTCTTTGTTATAGCGGTCATCGTCGTTCTTATCGTGGCGTTAGGCCGGTACGTATCTTTGTAACCGCCAAGGTCTTTTTATCCCAGTCCGATCTGCCCGCGCAGATTGCCAAACTACGCACGCCACACCAGCACATCGATGTTATTTCCATCAATGGAGATCGCAAGGAATTACAGCAACTCGCCAAGAAATCCGCAGGCCAATTCCGCTTTGTTACCG
>JAKBAC010000151.1 GCA_021809365.1 Planctomycetota bacterium | reverse complement strand
CACCATCCATGTAAATTTGCCCGCCATGGGCATGAACAATGTCGCATATTTCCCGGATATGTTCTTCAAATACCCCATGGGTGGAAGGGTAAGTCACCATCAGGCAGGAAAGTTTTTCCTGATGCTCTTTAGCCAGCCGGCGTAAATCCTGCAGATCAATATCCCCATGCTCATTGCAGGCTACGGGCACAACTTCCAGCCCCGCCACGGCCGCGCTGGCCGGGTTTGTGCCATGCGCGGAAACCGGAATCAGACAGATATTTCTGCCCGCCTGCCCCTGCCCGCCATGGTAAGCCCGGATGGCCATCAGGCCGGCGTATTCGCCCTGGGAACCGGCGTTGGGCTGGAAAGATACGGCTGAAAAGCCCGTGATTTCACATAAAAACCGTTCAAGCTGGCTCATTAAAATCTGGTACCCACCCGCCTGATCCGGCGGGCAAAATGGATGTATATCCGCCCATTGGGGGGTGGTAATGGGCATCATTTCCACGGCAGCATTAAGTTTCATGGTGCATGATCCCAGCGGAATCATGGACGTGGTGAGTGAAAGATCCCGTGATTCCAGCAGGCGCAGATAACGCTGCATTTCGGTTTCGCTATGGTGCGTATTAAATACCGGATGCGTCAGAAAGCGGCTGGTGCGGGCCAGGGCTGTGGGGTATTGCACGCGCACGTCCTGCACCACTTGATTCAGCAGATAAGGCAGAGGCCGCGCCTGGGAAAATACATGCAGCAGGGAATGGATTTCTTCCAAGTCCGTTAATTCATCGAGGGATAAGCCAATAGTTCCGTCGCCAAATGTGCGGAAATTGAATTTGCGTGTTGCAGCGTCGTGTACAATTTGTTCTACAGTCACGCCGGAAGAGGGAATAATCCGCAGCGTATCAAAATAATGTTCGTGCATGATTTTGCAGCCCATGCGCTGCAAACCGCCGGCCAACACCAGCGTCCAGGCGTAAATGCGCAGGGCAATATCCGTCAGACCCTGCGGCCCGTGATATACGGCGTGTGCGGCAGAGATAATGGCGGGCAGCACCTGGGCGGTGCAGATATTACTGGTGGCTTTTTCCCGCCGAATGTGTTGTTCGCGGGTTTGAATGGCCAGTCGGTAGGCTGGCTCGCCATTGACATCCCGTGAAATGCCCACAATGCGGCCCGGCATTTTCCGGGTAAATTCCTCCCGCGCCGCCAGAAAGGCTGCGTGCGGGCCGCCGTAGCCCATGGGCATTCCCAATCGCTGGCTGGAACCCACGGCAATATCCGCTCCGAATTCTCCCGGCGGTCGCAGAATGGTCAGGGCCAGAAGATCTGTGGCTACCACGAGTTTGATTCCAGCGCTATGAGCTTGTTGCGCCAAATCATCCAGAGGAATAATCTGGCCGTCGGTTGCGGGATATTGCAGCAACATGCCGAAGATTTTTTCCGATTTGAAATCAATTTGTGATGGCGCACCGATGATGGGCGTAATGCCCAGACCCATGGCCCGTGTGTGCACCACATCAATAGTTTGCGGATGGCAATTTTCCGCGATAAAAAATACCTTACGCCCCGGCTCGGTTACGGAATAGCACATGGCCATGGCTTCGGCGGCGGCAGTGGCTTCATCCAATAAGGAAGCGTTGGCAATGGGCAAGGCGGTAAGATCCGCTACCATGGTCTGGAAATTTAATAAGGCTTCCAGCCGACCCTGGGCAATTTCCGCCTGATAGGGCGTGTATTGCGTGTACCAGCCGGGATTTTCCAGAATGTTGCGTTGTATAACCGGTGCGGTGATGCAGCCGTAGTAGCCCATGCCGATCAGGGATCGGAATTTTTTGTTTTTCGATCCCATGACGTTTAACTTTTCCAACAGCGCGCGTTCGGAAAGCGGCGCGGGCAGCGCCAACGGGCGCGCGATGCGAATGGCGGCAGGCACAGTTTTGTCCACCAGATCATCCAGCGACGCCAGATTCAGCGTTTGCAGCATCAGGGCGACTTCATCATCGGATGGGCCGTTGTGGCGGGCGGCAAACCCGCCGGAAGGTTCCAGTAAAGCCCAGTTCCGGCCGGCTCGGGAGTCAAGGTTGGAAATCACAGGGGCGGCTTGCGCATTCATATTCGTGTAATACCTTCAAATAGCGGGTCATGGGGGTTACTCAATCTTAAATTATGCCGTTCCAATCAGGCGGCAAAGCCAAAATCGGCAGGCGGCTGTTATTCAGGATGGCCCGCTGGATGTTGCCTTCAATCAACCGCTCCAGCACCCCCTGCCGGGAAAGTCCTAGAACAATCATAGTCGCCTCATGGCCGGTCGCGGCCTGAAATATTCCATCCACCAGATCATTGGCAAACAAAAGCTGCGATTCCACACGGGGATTGGTCTTTTTCAGTTGCAGGACAACCTCTTTAAGCGCCCGTTCGCCGGGGCTTTCCTCTTTGACATTTTCCGACATCCCCACCGCCACATGCACCGCAATAATCGGCGCATCGAGGCGATTGGCCCACTGCCCCAGAGCGTCAAGGCGCTTATCAGGCGTCCATTGTTCGGAAACTGCCAACAGTATTTTGCTCATGAATCTCTTTTCCAAACCCGACATTTAATCAGGACTCTTCACCCTGCCGCCACGCCATTAAGCCGGCCATCCGGCCAGCTTTGCAGCGCCAAAGTATACCCCAACCGCCCGCCCCCGCCACTATGTTGCGCCAGCGAATTTGCTCTACTTTCAACTCTCCACTTTCTCTTCTCTCATCAGGCGCTCATCAGGCGCTATTGCGTACCGGCCGCGAATCCCTAAACTAACTGCCATTCAGGGTACTGGAAAGGCAGAAGAGAATTTTGGCTACGGTTATAGAAACGCAAATTCCGGGTATTCCGATGCGGCGCGGCAAGGTGCGCGATGTTTATGATCTGGGGACGCAATTGCTGATTGTGGCCACGGATCGCATCAGCGCTTTTGATGTGATTTTACCTACCCCCATACCGGAAAAGGGAATTATCCTCACGGCCTTGAGCAATTACTGGTTCAGGCTTTTTGCACCGCATATCAAGCACCATCTGCTGGCCACGCGGCCGGCGGAATTTCCGGCGGTGCTGCGGCCATTTCGCGCTCAGTTGGCGGGGCGATCGGTGCTGGTGCGTAAAACTGACGTGATACCTATTGAATGCGTGGTACGCGGTTATATTGCCGGCGGCGGCTGGAAAGAATACAAAAAAACCGGGGCGGTCTGCGGCGTAAAATTACCGCATGGCCTGATGCTGTCCCAGCAATTGCCAACACCCATTTTCACGCCCACGACCAAGGCCGAAAAGGGCCATGATGAAAGCATCACGTTTGATCAGGCCTGTGACAAAGTCGGACGCGACCTGATGGTGGAATTGCGCGACACCTCCATTAAGCTTTATAACCTTGCTGCGGAGGCGGCGCGCCTGCACGGTCTGATTGTGGCGGACACCAAATTTGAATTTGGCGTGGACCCGAAAACCGGACGCCCCATTCTTATTGATGAAGTCCTTACACCGGACAGTTCCCGCTTCTGGCCGCTGGTGGATTACAAACCGGGGCTGGAACAGATCAGTTTTGATAAGCAATATGTAAGAAATTATTTGGAAACATTAACCTGGAATAAACGCACACCCGGCCCCACCTTGCCGGCGGAAGTGGTTCAGCAAACACGTCGAAAATATCTGGAGGCCCTTAAACAACTCACGGGCGACCATGTGGATCAGGTAAGGCACTGCCTGGATCAGCAGGATGTGCGCCTGGCGGGTTTGTAACGGTCAGTGGGTCTGATGCGTCAGGGGCATGATGTGCAAGCGGTTCGCGGTGGTACATAGTGCATAACGGCGATGTGGATTAAATTGCAGCAGCAGCCACAGGCGCAGCACGGGTTGCAATTTTGTGGGTTGACTGTTGAGCCAATTATAAAAGTCCCGGCCATGGTGCGGATGCGGGGGAAGAAAAATCTGCCCTCTGGCAAATAGCGCGGTGTAATTTTTTGGAAGCGGAACTGCTAACGCCCCCGAAGGCGCGGTGGGCGGAATTATATTGCCACCGGGCAGCTTGGGGCGGATACTGGCAGTGGTCTGGCAGGCCAGAATGGTGACGTGGCGGGTAATACGGTAAGCCAGCGTGGATGTGTTGGCATGTAATGTAATAACCCCGTGAAACGCAAGCCAGGCACGAGCCGACCAGGCCAGTGGCAGCGTGATGCCACGTGTATGGGTTGCCGCCCGGCTGGAACCGTGTAACGCGCGCTGAATTCGGATGGTCGTGCGCAGTCGCACTGGAGCAGCCGGAAATTCGGTTTGCCATTGAAATGTGGTTTGGGCAGGTGTAGTGGTCGCGGTCAGGAAGCAAATGGCGGCCAGGGAAAGCAGCGCCACACCGAGGGCGATGCTTGCCATGAGATACCATTGCCCCGGGACCGCCCAGCGCAGCAGGATCAGCATGATAATGGTTAGCGGGCCGATAGCCCACGCGGTTATTTCCCATGATGTCGGGGCGTGCAGGCCCGGCAAGCGCATACGGGAAAGATGGGGGACAACCATCGGCGGCCCGTGTGAGAAGCCATGGAGTCGCACCGTTTTCCAGATCGGCAATACGGCGGCGGTTTTTCCGGTGTTCCTCCAGAACGGCGCAGGCAAAACGCGGTTCGGGGCGGTGCCGAGATAGATCAGACGTATTCCCAAACTTAATAAGGCCGACACGCGGCGGCGAGGAAGCTGCCGGGCAGTTACACGATTAAGCAATAACCAGCGGCATGTTGCAAAGTTGAGCACCGGTGAAGCGGCCAGTTGGCGGCGCGATAAAAGCACCGGCGTTACCGGCTTGCCCAGCGCCAAGGCCACTGCGGGAAGTTGTGATCGCATGGCTCCGGGGACCCCGACAATTACCGCGCCGCCGACCCGCGCTACCGGCAGGTCAACATGAACCTGCATGACCCGCTGCATCTTCCCGGCACGAAACAGTTTGACCACCACCGGCCACGCACGGCTCGAACCAGTTGCCCCCGCAACATAAGGTAGCGGCATAAGAATATGTCGGCGGTATACCGCCAGGCGGCGGCGAACTATCGGGCCGCCGCGGCGATCCTGAAGTTCCACGGTGATATTGCCGCCCGAAAGCGATGGAAGTGTCAAGTGCAGTGTGGCCCATGAGTTGACAGGCGGAACGGCACCACCAGCTATGGCAACATCTGCCCGGCTCACCGGCTCCGCAGCCCGCAGCGCCGGTGCCAAAAACAAAATGCCGAGAACGACCCCGAGAACGCAAAACAAATTAAACCACCTGCGATTCGACATGCCCGCCACAGTATCCCCAGCCGCGGCCAAGGGCAACACGAATGGGGGCTTTTCCAGGCTTTTCCAAGCTTTTGCGGTTTTGGGATGTGGGGGGTATAATGCGGAGCTTTGAATTTGGTATTAAACGGTTGAAACGCTAAGGATCGAAACATGGCACGCAAAAAGAGAAATCATAAGTTACGTTGGGCCGGCAAGGCTGCTAATCATGGCCGCAAGCCCAGCCGCGGTCGCATTAAGGGCTGGAGCGCCAAGAACTACGGGCTGTAAATACAGGCCTGAAAGTCCTGAAAGAATTCAGGATACGTCTTGGCCGCACACTGCGGATTTTCAATTTCCACGCCCGCAATACGGGTACCGGCCACCGCAAAGGCCATGGCCATGCGGTGATCATCATACGTACAAATGCGGGCACCCTGCGGTTTGGTCGGCGGATCAATGACAATGCTGTCGGCAGTCGTGGATACCGCGGCACCGAGTTTAGTCAATTCTTTTTCCAGGGCGGCCAGACGATCCGTTTCCTTTACCCGCAAATTTCCGACGTTGAAAATCCGTGTAGGCCCCTGCGCAAATAGCGCCACCACAGCCAGCGTTTGAACCATATCCGGAATCCCATTCATATTGACGGTAATGCCCGTGAGATTACGACTTCCGCTTAAATGAATAGCATCAGATTCCATCATCATGTTGGCACCCATTTGCCGCAACACATCGGCAAACAGAACATCGCCCTGCAGAGAATCCCGACCTAAGCCGTGGATTGTCACGTGTGCTCCCGGACAAATAGCCGCAGCGGCGAGGAAATAACTGGCATTGCTGGCGTCGGGTTCAATGGCATATTGCCGGGCCTGGTAACCGCTGCCGTGCGGAATATGAATTACACGATTGGCAGCAGAATTGTCGGCGGTGCGGAGGGTTCGGCAGGTGATGCCAAACTGCTGCATCATAGATAGTGTCATGCGGACATACGGCTCACTGGTGACCGGACCGATTAATTCCATGTTCACAGCGTTGCGGGCCAGGGGCGCGGCCATGAGAATGGCTGAAATATATTGGCTGCTCTGGCTGGCGGAGAACCGGCAAGTACCGCCTGAAATTCCCCCGCCGACACGAACCGGCGGGTAGCCCGATTCGCCGGTGTAATCGGCAGCTGCGCCAAGTGCGCGCAGCGCCTCAACAAGTTCACCGATTGGCCGTTGCCTCATGCGTTCCACGCCATCAAGCAGATAATGCCCATCACCAGCAGCGCACAGTGCCGCAAGAAAGCGAAGGGTGGTGCCGGAATTACCGCAAAATAATTCAGCGGAGGCGTTGGGAATCTTTGAGCCTAAGCCTTCGATCGAAATACTTTTTCCCGGTTTATCAACGCTTAGATCAAATCCCAGCTTTTGCAGAGCTTCAATCATCCGCAACGTGTCATCGGCGAACAGCACGCCGGTAAGTGTGCTTTTTCCGTATGCCATAGCCGCCAGAGGTAACGCCCGATTGGTAATACTTTTGCTGCCGGCAATACGGGGAGATGCCCTGAAGGGCCGTCCCGGCGGACTGAGGGTAATGAAGTCAGGCATTCGTTCGGGCATAAGTGCAACAACGCTTCGCATGAAACCGCCGGATTAATGGGTTTGCAGAGCGGAAATCCTGTGCGGGATAGGAATTTTTGGAAAAAGCTTCTGCACTGCGCCCGCCTGCCCCTGGGAACCGGTAATCGCATTGACCGCCAGAAGAATGGCGGCCGGGTTGCTTTGCGCATTAAGACCGGAGAGAGAAAAATTAGTTGTACCGGTAATGGCATTCATGGCCGCAGAGGCGTTGCTGATGGCGTTAAAGGCGGAAAGTGTCTGTTTACGGTCCAGTAATCCGGCGCTTAGATATTGGGCGGTATCGCTCATCAGCACGGATAAGGTATTCATGGCTGCGAGTTTTTGCGGGTCGGTCAATGTTGAGCCATGCTGGGCTGCCTGCGTCAGGTCCGCCGTCAGACTGCTGGTGATATCCAGATTGGTCGGTACAACATCCTGATATCCAGCAATACTGCGGGCAATCGCTTTGGCGATGAGATCAGATAAGCCGGATGGAATAGGATTCTGCGCCAATAAAACAGTACTCATTTCCCCGGCAACGAGCGGATCTTTTTCAACGGCCAGGGCCTGCTGAACGGCCGCAACGGCCTGCTGGTAGGCCGGCCCGATGGACATCAGGGCGGAGGAAATATTGCCCATTCCTTTGGCGCCCCAGTAGCGAACCGCGGGACTGGCATTGGTCAAGGCGGCCTGCAGGGGAGCCTGCATGCTGATGTCATTAATTGAGCCGACGGTGATGGCGGCATTCAGAGCGGTGTTTTTGTTGGATAACAGAGCGGTAAAATCATTGGCGACTTGCGTGCCGAAATCGTAGGTAAATTCAGCCGAGGGGGGATTGGTGGTAGATAGCAGAGGAGCCAGAAGCCTGCGGCGGGCGCGAACCATATCCCGACGGTGCACGGAGGAGGACATTTGCTGGGCATAATATTGTACAAATGCAGCAATTTCAGTCTGGTCGGATGCGGTAGGCGTGCCGCGGCTGGGCGGTGGCAAAGGCGGGGCCGCCGCGGAAGCTAACTGGGTTAAAAATAAACCCGCCGAACCCAGCAGGGACAGAACCACGCGTTTTTGCCGCTTAACCATAAATCCTGTATCTCCGATG
>JAKBAC010000150.1 GCA_021809365.1 Planctomycetota bacterium | reverse complement strand
TTTTATAGAATCCGGGGCTGGCGGGGCAAATTATTGCGCCCGCTTCGGCCAGTTGGCACATGTTGCGCAGCTCAATTAGTCCAAGGGGCATTTCACGGTGCAACATAATCAACGGTCTCCGCTCCTTCAGCGTCACTTGCGCCGCCCGCCCAATCAGGTTATCGCCCAGGCCGCGGGAAATTTCCGCCAGCTTGTTGCTGGAACACGGTGCCACCACCATGCCATGCGTTTTATACGATCCGGATGCGATACACGCGCCAATGTCCCGGTACGCCAGCGGGATGATGTCATGCGGAATGGTCATGGACAGAATTTCTTCCGGATCAGCATGTTCCATTCCCAGCTCATCATGTAAAAGCCTGCGGCCCGCCGGGGAAATAACCAGGTATACCCGGCATCCCGCGCTTGAAAGGCCCTGAAGAATCTTCCGGGCGTAAATGGCCCCGGAGGCCCCGGTGATCGCAAGAATAAATGTTTTCTTTGGCATCAGTACATCTCTATTTCCAAGGTGTCCGCGGCTGCCTGATCATCCGCTGTCAAATAGTTTACTGGTCGTCAAGTTCCTGTTCATCTATCAGCGTTTTATGGACCACCGCATGATCATTAAACCAGTTGTAGATTTCAATGTGAGATAAAAAATCTTCGCCATACCGATAGGTCAAACGGTCGGTATAGTCTTCCTTCCGGCAATCACGCAGATGATCCAGAAGTGCCATGGACGCGAAAAACCAGCTTGGTTTAATAACCTCCGGCAGTTTGGCGCAATACAACGAAATATTTTCCGAACCGAACTGCTGCTTGCAGTACCGGCACCACCAGTCGCAGCGGACGGTCCGGCGCATTATTTTTTCACTTTCCACGAACTTACGCATGGCGTATTCCTCGGTAGCAGAAACAGACTCCAGCCGTCAGCGATGTACCTGTTACATCGGCAAAGCCGGTGTCTTTCATGCGTTGCGTCAGTTGCTGTGGAGAAATAAATGTGTTCACGCTCTCGGGAAGGTATTTATAGGCACCGGTTTTATCCCCGCTGATCAGCGTTGCTGTGCGTGGTAAAATACGCCGAAAATAAAAATTATACCCGGCTCGCAGCACCGAATTTTCCGGCAGAGAAAACTCCAGGATAATCAGCCGACCGCCCGGCCGCAGCACCCGATAAAATTCATCTACCGCCTTGCCCCAGTCCGATACATTGCGAATACCAAAGGCGATCGAAACAATATCAACGCTCTGATTCTGCAAGGGCAGCCGCAACGCATCGCCCTCATAAAACGAAATGGCCCGCGCTGTCGATCTGGCATTTTTTCCGCAGGCACCCTGCAACATGGCATGGCAAAAATCAATTCCAATAACCCGCTTCGGCCCCGCTCGATCAAACGCCGCCGACAGATCGCCCGTACCACAGGCAATATCCGCCACAATATCCGCAGCCGTTACCCCCGCAATCTGCACCGCCTTCCGTCGCCAGTAGTGATCCATCCACAGCGAATGCAGATGATTGTTCAGATCATAAGATGGCGCAATGGCCGAAAACATGCGCTGTACCCGGCCGGCTTTATCCACCGCCTCGTGCGGATTTTTCAGATTGCCCTGATCCCATGCCGGTGGGGGAGTAGAAGTTGTTGTGGTATCAGCCATTGCATGTCCATTTCCGAACGATATATCCGTGATTATAGCCTGAATCACGCAGAAATGGCATTGGTGCATGCTGCGCAATGCCTGGGGCGTGGCAATATTTCCGGGCCGCAGGGCCGCGTGGATAAACTTCACAATGCCGCCGGCTTTGCCGGTGGTGGAACGCACTTGGATCGCACCCCGCTGCCGCTGGACCAAACGGTGCAATTTGTTTCTGATGTAGCGTTACTTCGATCCCGCCCGGAAAAACTGCCGCGACTTCAAATAATAAAATGGATATAATGCCATCGTGCTGAAAAAAGGAGTTTCGCTATGGCGAACCGTATTTGGGTTTCCTATGATCTGGGGGTAGACGGTGATTACGAGGGCCTTTATCGGTGGCTGGACACGCACGAGGCGGTTGAGTGCTGCGACAGTTGCGCGTCATTGCTATGGAGTAAGGCAGCCGGAGGAATTGAGCATTCCGTCAAACTGGATTTGAAAAAGTTCGTGAAGCTGCGCAACCGGGATCGCATTTACCTGATTTTCCAAGACCCGCAAAATAAGTACAAGGGCAAGTTCATAATTGGCGGCCGGAAAAAGTCAGCGCCTTGGACTGGCTACGCAATGAGTGGGGAGTCCGCCGTTGACGAGGGTTAAGACGAATCGTTTAGTCTTGGCTGACACCGGCTTTTGGATCGCGCTTTACGATAAAAGCGACCAACACCACGGCGACGCCGCGGACATCATGCAGCAATCGGCATTGGGCACGTTCGCATTTCCTTGGCCGCTGCACTACGAACTACTTCGGACGCGCTTTGTCAAGAATGCCGGATGGGTTGAATCTTTCCTGGGTGTTATTAAGCAGCAACGCATTCGGACAATTGACGACGCGCCATACCGCGAGCAGGCGTTACAATCAGCAATGGATTTGGCGCGTAACAATAAACGCCATATCAGTGTGGTCGATATGGTCGTGCGTCTGGTCCTCGGTGACCCGCAGCACCGGATTTATGAGCTTGTTACCTTCAATCCCGGGGACTTTTCGGATGTTTGCCGCAGGAGGGGAATTCCCCTGCGCCCCGTCGCGCCTTGATCGTGTTTTTTGGTACGTCTTATGCTATTATTGAAAAAACATCTCGTGGATCTGGTCCGAGCCGGCAAAAAGCGACAGACGATCCGTTACTGGACACGCCCCATCGTATTTCCCGGGCAGATCAGCTTTACACCGGGGCTGGGCAAAATGAAGATCTTGCGCGTGGATGAGTTAGCGGGGTACGAATCTTTAACCCTGAATGATGCCCGCGATGATGGCTTTGATACCCTGGAAGAACTTCTGGCTGAACTCAAGCGGAATTACCCGCAAGTCCCGCCCGGCAAGCGGCTCTACCGCGTTGTGTTCCAATGGCCCATGGAATCATCCGCGCCAATGCCTTCTCCAGCCGCTTCTCCATCCGCCCGCGCCCAAGAAATTACCAGATCCCCGGCACCACTCGTAAAAACCGCGCGAAAACCTAAGCCTCGCGCCGCACCTTTAGCCAACAGGCCGGCCGCTGAACCCGCAACGGCCTTGCAGCAGGACGGATGTATGTCCACCCCGCAGCGCCAATTACTGCGCACCTGGGTGATCACTCAGTCACCCATAAACCAGCCGTAGCATGGTATTCTCGCCCTGCCGCGCCTCACAAAGCCGCCGGCTCTGCCGGTGGTGAAATCTCATAAACGGATAACGCCTTACCACCCAGCGGGGCGATAGGCAACGCTGCAAGTCACACGGCCCTGAAAAAGAATAAAAAAACAAAACTCCCCCGCTGGGAAAGCGGTCAGGAGTTCTGTTTTGAATCTCGTGATCCACGAGCCAAGGTGCGGCTCAGTGGGCTCCGCAGCGGATATTACGTAAGTAACATCCGCTGCGGGGCAGCACGATTATTTTCCGCCCAGGATCGCATCCTTGGCGGCTTTGGCCACGCGGAATTTAACCTTGCGGCGGGCGGGAATTTCGATTGGCTCGCCGGTTTGGGGATTGCGGCCCATGCGCTTCTTGGTGTTCACCAGTACCAGCTTGCCCAAGCCGGGGATGGTGAACTTGTTCTTGGCTTCCTTGTAAGCAAGTTGAGCCATGCAGTCCAAAGCCGCAACGGCCTGCTTCTTGGTCATTTCAGACCCGGTTTCCTTGGCGACCAGCTCCGCGAGCTTCGCGGCGGTCTGAGACTTGGTGAGGGACTTGGCCATAAACATCTCCTTACTATGGCGGACAGGGTTGCAGGATACGGCCGGAGTTCCACCGCCGGAAAATATATCCGTCCCTGCAATACGATTAATCAATAAAATAAGCCTTTTTTCACAGTATGCAACTGAAAAATATAAATTTTCTCATTTTATCGGTTTCCCATCCCACCCGCGGAATCGCAAAAAGATGAATCCTGACCCCGCGGCGGGTATGCTATAGTCCTCTATTTTTGGAGGTTTACCCGATGGCCCACCCCTGGACAACACCCATTCCCAGCCGTGTATTTTTCACCAAAGGCGTAGGCCGCCACCGCTACAAAGCCCAATCTCTGGAACTGGCTTTCAGACATGCAGGTATTGAGAAATATAATCTTGTACAAGTATCAGGTATCTTCCCGGCACGCTGCAAGATCATCCCCGTCACCGAAGCCATCCGGGAACTTTCGCCAGGCCAGGTCGCCTTCGCCGTTATCAGCGAATCCAGCAGCGATGAACCCAACCGCCTGCTGTGCGCCGGCATCGGCGTGGCCCTGCCCATACGTGATCAGTACGGCTACATCAGCGAGCATCACGGCTTTGGTATGACGGAAGAAAAAATCGGCGATTATGTTGAAGATATGGCCGCCACCATGCTGGCCACCACCCTGGGCATTGAATTTGATCCGCAATACAACTACGACGAACGCAAAGAAATTTACCGCATGAGCGGCAATATCGTCCGCACGCGCAACATTGTACAGACCGCAGAAGGTGATAAAAACGGTCTCTGGAACAGCGTCGTCGCCGCCGCCGTATTTCTGATGTAACGCCCACCATCTCCCCCTCCGCAGCTCACCGCCCGCTTGCGCTTGATGGATTGCCCACGATGGCGTTGACAAATATTTCCTGTATGGCAGTTCCCAGATTCCTGAACACCACCGGCGTGGCGGTCGGATGCGCCCAGGTGCCCGCCACACGCACGGTGCTGACACTGGATTCCAGCGCATTAAGAATGGCTTTGGCCTGTGGGATAAATGGAATATGCAGGTTCTTAAACGGCCGCACCGTGCCGATGACATATCCTTTTAGTGTACTCCTGGGCATATCCCATATATTGTCCAGTTCCCCAGCTCCCAGAACTTCTACGCCCCGGTCAAAATAATGCAGGTACGTAATTTGCGCATTGCCGCCGTCAATCCGCCACCGCGCTTCACCGGTACCGCTGGGCTTTTGGCCCGTCAGGCTCACATTCATCAACCGGTACACCGACGCCATGATCGTTGAGCCGGTCAAATTGGATTGCGAAATTTTCAACTCACCTGAACCAATGGCATTACGCCAGTTATTCGATAACGCCACCGCTGTAAGATGGCCCGACAGCAGCCCCGGTGTGGGGCGTGCTTTCGTAATCACCGTCCGGGTAAGTTGATCCAGATTAATATCATTAAACGTCAAGCTGGTATCCGATGAAAGCAGGCCCCCGTGATGCCGGGAAACCCGCGCCCACATGCGCATCGTGCCACCGGCAAATGCCAATTGAGATCGATCCAGCAAAATCGCATGATCGCTGATAAATGCGTGCATGTTCAGGGAACCCAACTCAATTGCGCCCAGCGTCGCCTTCTGTGCACGAAGATTCATCTGCAATTCCAGCGGTGCCAGCGGATGCGCGCCCACCGTCGGCCCCAGAATAATATTGCCGGCAAATGTTCCTTTCAGTTCCTTCGCCCAGGCATATCCCAGCAGCAGGGGTTTAGGGTTCGGCAGGCGGCATTGAAATACGCCGGAACTTTTCAATGGCTGATCCATATTCCAACTCGCCTGGCCCTTCAGGGTATTGCCCACTAAATCCAACGACTCATGCGTCAGGGAAATGATCCGCCCCGTAGCAATCACATGCGTGGTCGCCAGGCCCACGGGTAACAGATGTTGGAATATCGTCGCATTCAAATCACCGGTGCCGTGGATGCCCGAGCTGCGCCAGTTATAGCTTCCTGTTAGCGCACCGGATACCAGCGTATCAAACTGCACGGATGGAATAGTCGCGGGCCAATCCGAGAGGTGTAATTTCATAGCAATATCCGCCGGATTGAATTGACTCCAGTGTGCGCTGGCGGTAGCGGTTGCGCCGGCACCGATAAGTTTGATCGGTTTGACCGACAACAGCCCGTGGCTATAGCTAAGCGTGGCACTGCCGTGGAGGATATCAATCGGAGCGATCAGCCCTTTGGGAACCGGTATAACCAGATGGTCCACCGATATTTCCCCCTGCACGCTGGTCCTTTGCAGATCGCGTCCCGGCACGCTGATTTTCAGATTCATGCCGGCATAACCGCTCAAACCCACCGGCGGCGCAGGCAAGAGAAGCCCCGCCACGGCCGCTGCGGAAATGTGCTCTGTTTTCAAGGTCAGCCCCGCCAACTGACCGGCTGTATTGGCGTCAAAACGCACTGCGACCTGCCCGCCCAGCACCGCCACTGGATCAGCGGAGAGTATAATTTTTTTCGTGGTCAGTTGGCCCACCACATGTACCCGAGGCAGCGCCAGCAAATGATGATTCACCGTAAAGTGCGTGCCGGCCAGCCGGCCATCCAGATGCAACGCCAGCGGCATAACCCCGCCATCCGCCAGGAGTTTTCCGGAAATCAATCCGCCTAATGACCAGCCGGCATTGGCTTTGGCTGCCTGATTCACCAGGGGAATACCTGTGACCGTGAGAATCAGATGCGTTGGATAATTCCCGGAAAATATACAATTGCCGCTGGCTGCCAGACTCCAAACCGGACTTTTCACCAGCAGATTTTCCAACTGCATGCCGCCGGAATTGCCGTAAGCGCTAACATGCACATGCACGTTGGCCGGCAGCTTCAGCACCGGAATGCTCGCCGCACTGGCTCGCAGATGCAGCCGCCAAAGCCCCACTGCCGGATTGTACAATCCGTGCAGGGCTAAATACGGATCGGAAGCCAGGGTGCCGTGGGTAACGGTTACCTGCCCGGCGTTAAAGGTTCCAGCGGCGTGTAACCCCTTGAGTGTAACCAGTCTGGTGTGCTGCCACGAAAGCTGCGGTGCTTCAAGCTGCCAATTCATAAGGCCATGGAATTTTCCCTGTGCCGAAAGCGTTGCTGCGGTATTCCACGCGCCGTAGCTGCACTGGCCGCTGCTGGTAATATGCACCCCCACCACACGCCTGCCCGGCCACGGCGAACTTAAGGACCCGATCAACGTGCCGCTTTGCATTTCCGTTCCAAATATGGATATGCCATGCCACGCCGCCGTTACCGATGCCGCCGCCTCCGCCGGGTTGAATACACCGGACAGGTGCAACCCGCCGCCCGCCAGATCAGCCCGCAGCGATTTAACATGAAATCCGCGGCTATCCGCCCAGATTTCTCCCCGATAAATATTCACCGGTACACTTAAATAACCCACCCGAATACCCACATTTTCCGGATTAATCTGCCAATGATTTCCGGCATACTGCGCTTGCGCATTGCCATGCAGGGCAAATTTTCCAATATTGATGCGCACGTCATTGGCCCGTTCAGTCAGCATGTTATGCAACACCCGCCCGCGCAATTGGGCGCTTACCGATGCCGCCCCGCTCCACGTCGGCCACAACCGTTTGAGCCACGGCCCCAGCCCCGTGGCCTGCACGTGAATGCTGTGCAGCCAGGATTGCCCCGGTACCAATACACCCTGTGCCAGCAAATGCGATTGGGGAACTTGCGTTGAGGCCGCATTTAATGAAAACCGCCACGTCAGGGCACTCGTTGGTACGCCCTTGAATTCAATATGATCAATGGCCATTTCCGGTTGCTGCGTAAATTCCAGCAGCAGCGTGCCTTGATGAACCACAACGCGCGGCAACCCCACCGACGCCAAATCCTTACCGGGGTGCCGCAGTTTCCACGCCCGCCACGCCACATGTATGTCCTGCCACGCCGCCGGCAGGTTCCATCGCCCTTCATCCCCCCGGTGCAGAATCACCCGCGGGCTGTCCAGAGAAATATTGCTGATCCCCAGCCGCCCAGTCAGCAGCAGCCAGATAATAGCATGATGATAAATAGTCACCTTGGGAATGCGTGCAAACGGCCAATGCCGCAGCGGCAGGCCAATACGCACATCGGTCAGAGTGGTCTTACCGGTTAAACCAATGTGCATGGTTTTGACATCAATCCGCAGGCCCAGGCGCGC
>JAKBAC010000149.1 GCA_021809365.1 Planctomycetota bacterium | reverse complement strand
CGCGAGGTTACAGGGGACGGGTTACGGGTGATAGGTTACGGGTTACAGTTGAAGCGAGGATATGTTTTGTTAAATGCGGGAGGGTGGGTTACAGGGTTTGGAAATCCGATGGTTTGGTCATTGGTCCTTGGTCCTTGGTCATTGATCGTTGAGGGCTGCGGTGTCAGGTGTTTTTGGGGTTGCGGATTCGGTCAACGAGTACGGCGACGATAATGATCAGGCCGGTGACGATGTTTTGTACGCCGTGGGATAGATTAATTTGTACGCAGCCGTTGCGGATGGTCATGATGAACATGGCGCCGATGACGGTTCCGATAATGGATCCCTGGCCGCCGGTGAGGCTGGCTCCGCCGATGACGGCGGCGGCGATGGCGGTCAGTGGTGTATTTTTCGAGGTTGTGGGATCGCCGGTGCCGTTTTCATTGGCGAACATCAGGACGCCTGCGATGCCGGAGAACGCACCGCCGAGGATATAAATCCAGAGTTTTGCGCGTGACACGGCGATGCCGCAGAGGCGGGCGGTTTGCTCATTGGAGCCGATGGCGAAAATATGGCGGCCAAAGCGGGTGTAGCGCAGCATGAGTATCAGCAGGATGGCGAGAATCACCATAATCCAGACGCCCCAGGGGAAAATCAGCGCTCGGGACGGATTCATTAAATCATTAAGCCAATTGGAACGGGTGTACACTTCGCTTTCGCCGCCCAGCACATCCGCAACGCCGCGGAATGCCAGAAAGGTTCCCAGTGTGACGATAAATGGATTCAGCCCCAGCAACGTCACGCATCCGCCGTTAAATGCACCGCATAAAGCCCCCGTTGCAATTCCGCCCAGGGCGGCGAATACCGGCGGCAGGCCGGCATTGAGCATCAGGGCCACGGCTACGGAAACCACAGCGATGGTGGCTCCGATGGAAATATCAATGCCGGCTGAGATAATCACGGGTGTTGTTCCCAACGCCGCTACCGCCACCACAACACTTTGCAGCAGAATTTGTGAGGCATTGGCAGCGGTGGGAAATGTGTGGGGGCGCAGGGCGGAAAAGAGAATAAAGACCAGCACCAGGCCGATGATCGGCCCCAGCGTGCTAAGCACCATGCGAAAATTAAATTTTCGATTCTCGGCGGCCTCGATAATTTTTGCGGCGGGGGGAGTTTGCGTCATGAAGTTGCTCCTGCACCAGTGGCCTGCGTCATGATAAGTTCCTCGGTAACGTCCTGCACCGGCTGGGCCGGGCCTAAAACACCCCGGCACATCACGGCGATGCGATCACACACGCCCATGAGTTCCGGTAAATAGCTGCTGACCAGCAAAATGGCTTTACCCTGAAGGGCCAGTTCATCAATGAGTTTATAAATCTGGGCTTTGGACCCTACATCAATGCCGCGTGTGGGTTCATCCAGAAGCAGCACATCCACACCATGGTGCAGCAAGCGGGCGATGGCCACTTTCTGTTGATTACCACCGGAAAGATTACTGATGATCTGCCGTGGGCCGCGGCATTTTACCGCCATTTTTTCAATCCAGCGGGTGCTTTTGGCCGCCTGGCCGGAGGGGGTAACAAAGCGTCCTAAACGTGAAAGCGTTAAGTTATCTGCAATGCTTAGGCCCAGGGCCAGGCCTTCGGTTTTGCGGTCTTCACTGACCATTCCCACGCCCTGGCTCCACCGCTTGGCAGGTGCGGCCGGTCCGGTGTGCAGGCCGATTTTTATTTTCCCGTTGCGCACCGCGTCCAGCCCAAAGACGGCGCGGACCAATTCCGTGCGGCCTGCTCCTACGAGTCCGGCGATTCCCAGCACTTCACCGCGCCGCAATGCCATTCCAGCCTGAACGGGCTTTTTGATTCCGCTTAGGTTGTTAATTTCTAAAATCACTTCTCCGGGGTTATGGACGGAGCGGGGATATAAATCATCCACCTTGCGGCCCACCATCATGGAGATAATATTGTCCGTTGAGGCATCGGCCGTGCGGCCGCCGCCGACGCTTTTTCCATCGCGCAAAACGGTATATCGGCTGGTAATTTCCTTGACTTCCTCCAGGAAGTGAGAGATGTAAATAATTGCATGGCCCTGCTGGCGCAGCCGGCGGATTAACGTGAACAGCCCTTCAATGTCCCGGCTGGTCAGAGAACTGGTGGGTTCATCCAGGACGACCACTTTGGAGCCGATGGCTGTAGCGCGGCCGATTTCGACAAGCTGCTGTTCGGCAATGGACAGCCGACCGACCGGGACATCCACTGGAATGTCCGGCCTGCCTAATTGCTCCATGGCGCTTTGGGCGATTTTTCGGATTCGGCTCCAGGCCATCAACGGGCCGTGAAGCGGCTCTACGCCCAGCACAATATTTTCCATCACGGATAAATGCGGTGCCAGGGAAAGTTCCTGATAAATCATGGCCACGCCCAATCGGCGGGCGTCCATGGGATCGCGTGGGCGATAGGGTTTTCCCTCGAGGAATATTGAGCCTTCATCGGGGTGGTAGGCTCCGGAAAGTGTTTTCATCAGGGTGCTTTTTCCGGCACCATTTTCACCCACCAGAGCCAGAACTTCGCCGGCGTTAACAAATAAATCCACGCCATCGAGTGCCTGCGTGGCACCAAAGCGTTTGCGAATGCCCTGCATTTTCAGCAGGCAGTTTCCTTCCGGAGGTGACGCATGGTCGGGCGGCATGATTCACTCTGTATAGTCATGCGTGTTCCTGCACGCACACGTGTGGTCTCATCACAGCCATGGATATCAGTGGATGGCCGGCAAGGTGATGAGTTTTTCAATTTGCGGGCTGTTGATATTTTTCGGGGTTACCAGTGCGGCGGGCGTGTCAAATTCCAGGGGCGGCGTTTTGCCGCGAATATCGTTTACCAGATAGGTCACGCCCAGATAGGCCATGCGGAAGGGGTCCTGCACCACCACGCCGTTGATCTGGCCTTTTTCGATGGGCTTCTTGAAGTTGGACTGCCAGTCAAAGCCAACGAATTTTTTCTTACCCAGCAGATTCAACTGCTTTAATGCCAGATACATGCCAAAGCAGGTGGTTTCATTGGCGGCAAAAATTCCATCTGCCTTCTGCAGGCTGGCGGCCATGCTTAAGGCGACCGATTTGCACTTGCTGGGCGTTGAGCCGCCGCGATGGCTGGCAATAATGGTTATGCCGGGGAATTTCTTAAGTGCTGCCGCGCAGCCTGCGGCGCGTGCATCGGTGGCGGCGGAACCGACGATAAAGCGCAACATGGCCACCTTTCCTTTGCCGCCTAAAAGCTTGGCGAGATAATTTCCGGCAAGCTCGCCGGCCTTGAAATTATTGGTGGCCACAAAGCTGACATAATCCTTGCCGGCCTTGGCACGCAAAGCCGAATCAATGATTACAACGGGTATGTGGGCGGCTTTTGCGAGTTTTACCGGGGGTATCAGCGCGCGGCTGTCTACCGGCGCCAGAACAATTCCGGCGACGCCCTGGGTAACAAAATTCTGCATCAGGGCGATTTCCGCGGCCCGATCACCATCTTGTGCGGGTCCCTGGAACAGAATTTTCACGCCCAGCTTCCGGCCTGCGGCATCGGCACCGGCGTGGACATATTTCCAATACACATCGGTGGTGCCCTTGGGTATTACAGCGATGCGCAGCCGGGGCGTGCTTGCCGCAGGAGTTCCGGCGGCGGGGGAGTTGGAGGATGAATTCTGTTTTACGGATTTTGCGCATCCCGCCAGGGCCGTCAGTGCAAGGGCCATTGTCATGGCAAAAATCATGCGTTTCATTACCATTCTCCTGAAAATAAGCCGCTTCTACCGACGACTATTAAACCGTCGATGTCACCCGTGGACTCTTGTTGTATCAGAAATTACAGGTTTGGCAATCATCATTTTTCATCAAGGCCCTGCCGGTATTGGTCAAGCCGGCGGGATAGTGCACCAATCGCAAATTTCCAGTTCCCGGATATTGTGTTACCATTCACGCGGCAAGGTTTTATACGCCATCGCGCAACGGGCTGTTCGTTGGGTGTATGGGCGTATCGGTTTGTTGGTCATGCGGCTGATGCTCGTGTCGGGTGCAGGCAGGGCCCAATGGAGAATCAATGCAAACGCCTCCGGAAATGCTCGTTTTTCAAAGCCCGCTGGTAACCCGTAATGCTTCGGCTGAAATGCTGGAAGTGTTTTCCCCACAAAGAAAATTTTCCACGTGGCGGAAAATCTGGCTGGCGCTGGCGGAAGCCCAGCAACAGCTCGGCATGCCCATCACGGCGGAACAACTCGCGCAGATGAAGGCGCATATCCATGATATTGATTTTGAGGAGGCCGCCCGGCAGGAGGCCAAGTTGCGCCATGATGTCATGGCCCATCTGCACACGTTTGCCAAGGCTGCCCCGGCGGCGAAGGCTATTTTGCATCTGGGCGCAACTTCCATGGACATTGTGGACAATACGGATGTGCTGCTGCTGCGCGATGCGTTGGATATTATTGCCCGCAAGCTGGCGATTGTCATTGATAACGTGACCAGCTTTGCCCGGCAGTGGCGTGATCTGCCCGTGCTGGCTTATACGCATCTGCAACCCGCGCAGCCCACCACGCTGGGCAAGCGGGCGGTGCTGTGGTGCTACGATTATGTGTTATGTCTGGCGGATCTTGAATTGCGCCAGCAGACGCTGATGCTGCGGGGTATCAAAGGTACAACGGGCACACAGGCGTCGTTCCTGGAGCTTTTCGACGAGGATCATGAAAAAGTCAAAAAGCTGGAATTTGCGGTAGCCGAGAAGCTCGGCTTTAAGCGTGTGCATCCGGTTTCGGGTCAAACTTATTCGCGCATTATTGACGTGCAGATTGTTTCCAGCCTTGCGGCCCTGGGTGCCGCCGCTCATAAAATGGCGCAGGATGTGCGTTTGCTGGCGGCGTTTAAGGAAGTGGAGGAACCGTTTGAGGATCAGCAGGTTGGGTCCTCGGCGATGGCTTATAAGCGCAATCCTGTGCTTTGTGAACGCATTACCGGCCTGGCCCGCTGGCTTATGGGTATTGTGCAGCAGCCGCTGTTTACGGCCGCCCAGCAGATGTTTGAACGCACACTGGACGATTCGTCCAACAAACGGCTTTCCATTCCGGAAGCGTTTCTAACGGCGGATGCCATTCTTGACATGCTGGTGCATGTGTCGCGCGGATTGGTGGTCAATCAGAATGTCATTGCGCAGCGACTGGCGGCGGAATTGCCGTTTATGGCCACTGAAAATATTCTCATGGCGGCGGTGAAGGCCGGCGGGGACCGGCAGGATTTGCATGAACGAATTCGCCGACATTCCATGGCGGCAGGGGCAGAAGTTAAACAGCACGGACGGCCGAATGATCTGATCAGCCGATTGAAGGCGGATGCGGCGTTTAAATCTGTGGACTTTGACGGCGTGCTGAATCCGCAGCAATATGTCGGGCGATCACCGCAACAAGTTGATGATTTTGTCCGGCAAATTGTGGAACCCATTCGCCAGCGCTATCATGGCCGCCTGGAGCATGATGTAGTCTTAAAGGTTTGATCTTTAGCCATGGCGGATAATGTGCACACCGGCGAATCCATTTCTGTTTCCCGCATTGTGCGCGAGGGTGCTGCGGTAAAATTCTGTCTGCCTGCGGGAACGTATAAAGAACAACGGCTGGAATCTGAATCTGTCATTATTCCCATGAAGAACTTTCATGGCGACCAATGGTTTACCCTTTGTGTATCATCGCAGGTGGGATGCCGCATGGGGTGTACGTTTTGCCAGACCGGCATGATGGGATTGCTGGGACAGTTGACATCAGAACAGATTTTACAGCAGCTTAGAACCGCCAGGGAATTGTTGCGTTCGGATGCAGCGGATGGCATGGCGGCGTCGGATATAAGCAACATTGTATTTATGGGTATGGGCGAGCCTCTGGATAATTTTGACGCCGTTACGCAGGCGATTGCCGTTATAAGTTCCCGTGGGGAATTTAATATTCCGCTATCGCGCATCACAGTATCAACGGTTGGAAGGGTGGACGGCATCCGCAAGCTGGGAGCTATGAATTGGCCATCGCTGCGTTTGGCTGTTTCCCTGACCGCGGCCACGGATGCGTTGCGCAGCACACTTATGCCCATAAACAAAGCGGTTGGGCTGGCGGAGTTACGTCAGGCATTGCTGGAGTATCCGCGCACGCGACGCACGCGATTCCTGATTGAATATGTGATGCTGCAGGGTGTTAATGATTCGCTGGCGGATGCCGGGGAGTTGGCCAAGTGGTGTCAGGACCTGCCGGTGATTGTGAATCTTATTGCGTATAACCCACAAACGCCGGCGCGGTTTTCACCCAGTGATTCCGAGACGATTGTCGCATTTCTTCAGCATCTGCGCGGCAGGGGAATTCTGGCCAAGCGGCGTGCCACGATTGGACAACCGCTGATGGCGGCGTGCGGCCAACTGGGAAATCCGGAGTTGCGACGGCGGTCGGTCAGTGTTTCTGGGGGGCCGCAATCGTATTTTCAAGAATCGTCAGCAATTGTCGTCCGGAATGTTCCCATGTGAATTCACTGCTGCGTTGCAGGCCGCGGTGGCGCAGTTGCCGGCGGAATTCCGGATCATCGGCCAGCGATGAAATGGCCTCGGCCATGGAATCTTCTTCATCATGTGAAAAATAAAGTACCGCATCACCGGCGAGTTCCCGCAGGGACATCATGTCACTGCATGCCACCGCGCAGCCGCATGCCATCGCTTCCAGAACGGACAATCCAAAGCCTTCAAAGCTTGATCCGCAACAGGTTAACATCGCATCACGGTAAAGCTGGGCCAGCACGCGGTCGGAGGGGGATTCGATAAATGTGACACGCCCAAGAAAACCTTCCGCGCTGATCCGGTGATATAACGTGGTTTGGTTCCAGCGGTTTCGCCCGGCCAAAATCAGTTGCAGGCGGGGGTGGGCGTTTAGAACCCGCACCATCGCCGGCCAGACCCGCTGATAATTACGTCGCGGAATGTCTGACCCCACCATCAGAATATAACGGCGATCGGTATGAAAATGCTCAATAAGCTGCTGATGCAGTTCGGTGTCGGGCGTGGAGGTAAAGGTGGGATTAATGCCGTTATGAATAATATCCACACGGGTTTGGGGTGCTTTATACAGGGCGATGATGTCATCGCGGGTCTGCTGGGATACCGCGATGGTACGGCTGGCCCGTTGCACAGCATTGCGGTGAATTTCCCGTTGGCGGGCACCTTCATGCGTGCGCCGGACCCGCGGATCAAGCTCGCAGGATAAATCATGAACGGTGTGGACCATCGGTGTGCCGGAAGAACGCGGGAGCCAGGGCGAAAAGCTGTGCAAAATATCCCATGGCTCTCTTCCGCCGGGGCGAGCCGCGTCTCGCCGCCAAAGCCCTTCGATGCTTTCCATGGTGGAAAAGCGGCGTTCCGGATGAATGCGGGTAATCTGGAAGTTGACGGGCAGGGCATCAATAAGGCTGGAATCAAAATCGCGCTGATAGGGGAGATGATCTTCTAATAAGATGAAAAAAGTGTGATGAGTTGCCAACGCGACCCACTGGGCAACAATATTGCGGGCAAGTTGCTCAACGCCCGTAATATGTCGGGTGACTAACGGGGCGGCATAAATGGCAATTTTCACGATCTCTCCTTGACGCTTGAAAAGATGTGATGCGGAATCCTAATATTCAACCGCCTGCGGCATTTGAACGCTTTGTGCCACTGTTTATGCAAAAGTACGCAAAGTCACGAGGGCCGGGCCATCTGGCTTTTGGCAATGGCTTCCTTTGCGGCTTTATCCGTTTCTTCCAGCACCTCATCCACCAGGCCGTAAGCCTTGGCTTCTTTGGCGTCAAAATATTTATCGCGCTCCTGATCTTCGGCGACTTTTTCACGTGGTTGGCCGGTGAGTCTGGCCAGAAGATCCGTGAGTATTTCTTTTGTTTTCAGAATTTCTTCCGCCTGGATGGCAATATCGGCCGTTTGGCCATAGATACCGCCAAACGGCTGGTGGATCATCACTTTTGCATGGGGTAACGCATGTCGCTTGCCCTTGGTGCCGGCGGCCAGCACCACCGCACCGCCGCTCATAGCCTTGCCCACACAGAACGTGGCCACA
>JAKBAC010000148.1 GCA_021809365.1 Planctomycetota bacterium | reverse complement strand
GGAGGCGGTGAATTCCAGTGGCACCAGCCCGGCCAGCAATGAGGCCTCGGCGACGACATCCTCGACTTCCGGTTCCGGCAATGAGATCGGTATTAATTTATACGGAAACACTGCTGGCAAAAATAACGGTGATTTCCCGATTCCCGCCGCCACCTCTGCGGGCTATACCAGCGTGGCGCAGGACAATTGGAACAACTATTTGATTAGTACTACTGGTACCGGCCCAACAATGACAGGGCTGGTTGATAACACGAATGCTAATACGGGAGCGACGGCCGAGTATTTTGGCGAACGTGCTAGCCTTACCACTTCCGCAAGCGCTCCTCCGGCATTCACATCGGGATCCGGCAACTACGATCTGTATTCCGGTGCCTTGTTTTCCGCTGGTGGAAGTATTGGCATTACCGTTAGCAACATTCCCTATACCTCGTATACGGTGTATGCCTATATTACCACCCAAAGTTCGCAGGAAGGCTCCGAGTCGGCTTGGAGTCTGACCAACACTGGATCGGGAACGGTCAACAGCACCACCTACTACACCGCGTTTAACAGTACTACCAGCCCCTTCAATGTTACTCCAAGTACCAATGACGCCACGTTTGTGCAGGGTACATCTACCACCAGCGCCAACTATCAGAACGCGGATTACATCGTGTTTACCGGAAATACTGCGAACAACTTCACGCTTACCGGTACCGATGTGAGCGGCTTGCCACAACTGGCTGGCATCCAGATCGTGGATCCACCTGTGATCCATGATTCCAATTTTGCATCACCGGCACTTACGCCGAAGACTTATCAATATGCTCCGGCCAATACCGGCTGGAACTTCTCCGGCAATGCGGGCATTGAATCCAATGGTTCGGCATTGGGCGCGCCCAACGCGCCTACCGGTACACAGGCTGCCTTCCTGCAAAGTGCCGGAGCGGGTAACACCAATCAGAATGGGCAGATCAGCCAAACGCTGGACTTCACTGCCATCGGCTCTTACACATTGCAATTTGACTTGGCCGGATCAACCTCCCAGCAGTTGGGAATTTATCTGGATGGCACCCTGGTAGGCACGTATACGCCATCATCCAGCACAAGTTGGCAAACCGAAACGGTAACACTCAACATTGCCACCACCGGTAGCCACACGCTGGAATTTGCGGCATTGAATTCCGCGGGCAATAACACCCTGTTCCTGGATGCGTTGCAGTTGGTGTGACCGCCGTGGAGATTATCGGTGTTCGGGGGCGGGCCGCCAAACGGGTTGCCGCTGATTGGAAATTAATTCTTCCCAGTAGGAGCGCAATCGCTCGCTGGGAGAAGGGATATTGTAAAAACAATATGAATAACCTTTTGGTGGTTCTGTCTTCAATTAATCCGCACTTGGGGAGTTGTGGATTCACCCAGATTGGGTAAAATTTCCACTGTTGGCTACTCCGGTATCGGATTGAAAGTCCATTGCCGTAATTGAGTCTTATTTCGATACGCTGGTTGAATGAAGTTCAACGATCCCATTAACGAACATCGGGAACAATATATGCAAGCCAAATGCCAAATGTTTTCTAAAATGCTACTCTCCGTCAGCATTTTAGCGTTCGTTTGTTGTCCTCAATTGTGTTTGGCAAAATCTTCCCGCACGGATTCCTATCCTGCGGTTATTGAGCCTTGGCGGAGTGTTACATTGGCGTTCTCCCGGCCCGGCATTGTTGCCGCAGCTCCGGTGCGGCTAGGTGCCCGCGTAAAGGCCGGACAGTTGCTGGCGTGTGAAAATGCATTCAAGCAGGAATTGCTCATGCGCATTGCGGAGCTTGCCGCCGAGAGTACGTTGCGGGTTCAGGCATCACAGGCGCAGTTGCGGCATGACCAGGTTGATTACAAGCGGACCCAATGGGCGTACAAGGAAAAAGCGGCCACGGAATTTGAATTACAGCGTGCCGGTCTGAAAGTAACGATTGATCAATTATCCCTTTCCCTGGCGGAGCTGAAGCACCATGATGACCAACTGCAATATCGGCTGGCTCAATTGGCGGTCCGACGCCGGGAAATTCGCGCCCCATTCGCCGGAATTGTTGAAACGCGTTTTGCCCATGCCGGGCAGTCCGTCAACGCATTTGAAAAAGTAATTCAACTGGTCCGCATAAATCCGTTGAAGGTTCGCGTCCCTGTGCCTATTTTAGCGGCCATGCACCTCAAACTTGGTCAACCCGCAATTATCCGGTTTTCCGGAAGTGCGCCGATGATCGGAAAGATCGTCTTGATTGCCAGCGTGGCCGATTCCGCCAGTGGCACACTGCTGGTGAGGGTCAAGGTGCCCAATCCATCGGAGCTGCCGGCAGGCCGCCAGGTGGAGGTTTCTTTCTCATCCCGTCTGGCTTTGTCGGCGCAGACACCGCAATATGCACAGAGTTCCGCAATGGCGGGAGCAGCGGCATCCGCCCACGATCATGGCGATACGCGATAATTACATTGGCCTGACCGGCATGAATCCGGGATAAGGAATTGAACCATGGACATCCGAACCAGCGCAAGTCCCGCAACCGCGACGCACGTTATGCTGGCGCAGGCCTCACTGGATGAGATGACGCACCAAATCGACAAAAAGCAGGCCGAGGTGGATCATCTGCGGCATATTACCGAGCTAATTGCGGATACCGCCGGCTGCGAACGTTTCATCGCTCTGGCCATGGCTGTCTGCAATAAGTTGGCCGCGCAATGGCAGGCTTCGCGCGTGTGCATCGGATTTTTGCGCGGTCGCACGGTGCGTCTTCTGGCGATGAGCCAGACCGAGAAAATTCTTAGAAAAATGCAATTGGTGCAGAGCATTGAAGCGGCGATGGAGGAGTGTCTGGATCAGGATTGTGAGATACTCGCACCCGCGTCGCCTGAAGCCTCCTTCATCAACCGCTGCGCAACCAAACTTGCTGATACGGATGACCGCCATGTGATTTGCGCGTTGCCGATCCGCCGCGCCGGCGCGGTGGGTGTGCTGTTGCTGGAATTTCCGCGGGAGCGGCAACTGACGTCCGGGGAGGTGGAATCACTCCGATTGACCACCGATCTGGTATCTCCAAGGCTCATTGATCTCCATGAACATGATCGATGGTTTGGCGCTCGATGGGTTGCGACGTGGCGACGTGGCCTGGCCAAGGCCCTGGGGCCGAGCCATACGTGGATGAAACTCGCCGCTGTGGCCATAGCGGCCTTTTTGGCTTGGGTATGTTTTGCCGATGGAACATTTCACGTCAGTGCGTCGTTCACGCTTGAGCCGCGCCGGCAAGCCGTGGTCATCGCGCCGTTCAATGGCTACATCAAATCTGTTTTGGTTCGGCCCGGCGACAAGGTGATCGCCGATAAGACCATTCTGGCCACATTGCACACGGCGAAATTGCGCGACCAGCTTGCCGCCGCACAGGCCAAATTGGCAACTTACCGTAAACAGGCCGACATTGCCCAGAGCCGGGGCAAGTTTGCCGATGTTCAGATTGCCGATGACGGCGTAACGTCCGCGGAGGCGTCAATCAGGCTCTTAAGCCGCCGCATCCGAATTGCCGCAATTCGGTCGCCCATCAGCGGGGTCGTGCTTACGGGGCGCTTGCAACGTCGTATTGGCGAGCCGGTTAAGATTGGACAGGTGCTCTTTAAGGTGGCTCCGTTGACGCCACTGCTCACGCGCATTCGCGTTTCAGATTCCGATATTCTGTATGTTCATCCCGGCCAGACAGGCAAACTGGTTACAGCCTCCTATCCCGGTCTGAAGGTTCCGTTTAAAGTTGTGCGCATTGATCCTCTGGCAATCGTACACCATAAACACAACGTATTTGACGTGCGCGCAACGTTGGTTAAACCGCCGACATGGTTTCGCCCGGGAATGCAGGGTACCGCCCGCATCAATGCGGGGCGGCGTCGGTACGTGTGGATATGGACGCGCGGCTTGATTAACTGGCTTCGCATGAAACTCTGGCTGTGAGATTTTGAATACTATGCTTATTGACCATCACGAAGGGGAGCCAAAACGGCGTTGTACGATCAGACGTGGCATGGTGCTGGCCGCGGCTGTGGCGGTGTGCGTGGCAATCCCGGCATGTAGCTCCCCCTTTGCTTCAACCGGCGGTGAACCGTCCGGAGCGAGTTTTGCCGATAGCATTCTGTCACATGATTTATCCAATGGTCAACTGTTAACGCATTCGTCAGTGATGCCGGTGGATCAGGGCGTACATGAAATGGTGCCCGGGCATCCTCATGCGACCATGGAATTTTCCGCCCCATCCGGCGCTATTGCACCCGCGGGCGCAGCGCCCAGCCGTGTTGATGGCGCGGTGAAAGCCATGGGTTCGATGCGCATGACGCTTCAACAAGCCATTGCCGACGCCATGCGGCATAATCTTTCCATCAAAATTCAGTCCTACACGCCGGCGATTTCGGAGGCCGAAGTCGTCGCCGCGCAGGCCGCGTTTGATCCGACGTTCGTCAGTGGTATTCAATACCAGCATCTGGATCAGCCAACACCATTTCCTGAAACACTCGGGCCACCGAGTCCCATTGGCATTAATACGGAAGATCAGGTTAATTCACAGGTGGGGGTGAAAAAATTACTTTCCACAGGGGGTACGGTATCGCTGACGGGTTCGGATAATTATCAGGATTTCCAGAGTTCATCAAGCTTGCCGCCGGACATCAACCCATCGCACACCGCTGATATTGGCATTGAGCTTAAGCAGCCTTTATTGAGGGGCTTCGGTCCGGCGGTCAACAACGCCGACATTTATATTGCGCGTCGCAATCAGCAGATCGCGCTGTCGCAGTTCCGCGCGGAGGTGATCAAAATTGTTGCCCATGTTGAAAGTACATATTTGCAACTGGCCCAGGCGTCCGCCGATTTGCGCTTTCAACGTCAGCTCGTGCGGCACGCAAAAAAGACACTTCAACGTCTCAAAAACCGCCTTCACATGGATGTGGATTCCGTGCAGATGAATCAGGCTCGCGCCGCTGTGGCTCTTGCGCAATTCAATGTGGCTTCTGCGCAGCGACAGGTGGGTGATCTTTCAGAAGCACTTAAAGCGCTGTTAAATGATCCTGCCATTCCAGTTGGCCCCGGCCCCAATATCATTCCAGCCAGCAAGCCAACAGCCGTTCCGTTTGCGTTTGACTTGGATCAGGATATTGCCACAGCCCTTCAGCAGCGCGGCATTATGCGGCGGGATCGCATGGCGGTGGAAAAGGCGGGCATTCGCCGCAGTGTCGCCGAAACTGCTCTGCTGCCTAAAGCCGATTTGATTGCCGCCACGGATTCCGCGGGGCTGGCACCGGATGGCAGTTTTCCCGGCGGGTTTAATCGCGCCATTTCCGATCCGCATGTTGGTTTCAGTGTAGGAATTAGTTTGGAGATTCCCATCGGCAATCGTGCCGCCCGAGCGCAGCTGTACCGCCGCCAACTGTTGCGCCGGCAGGCGCTGACACAGATGCTCAAAGATGCCCAAAACATCGCCCGCGATATCGCCAGCGATCTGGTGAATCTTACCGCCGACTGGCGACAGATTCGCGCGGCCCGGCACCGCAGAGAGTCCGCTTCCGCGGTGCTCCGCGGCCTGGAGGTGCAGGCGCTTTCCGGTAAGGCGTTGAACCCAACTTTTCTGCAACTGGAGCTTAATGCTCAACAGGACCTGGCACAGGGGCAAATTGCTCAGGCCAAGGCACTGACCGCTTATGATATCGATATGGTTCAATTCGAGCGGGATAAAGGTACGCTGCTGGAATTTGACCGCGTCGCCATCGCGCCGGAGCCTAAATCCCGGAAAGCGCGATAATTATGCCTTACGGTGACGCTTTAACTTCCCAGGCAGTCATGGTTTCGGCGATTTGATTTTGCAGTTTCTGGTAAGCCAACTGGTGCTTTTTAAGTTTCTCCGGGACGGCGGCGATGGCGGGATCGCCGAATTGGGTCTCCATTTGCCGCAACTCCTGCTCTTTGGCTTGAATCATTTTCTCCAGTTCTCCGGCGGAAAGTTTCTCCAGATGCCAGGGCAGTTTTGGTTTGGCGGTAATGGATGCCTTGGCGGACGGGGCCTTTGCGATGTGGGGTGATTTAGCGGGTTTTACCGGTGCGACCACCGCCGCTTTGAGTGCAGCGGCTTTGGCGCGGGCGCGTTTATCACGATCGGCGACGTAATCCGCAAAGGTGCCATCCACCAGCCGCCATCCACCGGGATATGTTGCATCGGGTTCCATTGCCAAAACACGGTCGCAGACATGTTCCAAAAAATAGCGGTCATGGGAAACGACGATCAGTGTGCCGTCATAGCTCTCCAGCGCCGCTTCAACAACTTCGCACGTATTCATGTCCAGATGATTGGTCGGTTCGTCCATGAGAATGACATTGGCGGGTTTGAGCAGCATTTTGGCCATGGCAACACGGGCCTTTTCTCCTCCGGAAAGGGTTCCGATTTTCTTGAAAATATCATCGCCGGAGAATAAGAACAGGGCGGCCAGTTCCCGAATGTCCTGGGGCGGCGTAACAGGTTTGACGCTGTGAATTTCCTCCATGATGGTATGGGCTGGATTCAAATCCTGATGTTCCTGCTGGAAGTATTGCACCGTTGTGCCATGGCCCCAGGCAATTTCACCGGCGTCGGCGGGTTGCTTTCCCGCGAGGATATTGAGCAGTGTGCTTTTACCGGAGCCATTGGGGCCGACGATGCCGAGCCGATCACCGCGTGTAAGTTCCAGCGTAATATTCTCAAAGAGGATTTTGTCCCCATAGGCTTTGGAGACATCCCGCAATTTAAGCACATGCAGTCCGCTTGGATTTTCAAGTTCCAGATTCAGGATCATGCGAGCGGAATCACCAATCGGTTTGCCGACCGCACCTTCATTCTTAAATCGTTCGAGCCGGGTTTTACGGCCCCGGGCCTGCATGGCCCGTTGTCCGGCTGAAAAGCGGCGGATGTATTCCTCCTGCTTGGCGATGTACGCCTTCTGCTGGTCATAAACACGCTGCTGAGCCAGCATGCGCTCTGCACGCTGCATGAGATACGCGGAATAATTGCCGACATATTCTTCAATACCGGCGGATCGCAGATCAATGACCCGGTTGACGACGCGATCCAGAAAATAGCGGTCATGGCTCACGATGATCATGGCGGTATCGTCGAGGCTGGAAAGCGTGCTTTCCAGCCAAGTCAACATCGGAATATCCAAATGATTGGTCGGCTCATCGAGCAGTAATAAATCCGCGCCTTCCAGCAACATACGGGCAAGCTGAATGCGGGATTTCTGGCCACCGGACAGATTGCCCACCGGCTGATCCATTTCACCATCGGTAAACCCGAGTTGCTCAAGAACCATCTGCACGCGGCGTTCAATATCCCATCCTTCGAGATGCTGGAACTGGTGCTGGAGGTGATCGTAGCGTTGCAGCGCCGCGTCATGCTGGGGGCCATTGGGGTCACGGGCCAGTTCTTCGGCGGCGAGTTGCAGTTGTCGCTCAATTTCCCGCACATGGTCAAAGACCAGATGCACCTGTTGGCGAACGGTTTGGGCCAGTTCCAATCGCGGCTGCTGCGCGGCGTAGCTCATGGTCGCGTCGCCGGAGAGAGTGGAAGTGCCATGATCCGGCTCTTCCACACCGGCGATGATTTTCACCAGTGTGGATTTACCAGCGCCATTGGGACCAATTAAGCCGATGCGTTCTCCCGGTTGCACATCCAACGTGATATTTTCCAGCACATGGCTGATTCCATAGGCTTTGCTGATATTTTTAACGGACAAAAGCGACATAAACGAGCGACCTCTTTTTCGTAAAACCAAAGACTTCGGAGCCGGTCCGAGTAATCATTGGGGCTGCAATCCATTCATTGGACCGACCGATTCAGTATACCGGAATTTTTAAGATAATGTTTATGGAAACGTACATGGCAACGCGGTGAGGGCCTGTGACAGATTCTGCCAGATCCCTCGGGGCCAAAGCCTTAACGTTTTAGCGCTGCTGCGCATTATCCCTCTCACTGCCACCCTATAGCCTTCCCGATGAATAGTTCAGACCTGCTGAACAATGTTCTTTGACAAATGAATAACATGCCTGCATCAATGGCTCCGTCTCAGCCATGAGGATCGCTATGCACACAAAGAAACTACGATGCTCGCGCCCATTCCGC
>JAKBAC010000015.1 GCA_021809365.1 Planctomycetota bacterium | reverse complement strand
CTCCTGCCGCTGGCGCGTTGAGAGGGCGGAACATATGACCGCACTGCGTTGTTTGGATTATGCAGGTTTGGTGGAAGACTATTGGACGCAACGCGCCGCCTGATCGCCAACAATAGGAGTTACACCCGTTGCCGCAGAGCAGGAGAAAGGAGAGAGTTGAACAGTGGAGCACATCTCTACAACGAGTAACGAGCAACGACACTGTCGCTACGGCGACGACGACGGAATTTACCACGAGGCAACGGAGGTAAACGGAGGGAACGACGACGAGTAGCCACAGAGAGGGCACAGGGATCACAGAGGTTGGGATGCGACGACGGTATTTACCACAACGACACAACGACACAAAGTTACGACGATGGAACGACACGCTTCAACGAAACGCTGCGCTTCAACGAGCGACGAGCGACGAACAACGGGTTTAACCGCAAAGGGGCGGCGACGACGACCACGACGGAATTAACCACGAGGTAACGGAGGGGAGCGGAGGGAACGACGGCGAGTAGCCACAGAGGTCACAGAGATCACAGAGATGCGACGCGACGACGACCACGATATTTACCACGAGGTAAAAGATTGTGACCTGATGTTTAGCGGGCGAGGCGGCCTCGCCGCGCTTTAGGGAGGCGACGACCGGGCGACGATCAATGGGGTGACCCGCAAAGGGGCGGGACGACGACGGTATTTACCACAACGACACAACGACACAAAGATACGACGATGGAACGACGGGAAGCCACAGAGATCACAGAGGCCACAGAGGTTGGTATATGACTACGGTATTTACCACAACGACACGTTTCAACGAAACGCTGCGCTCAATGAGCAACGAGCAACGAACAACGGGGTTGAGCTGTCGCTGCGGCGACCAAGGTGCTCAAGTTAGGGGGCAAGGTGCTCAAGTTAGGGGGGCAAGGTGCTCAAGTTGAGCATGTGGATAGGAGCGTTGATTTTAGCGGGTTTGGCTCAAGGTGCTCCAGATGCTCAAGATGTTTTGGGGCGGCTGTGGCCGCCAGCATTTAGAATTGAGGAGTTAGGAGATAGGAGGTGGACGAGGAGTTAGGAGAATAGGAGTTAGAAGACTTTATGAATTTCAAGTTGCCCAAGATGCCCACGTTCGGGGGGCAAGTTGCCCAAGTTGGGCAAGTTGATGGGAGCGTTGATTTTAGCGGGTTTGGTTCAGGTTGCCCTTGATGCCCAAGATGTTTTGGGGCGGCTGTGGCCGCCAGCATTTAGAAGTTAGGAGATAGGAGTTAGAAGGCTTTTTGGGCGCGGAATGGGCGCGAGCTGTTGGCTACAACGAACAACGAAACGCTGCGCTTAACGAGCAGCGAGCAACGAAACACACGGGCACTCAACGAGTGACGGGCAACGGGTTTCCGTTCAGGATCCTTTTCCGCGATCACTGTGGCGGCATGTTATTCATTTGTCAAAGAACATTGTTCAGCGGGTCTGAACTATTCATCGGGAAGGCTATAGGGTGGCAGTAAGAGGGATAATGCGCAACAGCGCTAAAAAGTTAAGGATTTGGCCTTGAGAGACCTGGCAGAATCTGCCACAGGCCCGGCACGACTCGCAGTGGCGGCTTTATCGCACGGTGCATACTTTCAGCACTTCGTCGCCGTAGTGGTTGATTACTTTGATGGCGATTTTTCCGGTTGATGGTTTGTCGAATGCCCGGCTGCGGGTGGCGTAGAGGGCGGACCAGGCGGCTTCATCGACTTCGGCACGCAGGGCACGCTTGAGTTTTTCATAAGGTTCGCCGGCACCGGTAAAATAGGCGTGGCGGACGAAAAAACTTTCATCGTTGTAATTGGTGTCGATAAACCAGCAGGCAATGTCATCGGTGCTGCTGGGGCGGATTTCGCCGGTGGTTGGGTCGTATACGTCCAGGCCCTTGAGTTCAATGCGCACCTGGCCGTCAGCCAATTTATCAATGGCGATGTCCGGTTCGCCGAAAACCATGAACAGATTCCCCGCCCCGGTTTTTTTCAATAAATCGCCCATGGCCAGATCAGGATTGATGCGGGTGGGCAGCACCATCAATTTGCCATAGCGTTTGGATTCCTCGCTGACGTGCGGGTCAAAGGCGAAGCCGCAGACAATCAGCAGGTCGAAGCCGACACCCTGCACCGCCTCCTTGGCAGCTTCTTTGATGAGTTCCGGGCCTACGGTGCCGTGCTCCGGCCCAATACAGATCGCGGCCCGCTTTTCCTTGCCGTCGGCATCGGTATATTTTCCCTCGGCATGAATCCATTGCCCGGCATAAGCGGCCAGGGAATCAAATTTAAGCCGCTCGGCTTTGCGGGTGTTCTGCACACCGGCGGTGCGCAGATTATCAAGAATCATCTGGCCGAATTTATCGGTGCCCAATACGCGCAGCGTGGTGCCATATTCATTGGGCACGGTGGCCTGCTTTACCTTTTCCCGCACGGTGATGGTGCGGTGCGGCGACAGGCTTTCCACGGTAAATGGACCGCTGACGCGGACTTTTTTATTTTCTTCGAATGGCTGGTCATACAGCGTTTCCATATCCGCCTTGCGGGCGATGGAGGCGTCGATTTCCCTTTGCCGTTCACGGCGAAGTTCCCACCATTGGCTGTGTATCTTTTTGGCCTCGGCGGGCCATTTGTCTTCGGCGGACCGCGGAATTTCCCATTCTTCCCATTTTTGTTTCAGCACAGCGTTGAGTTTGGCCCTCAGCGGTTCCAACTGCTGCTGCCATTTGGCATGGATGACATCAATTTCTTCATTGTTGGCAATGGCTTTGAGTGTGACATGCGGCACACGCTTATAGACAAATCCCTTACGCGGGTCGCCATCGGTTTTTGGTAATGGCGACGGCGGAAATTTTCCGGCCACTTCCGCCTCTTTGGCGATGCCTTCGGGCGAATCAGCCAGAATGTAATAGGGATAACGCGCGGACATGATGCGGGTGCGGGCCAGAGTCAGGGCCACGCGGCTGGTATCGGTGGTGATCCATCGGCGGCCCCATTGCTCGGCGACATAAGCGGTGGTGCCACTGCCGCAGGTGGGATCAAGCACCAGATCACCGGGGTCGGTGGTCATGAGGAGGCAACGTTTTACCGCCTCGACCGCAGTTTGGACAACGTACACCTTCGGGTCAGTCCGGCTTTGTACACCGCCGATGTCGAGCCATACGTTCGTTATCGGAAACACGGGAAAGTCTGAAATGAGGCGAACGAACCTAAGAGATTCTCCCTCCACCACCAAACGGCTACAGGCACCAAGTCGCTCCATTCCACGCACTGTTGTTTTCCAATGTAAGCCTGCCGGAGGTGCCCAATTCCGGCCCGCGAAGGACAGGCTCCCATCTGCCGCAGCCGTAGCACCCTGGGAAGTAACCTGATCGGTCGTTGCAAGCACGGAATGCGCAATCGGCAGGCTGGCAAGGGAGCTGATTGATGAGGCCTCGCGGTATTTTGCCGCGCCCTCCTCACCGGCTGATTTCTCTCGGTAAAGGGCGTGGTGTTTGAGGCTATCTCGGCTTTTACCATACCAAAGAATATAATCGCACACGGATGACAGGTAGAGCCCGGAAAATCCGGTAGTCTTGGCATATGCTATGTCGGTGACAAAATTTTCCGCCCCGAACACCTCATCCAGCAGGCAGCGCACCAGATGCACATTCTGATCGCCGATCTGCAGAAAGATGCTGCCGCTTTCGGTCAGCAGTTCACGGGCTGTCACCAGGCGGTCACGCAGATAGGCCAGATAGGAATGAATACCGAGTTCATAGGTATCGCGAAAGGCTTTGATCTGTTCCGGCTGGCGGACCATATCTTCCGCTTTGCCATCCTTCACGTCGCGCTTGCGGGTGGAGACCTGCCAATTGGAACCGAATTTTATTCCGTAGGGCGGATCAAAATAAATCATCTGGACCTTGCCCTTGAGGCCCTCCTTTTCCGCCAGAGAACTCATCACCATCAATGAATCGCCCAGAATCATGCGGTTGGACCAGTGCCCATCATGGTGATAAAAATCAACTCTCTGGTCGAAGTCCGCGGGCAGGCCGTTGAAATCGGCAAACAGGCCGCCTAAGTCGTCGGAGTTTTTTTTCACATCCTTTTCCACACTGCGCCGGAAGTCTTCAATAATGGCCTGTGGATGAATTTTTTCCTGAATGTAAATAGGAACGACCGGGATTTCCAGCGGTTTGGCATCCTGCTGGTCTTTGCCCTGCCAGACCAGTTGCGGATCAAGTTCCGGGTTACGCGGGTAAAGCACCGATTTGGGCGATTGCTCATCAGCGACGACAAAGTCACGCAGTTCCTCCGTGGGGATATTTTTCCGCGTGTCCTTATGCTTGACGGAAGCAATAGGCGTAAGTGCGGACGCGGATGATTTCTTTTTGGCCATAATACTTTTCCCCGCGGGCGGCGTCGCGCCACCCGAAATTCCTATTGTCAGTGATCACCGGACGCCTGGCAACCCTCCCAGATGGGCAGGCGGGCTTCGAGATAATGCGCCAGCCTGGCGTGCTTTTTTGCCACGCGCAGTTGCTCCTCGTCGCCCGCCTTGGCATACAGCTTCCTAGCGTTGGCTTCGGCTTCTCTGGTCTTTCGTATAAAATCGGGTAACAGCTCGGCCTGCCACTCCCTCCATTCGGGATCAGCTACGTCGAAGAAATTTCGTCCAGCCCAATCCAGCACGCGAAATCCGTCCAGTCCCTGGACTTCGTCACCGTCTACGCCCCCCGGTACAAGCCTGAGGGATTTGTCCAGTATGCCGCGGTAGTTTTTGTCGAATTCTGGCCAATTGGGCGACAGTAATTGGAGATTATTCAGGTAGTTCACCACGCTGCAATCTACTAGAATTCTTGGGTAATCGGCAACGCGACTTTCCAAAAAATGGGCACGCTCCAGTACCGGGCCGTAAAAGAAGTTATCGGACGCCACAGGCGCGACCTTCTTCGTGCTGCTGCTGGCTTCCCCGGCGTCGCCGACCTCGGTTATCCCATCGACAGCCTGGCCAATTGTGATAGCTCCGCGGACTCGGGTATCCAAGAGGAATGAATTGAGAGTAACGCTGCTCGCCGCTATCAAGGCGCTGTAGATGAGAAACAAGCCTCGGGTTCCGACCTGGCCATTCGGCTCCATTTTTCCGTAAAATACCACGGTGTCGGAAAACTGAATACTTGCAAGCCGAAAATCGGTCGGGGTAGCCCGTGGGTCATAGATCAAACGGTTGAGGAAATGGTCGCGTGTTGTCCTAAAGAGCGCGGCGACTACCCCTGCGGATTTCTGGACCGCCTCGTCCAAGCCAGTCCTTCCGGTCTGCGGAGAGTGTTTCTGCCCGCCGGGATATCCACTCTCAGCACATTTGCGCCAGCGACTGAGGTGCTCCTTTTGTCCCATAAAGTCCAAGAACAGCACGACGTAATCGGCAGGATCGCCCACGGCGAGCTGTGGGGCGGTAGGCGTCGGGGGAGACTCCTCCCCGGTTCGCTGTTCAGGCATGTGCAGACTCCTTAACGGAATGCCGTATTCAACCCTTGTCGGTGAATCATAGCGTGATTATTCCATGTTATCACCTGTGTTGGGCGCGGGACTGCGCGCTCCTTTCTTCACTCCGCCGCCGCTACGCCGCAAGGCCTTTAACCGCCCCGGCACGCAGGCTCCATCGGACGGGGATTATTTCGTAGCGTCAGGATGCGGCACAACCGGACTCACCAGTACCGGCGCGGGCCGCACCCCGGACGATCGCGTGTACGTAAGATACGGACGGACGTGAATTGCGGCTACGGAAACCACCACCACCCATGTCAGGCTCAGTAGTGTGCCGATGAGGACATACTCCGGCTCCTTGCGGGCATCAGAGGAACTGTTGTTGTCGTCGCTGGTGATGTCGCGGAAACGCAGGATGGACTTGGCGGCAATCAGGAATCCTATTGCGGCATATTGTCCGGCCAGGACCATTATAAAAATCAGGAATCGCTCAAGACGGCCAATGGTGCGCCCGGCATTGGCCAGGCCCGGACGGTCCTTGGTTCCAATGCCTTCATGGGACGATTGGACGTGGTATGGCCGAACCATAATCCCCACGACCACGCTGCCCACCCAGACTGCCAATATAAGGCCGCAGGCCAGCCATAATGTCGTTGCGTATGTGTTGATTCCGAAATGCGCCGGCCAATAAAGAGGTGGCCATGGATTCGATCCGAAGCAGAATGTGAGCAGCATGAGAACCGCGATGTGCAGCAACTGATCCAGAGTGAACATAGACAGCGAGTGGTCTTCCCCCCGGCCATTGGAGCAGTGTATTTTGGCGAGCTGACCACCGAACCATTTGACGGTACCGTGCAGTTGGGGGCGCAACTTGTCAATAAGTGCATGGGTGGTGAAGATAATCACGGGTACCTGCCAGCATGTCCAAAAGCCAAGGATCACGTAGGCCGACGCCGCGTGAATTGTGGCGTGCCATGCCAGTGCCACCGTTGATCTTTGTTTGCATTGATTCAGGGCATCACTTTGCAGTGGAAAGTCCGCAAGCAGATGCGCGGTAAGCAAAGCGAAGAAGAATGCGAGTGGTCCAACCATGATCTATTCCCGGCACGATGGTGCAATTATACGGCAGAAGAAGAATTTATAACGCCTTGCCAGGGCTGGGTGGTTTGCTAAAAACATCAAAAATAGAAGTACGCTTCACGCAGCGGTTTTGATGATTCATTATATTTCCTTTCGCAAATCAGTGGCAACCCAAATAGGTTGTTTTTATATAAAGCAACCGATTTAGGTTGTTTTGGTTCGTGGCAAAGACAGGCGACCAGACGGCGACGACGTTCCGAAGCCAAGGCGAAAGGATGCGAGGACCTCCGTAATAGGTTCCCAGTCAACGGATCGCAGATGCTTAGTCACGGCTGATCGGCTGATTGGCGGGGTCCAGTCCCGCGCGATGTCGTTTGACGCAAGTCCCATGAGCGCGCCCTTGACGGCCAGCGCTCGGGGCGCGGTCAATCGGTGGCGCAAAATAGCGTCGAGCAAGATAACGGCCTCCTCCCAACCGGAATGTTCAGGTCTGTGTTGTATTTGTAGACGCATCAGGTGCGGTGCCCTAATTTCTGCGAGCGCCCGGCCAGATTCACGAAAAGCCCATCCTTCGCCCTCGGAAACCCGATTGCCCGGAACGAAATCAATTTCGCCGACGACAATGGACATTCTGGTATCCACCTTATGTTTCGACCGTTTTGGGCCCATCGCCGCGATCAGGCCTGCGCGGTAGAAAACCGCAGCATCCAGCGTCCGGGCGGGATCGGCGAGCAGCAACTGCCAACTGTCGCCACCGAAAATATCAAGCGGGAGCGGCATAACATTTGTGCCCAGCCAATCGGCCAATTCCTTGCCAACTGTTCGCATCGCTTCAAAAAGCTCGCGGCGGGTGCCGCCGTCCAGTTCGGACGATTTAACGATATCGCCGGTGATGACGGCGTAAAGTTTCCCTTTTTCGATTTTCACGTTTAAGACTCCACAAAGTGCACGGTCGGCATTTGGTCCCATGTTCCGCGGTTGAGTTTCCGGCCCGCGTATTTTCTTCACTCCGCCGCCGCTACGCCGCAAGGTCTTTAACCGCATCGGCACGCAGGCTCCATCGGACGGGATTTATTGCGTAGCGCCGCATGGCGATTCCCCTTGGCATTTATCAACCTTTTGCCAGGCCTCCAACTCTGTTGAGCCACCTGTTGAGCCACGGGCAGCCCGCAGTGAGTACGGGGATCGAAATATCCGCCGCTGCGGTAACACCCCAGGCAACTTTATCATATCCCGGCATGAGTTTGAGAAGCCGCTTCGAGGGCGATTTTTCCGGAGAATCATTGATCTCTTCCACTGATCCGTTACATTCGGCCCTGATCGCATTCATCTGCCGGGTGACGTATTTATCATCTACCCTGTGCCCGGCTACCGCAATACTCAATGCGGTGGTACCAGGATCCACAAACAACAGGCTTTCAAATTCATGCAGTTGCACGCAGGGGTGAAATCGGCCCGGCAATTCCCTTTGGAGTGCAACTTCCAACTGATTCTCCACGTAGGCTCCGCGCTGTGAGGCAGGCTTGGAACGTGAGTCCTCTCTGCCCGGCCAGTAATCCGGCATTGCATAATAGTCTACCAGCAACGCAACGTGGCGGTCGGCACGTTCTTTGGCCAGGCGCAAAAGTTCGGCGCGATATATGGGCCATGGTCGAACACCACCGCGCTTCCGCTGCGGCTTGCCGACCAATGTTCCAGCCAATGCGATATCGTTGGGTGCCAAGTACGGCGCGACGACTTCACGGCAGAACTCGCGTTCGGTTTGCCCCTCGCAAACGACAAGGACATCAAGCATGATTCACCCCGCCCTGAATGGTGCCCTTCTGCCACAATTCGCCGACGGTGAATTCATTTAGCCAATCGGCGAGTTTTCCGGCGTCGAGGCGGTTAAACTGCGTTGCACCGTCTACCAAGTCAACGGTAATGACCTGTTCAGGCTCAAATTCATTGACCAGCACCGGAGATTGTGTTGCGAGGATAATTTGTGTGTGTGCGGAAGCCGAGCGAACCAATCCCCCGAAGATGGACAACGCCTCCGGATGGAGCCCCAACTCCGGCTCATCAAGCACGATGGTTTCGGGCGGGTCCGGCTGTAGCAGTGCCGCGGCGAGACAAAGAAAGCGGATGGTTCCATCGGAGAAATGGCCTGGTGAAAAAATGTAATCCGTCCCCTTTTTACGCCACCTTAACCGGACCCTATCCTCCGGTGCCGCTTCGGTAATGTGGAAATCAAAGTCATCAAAATAGGGCGCGATACGCCGGATTGTCTTGCACAGCAGATCATAACGTCGGCGGTGGGCATTCCGCAGGTTCAATAGATATGCGGCCAAATTCGATGCATCCGGCTGTAACACCCCGGATTGGTCCACCCCTATTTCCCGACGCATACCGGCGGTCATACTGGTATCATGAAAATGGTAAACTTTCCAACTGGAAACCGAGTCCCACACATACCAGTTGGGGCCACGTTGCGCCGTGATCCCTTGCTCGTCTTTACACTCAGGCAATGCCGATTCTTTCACCTTGTAGGATATTCCTTGCAGATTGCCTTTGGGGACGTATTGCGTGTGCTCCGAAATAAGGATATTTCCCTCACTGGAGGTTTCAAGTTCAAAGGTATACCGGTTATCTCCGAACAGTAAATCCACCTCAATTCTCTTCGTAAAACTTACCCCGTTATAGAAATACCCGTCTGCCGGGCCGTGTGTGGCCACGTAGGCCTGAAATCGCTGCTCAACCATGGCCCGCAGGAGGCGAAAAAAATCGACGAAGTTGCTCTTGCCGGCACCGTTGGCACCGATAATTACATTTAATGATTGAAGTTCAAAGCCTTCCAACTTTTCAATGGACTTAAAACCGCGTATGGAAAGCTTATCCAATTTTGCCATGTCGATTGCCTTTCGTATCAACAATGATGCGCTCTCTGGTGATCTGCTTGTATTGGCCATCAATCCACCGCAACGCTCTACATTATTATGCCGTATTCATCCTATGTCGGTGAATCATAGCTTAATTAGGCCATGTTATCACTTGTGTGGGGCGCGGGGCTGTGCGCACTGATTTCCAAAATCTTCGCCTTCACTTTCCATGGATCATCCACCTCAGTAATCGCCCAGCGGCCCCATTGGCCGGCGTTGTTCACTGCGGGAACCCAGAGGGTTTTGGCGGTGGAGACTTTGGCTTCCTTTTTCCGGTCGCGTTCGCCGGTCACTTCAATAATTAGGTTCAGTGGGTCAGTTCGGCCATGGCCGTCATCAATTCGGGCGATGAAGTCCGGCTCGTAATGGCGCTGCACGCCATCGATGGTGTAGGGAATTTCAAAGCCCAGGCGGCTGTTTTTGACGTAGCAGATCACGTCATCCATATCCTCAAGCGCCTGGGCCATTTTCTGCTCCCATGAATCGGTATCGGCGACAACATGGGAAATATGGCATTTGTCGGCGCGGGTTTTATAAACCGGCCGCCGGGTGTCAAACTGCACAAACCGTGTGGAGCCAAGCGTATCGTAGGGCTTGGCAATCGGCAGCAGTTGTTTTTCGCCCGCGGTGGTCTGAACGACGGCTTTATAGATGCGGTCCGCGGCGTCCCGCCGATTGCTGGACCAGAGCAGCAACTGGGGAAAGGTATTGTCCTTGAGCACCACGCATTGGCTGATCCAGTCGCGGGCAATGGAGACCAGATCAGGAAACAGCCATTCCTTGCGATTGTTATCGGCGTCGGTGAAGTAGTGCTCCAGCACGGTACGGGCGATTTCAAATGCCACCGTTTGCAGGCGAACGGCTTTGTATTCATCAAGGGTATGGTATTGCGTTTGGCCGACGATGGGGGCACTTTCCGTTTTGGTGGGAAAGCTCTGCGTGCTGAGGGTGAGCTGCGACGATTGATCAAATTTGGCGGCCAGCCGCTCGGCTGGAAGTTCATAGCGATAACCATCAATGCGGGGGAAGGTGATTTCGCAGGCGGATCGTTCGGGCAGTGCACGCACGCGCGTGGGCGGCAGACCGGGCATGGGATCCCGCGGCAGGCCGCTGCATGGAATAAAGGAGAACGGCACGCCGTAGACCTCGGCATATTCCACGGGAAAGGCTTGAATGGTCAGAGCGTTGCCGTCAACGCTGATTTCACTGGGTTCGGCTTCGTAGCTACGGCGGCGAAGTCCGCGGCCAATGACCTGTTCGCATAAAAGTTGCGTGCCAAAAGCCCGCACGCCAAGAATGTGCGTGACCGTATTGGCATCCCATCCTTCAGTCAGCATGGAGACAGACACCACACAGCGGATTTCTTCGCCGAGTTTGCCGGGCTTGCCGACCGTGTTAAGAACTTCGCGCAGCAGGTCTTGATCGGTAAGTTTTTCCGCGTCACGATCGGGAAAGCGGAGGCGGTAATCGGCTTTGAATTCTTCAATTTCCCGCGCGGCGATGGTCTTGAAATCATCGGCCATGGATTCGCCGGACTCAAGCTGTTGCGAGTCGACAAGAATGGTATTGGGTCGGTGGATAAAGCGGCCATCCTGTACGTTACTGAACAGCGGCAGTTTGCCTGGGACAGCCGCGATAGTGCCATCGGGCAGGTGTTTTTCCCAGCCGGCAACATAGTCAAATACCATTTTGGATACGTTGGTGTTGTTGCAGACGACAATAAATACCGGCGGGGTGGTGGCAACGCCGATTTTATCCGGCAGTTGCCGCCAATGTTCAAACGATTTTTTGTAATGGCCATAGAGGCTCAACAGGGCACCTTCCAACTCGGCGGGTGGCTTTGGCTCTCCAGCGGCAACATCAGCGTTACGGCCTTTCTTGGGCAGGCCATCGCGAATGCGCAGCCAGAGGTCGCGGTAGGTTGGTTGTTCTCCCGTGCCGGAATCATCGGAAACGGGCACACGCGGCACCTTGACGACGCCGCTTTCAATGGCGTCAATGAGTGAGAAATCGGAAACCACCCAGGGGAATAGAGAACCTTCGGGGTAGCCGGATCCACGGAGAAAAAACGGCGTTGCGGATAAATCAAAAATGGCGCGAATACCGGTTTTCCGGGCCAGTGCTTCCAAGCCGCTGATCCATATCCTTGCGGTCTCGGCGTTTTCCTGGGCTTCTTTGCGTTCTTCGGCGGTAAGCTGCTCGTCGGCGGCGTCAGGCTTCCGGCGGTAGCAATGGTGCGACTCATCGTTGAGTACCACGATGTTTTTTTTGGCACCCAGATCACGCGTGACGCGGCGGATCATTTCGCCTTCAGATTCTGTGAATACCGATGCGCTACCCTCACCGAGAATCGCTTTGGTGAGTTTGCCGGCGGAAGTTTTTTCCCGCCGCTTAAAGGCATGGAAGTTGGTAATAACGACTTTGGCCCTATTCATTGGTTCCAGCAGGTCATCGGGAACAATGTCCATCGTACGGTAATAGCTTTCCGGGTCGGATGGCAGCAGCACGCGAAGTCGGTCGCGAATGGTAATGCCGGGGGTGACGATCAGAAAGGCGTCGGAGAAGCGGGCGTCCTGGGGGTTGGCGATCTTGTTGAGGGTGTGCCAAGCGATAGTCATGGCCATTACCACCGTTTTCCCAGCACCGGTGGCAAGTTTGCAGGCAGTGCGATGGAGGCCGGGATTGGCTTCCTGGCCCGCCTGTGCGAGGTCGTTGTCAATCCATTGATCGCCATATTTTTTGGCTACTTCGGTGATGTATATGAGTGTTTCAAGGGCCTCGATCTGGCAGAAAAATAACCGGCGATGGCGATCTTCAGAACGCCAGTGCTCAAGCAGACGGGCGGTGGTGCGACTTACATCGTCCAAGTATCGGCCATTACGCCAGGCCTGCACACGCTGGCGAATGCGGTTGACCACTCCGTTTTCCTCAATGCGATCGGATCGCCATTCGTCAAATGTATGCTGACTTCTGCCACCGGTTTTGCGCGGGCGCGGAATGGGGACGAAATAGGAACTTGGCCGCCGGAACGTGGCGATATTGTTGGTGATGCCGGACTCGTCAAACTTGAAGTGCCGCGACGGCTCTTCAAACGGCGAATTGATGACCGGATTTTCTATGACCACCTGCGGCACGCGGTTCCCCTAACGTATAAGCCACAACATACACGGTTCCGTTACATCTAGTGCCCTGTTCCACCCGTAATTACGGGTAATTACGGGTGGAACAGGGCACTAGTCTCTGGACACTCGCCTGTTTGTTGCACCGATCTGGTGTTGTGGAACACTCTTCTTCATGCCCCGAGCCGCTCGCATCGTCATGCCCCATACAGTCCACCACGGTACCCAGCACGGCAAGAACCGTCAAGCGGTGTTTTCCCAATGTTGTTTTCCCAATGTCGGGTTCGTCGGGCATGCGTTTCGCGGCGGGGAGGGAATCAATGGGTAAGGGGACGCGCGCCCGATGAAAATCCCATGATGACGTTCGGCCGGGATTGCTGCGTATCTTCAGGCGCGCTGGCGTTGGGGAAAAGGAGGCGTGGATGTGTTGTGCCGCCGGCGGAATATGCCAGTCCTTGTGCGTGAAGCGCATCCACATCTCATCGGTTGTCTGATTACGTGCCGTTGCGCGGTATAATCTGTCTTGTGAATGTTATGAATACCTATGTTCCGGATATTCCCGTGCCGGTGCTCCGGCAACTCATTCGTCGGTCGTTGCGGCGGCAGCGATGGCTCATATTAATTAAAGCGGCGGTCGGTGTGCTGGGCATGCTCATAACTCCATTACTGCATGGCCATGGGATCAACATCCACTACCACGCTGGATTTGAAGCGATGAAATAAACCTTCGCGGCGTAAATCTGAGAGCACCTGCTGCAATGGGCCGGGGGTTGCAGCGAAGAGAATTATTTCCATACGATGTTTTTCATCCAGGCGCTGCAGCGGGGCGTTTTGCGGGCCGATGTGGCGCAAGGCCTCAGGGTTATATGCCCCGGATTTCTGTGATGTCTGAATCATTGTCATCAGCGCCTCGGCCTGGCTTTTTAACCGGATGAAATCCGTATCGGAAAGAATCAGCCGCACCATCCGGCCAAAGGGGGGATAAGAAAACGTCCGGCGATTTTCCAGTTCCTGGGCGACAAATCCGTCATAATCATGCCGGGACGCATACATCACCGCCGGTTCGTGGGGCTGCATGGTCTGCACCACCACCAGGCCGGGCCGTTGCGTGCGACCGCAGCGGCCAGCCACCTGGCATATCAACTGAAATGTGCGTTCGGACGCCCGAAAATCCGGGCTGGTCATAGCCAGATCGGCGTTGAGCACGCCCACCAGCGTGACGTTGGGAAAATCCAGCCCTTTGGCGATCATCTGCGTGCCCAAAAGCATATCCAAATCCCCGCGGGAAAAGCGTTGCAGCGTTTCCTGATATTGGCGGGCGTGCCGCATGGAATCACTGTCCATCCTGGCCACGCGGATATCCGGAAATTTTTTCAGCAACTCCTCTTCCACACGCTGCGTTCCCTGCCCCAACTGCACCAGACGTGATTGGCATTCCGGACAGCGCGGCGGCAATAATTGATTGGTGAGGCAATAATGACACTGGATATACTGGCTTGGAACAGTCGCACCGCCGGTGTTCGCTTCCAGCGTGTGCCGATGTACGACCATGGTGGCGTCGCAGCGGCTGCACATGAGCACAAAATCACAGCGCGGGCAGGCCACATAATGCGCATATCCCCGTCGATTAAGCAGAAAAATCGCCTGCCCTTTATCCGCCACCGTCGCTTTGAGTTCGTGTTCCAGCACCATGGACAAAGCGTGCAAACCGCGGCGGCGATGGCGTTCTTCGCGCATATCCACCGTGCGCACCTGCGGCATTAACAACCCACGGGGACGCGAGGTTAATTGAAGCAGGCCATAATGCGGATTGTGATGCGCATTGTTCCAGCTTTCCAGCGATGGTGTGGCCGATCCCAGCAGTACCGGCACACCGCAGATCTGCCCGCGGCGCACAGCCACATCCCGCGCGTGATAACGGGGGGAGCTATCCTGCTTGTAGGAAGGCTCATGTTCTTCATCCACCACAATCAGCCCCAGATTGGGCACCGGCGCAAATATCGCCGATCGCGCCCCGATAACCACCTGCGCCCAACCCGCCGCGATCGAATGCCAATGCTGATGTCGCTGGGCATCGGCCATGCCGCTGTGCAACACCGCCACGCGCGCAAATCGGGCGGTGAAACGGCTGATAAGCTGCGTGGTCAGGGAAATCTCCGGCACCAGCACAATGGCCTGCCGGCCCGATGCGATCACCTTGTCCATGCAGCGTATGTACAGCTCGGTTTTGCCCGATCCGGTGACGCCGAAAATCAACCGTGCGGCAAATACCGGCGGATCCAAGAGCGGCATGAGCGCCCGCATGGCCGCCGCCTGTTCGGCGCTCAATTCAAAATCCGAACCCGCACTGACCGCTGATTGCGCGGATGGTGGCAGCCCCATCCGGGCGGAATCCGGCCAGAGAATGCGTTTTTCCAGGCGCAACAGCCCCGCGGCAATAAACCGTTTGAGCATCGGTTTGGATAGTTGCACTTTGGCCAGCAGGTCATCCTGGGATAATGGACCATCGGCCAGAGCTTCATGAACAGAATCGAAAACGGCGCGCGTTCGCGGGATAAAGGCCGCCAGAGCAGTCTGGGCCGCCGGCGTAGAGTCCGCGCGGTGAACCCATATTTTCCGTGGAAGCCGGACATTATTCTTCACCGCGGCGGGAACAATCGACGCGAGTACCAGGCCCAGCGGGCAGCAATAGTAGCGGCTGATCCAGCGTGCCAGTTCCAGGAGTTCCGGCGGCACCGGGTCAATTTCGGGATAAACCGCCAGGATGCTTTTGATGCGTGAACCGGATTGCTTTTCCAGCGGAGCAATGTTCCACAGCGCTTCCTGTGCCGGTGCGGCGGGCGGAATAATATCGGGTGCATTGGACGTTTCAACTTCCTGTCGAAACACCGGCATCTGATCGGTGATGGCCAGCACGGTTCCGGTGACCGCCCTGTTTCCCCGGCCCAGCGGCACCCCCACGCGTGCGCCAACCTTAACACCAGGCATAAATCCGGCGGGGATGAGGTAAGTTAATTCCGTGTCCATGGCCTGATCCACCACGACGGACGCATAATGCGCTCCGGCTTGAGGCGGAGATTTAATTGAAGGGGTGCCTGCCATCATGGCGATGATTATAGGGGCATCCGGCCACCACCGCGAAATTCAAAAGCGCAGCCGCACCGCGCGGCGGTCCACTGCGTGATTACCGCATATCCCGCTGCCGTGCCGGAAACAGTACCGAAGCCGCACCGGCCAGAAACAGAGTTATAAGAATCACCGCCAATGATGCGGCGGTGCTGATCTGCAGGCCGGGAATCAGGGTGGCCAACAAGGGAAGGAGCATCTTCGTACCGATAAATAGCAGAATCACCGCCAGGGCCGCTGCAAGAAAGCGCAGCCGATCCATGAGCGGGGCAAGAATGAAATAGAGCCGATGCAGGGCCAGCACGGCAAAGACATTACTGCTCGTGACAATCAGCGGATCACGGGTGACACCGAAAACTGCGGGGATGGAGTCGAACGCAAAAAGCACATCCACCAGCCCTACAAGCACAATGGCCAGCAGCAACGGAGTGATGTGGCGGCGGCCATGAATGGTAACCAGCATCCGGCGGTCGGCCGTTGGCGGACTTATCGGCAAAAATCGTCCGGACAACTGAATCAACCGCTGTCCCAGGCCGTTTTGCCCGTGTCGCTCAAAAAGCATCATTCCCCCCGCCAGCAGAAGAAACGCGCCCATAAAATAAAACACGATGTGGAATCGCCCAATCAGCGCCAACCCGGTTACGATCAACCCCACGCGCGCCACAACGGCCAGCAAAATTGCCCAGAACATCACCAGGGCATGCTGTTGCGGGGGAATTTTCAAGCTGCGCAGCATAATGACAAACATCATCACATTGTCCGCACTCAATGCCAGTTCCAGCAGATAGCCGGTGCTGAAGGTCAGGGCCGGTCTGCGCGATGCATCCGCCGGCGCAGCTGCCGCGTGGACATACGCGAAGTGCAGATAGAGGCCGTAAGCAAATGCGATGATGATCGGCAGCAGGCACAAGACCGCGGCGCGTTGAAGTGAAGCGTGGTGGACGGATTGTGGCACGAGCATATCCAATGCCAGCACCACCGCGGCAACGATCAGAAATATAAGCCACGCGGCCATCATGGTGCAACGCCTTGCGGAGGTATCACACTGGCGCTGGAGCTGACGGGGCGCGACGGCGGCCAGGATTGCACGAGATGATCAATGAATGCGACATAACGCCGCTTGAGTTTGGGGCGATTGCCGAAGAAATGCCGGAGATATATTTCTCCGGCAATGCGATTCCAGCGCAAGGTAAGATGCTGTTCATCGGCTGATGACAATCCCGATCCCGCCAGCAGTGTGTCCAATTGGCCATCTCTCGCCATGGTCAGCAAATCGAGAAGTTTTGGCCGATACCGGCTATGTTCCAGAAACAGCATGAACGACCAGACTTCGGCATAATATGCTTGTATATACGTTGGATTGTGGAACACGACGCTACCGGCCTGCGTACCGGCAAGTACCGATAAAGGCAGCAGCGTATGGTGATCGACGGCCTGTCGGAGCATGGCCCATCGGACAGTATTGAGCCAGGGTGTGAATCGCGGCTGACCATGGTGCCATTGCATGGCTTCACATTGCGTGGCCAGCCCTTCGTCCAACCATGCCGGAAGATGATCCTTGAGCGCCAGAAAGCTGAATTGATGCCAGGCCTCATGCGCCACGACCGAGAGAATCTCAGGCACCGTGGAGCGGTAGGCGGCAAACACGCCATTGCGTTCATATCCCCCCGCCTCAATGTGCAGATAAATCGGTGCCATGTTCCCGGTAACCTTGCGGGTGTATTGTGCCCACTGTCGGCGATTACGAAACACATAGCCGATCATGGGCAACTTGGGTGCGGCCTGCGGTACCAACCGGATGAACCGGGCATAATCCGCCTCCAGCACGCGTGCCAGAAGCTGTTGTTGCACAGCGCTGTCAATGGTGGTGTAGATACGATAATGGGCGGTCTGGATCAGCCGACCATCAGCCGGGCCACCGGGCCACGGCTTAGCCACGGGTGCCAACGTGCGCAACTGTTGACGATCCGCGGAATTCAGCCCCGGCGGCCAAGTGCGCGTGGTCGCACATGCGCACAAATTGACAATAACAACAGTAAAAAGGAACCGCCCGATGATTGGAGTGTATTGACGCATTGCCCGGATGTTACCATTGCAACACCGCCGGAGGCAAGCGCGAAACGGGCGAAAGGTGTGAAAAGGGTACGTGACACTCTATTATGCGGGTATGGCTGTGTTGCCCCCACAAACACGGTACCCCCGGAGCACCGTGATGATCATGCGGTGCTGTTGCGCGGAGGCGTGCGATATTATGGTCGCCGCTACATTCGCGATCAACGGCCACGGGATTCCTCCCGTGGCTGCGTGGACGCAGGCCGCCCACCCATTCGCTTTGTGGAACATGCTCTTATTTCAAAAGTGGTTGAATGTCCGCAGTGAGTTTTGCGGCAAGTTTGGGTGAGAAACCCACGATGATGTCGCGTAACACGCCCTGCCGGTCAATGACGAATTGCGTCGGTATGCCCGTGATGCCAAATCGGCTGGCCAAGGGACTCCAGCCGGGATGTTTGGCGTCAAACAATTGCGGCCACGACATTTTCGGATGCGCTTTGAGAAATGCCTTTAATGCGCCCGCATCATTGTCATTTGATACGCTCACGATATTCAGGCCCGCCGCATGATATTTGGCGTACAGGCTTTCGACATGCGGCAGACTGGCGCGGCATGGCCCGCACCAGGTGGCCCAGAAATCCACAAGCACGACCTTGCCTTTCCAATCGGCCGAGCTGAAGGGCTTGCCATCCACCTGCGTGCCGGTAATGGTCATCGGTTTGTTTTTCAGGGAATCGAGTTTGGATTCCATTGCGTGCTGCGCGTTTTGCTGCTGCTGCAACGCCAGAGCATAAGGCCCCTTTAATTCTGTCATGACAATCTTCTTAATCCGCGCTTCAACCGCGGGATCGACCGGACCGGATTGCACAAAGCCCAGCAACACCGCGGTAAGATCATCATTGGTCGAGTCGGCCTTTATCAGGGGCTTAAACTGATCCAGAATTTTGGATTGCGCCGCCGCATCGGTCCCATTCTGGTGCCAGTCTACTTCCAGACGCGCCAGCTTCGCCGCAAATGCCACCTTGGGATTCTTACTTGTCAGCCCGCTCGTAATGGCACTTGCGGCATTCTTATCACCTAACAGTTCCATGAGTCCAAGCTCATGGTACTTCACATCCCGAATCATTCCCGCGGCCTTCGGATATAGTTTCATGAAACCGTCAAAGTGTTCGACGATGGTCCGCATCGGCGGCAATATTCTGGGGGCCAGCTTTTGCCGCAGTGTCGCATTGGTCAGCAGTTCCTCAAACGTATGCCGCCCCATGGCCGCCTTGATTTTCATACTCTGGGCCGTCATGACATCCTGCAATTTCTGCATCGCCTGCTGTAGCGCCACATCCGCGGCGGATTGGGGTGCAGTGGCAGTTTGTGCCGCCACCCGGTGCTGATATGCCACATTGGCCAAACCGATCAGCAAGCCGCCCGCCACCGCTAAAATTGCCACTGGGATCGAAAGTTTTATTTTTTTATTTAAGGCCACCCTAAAACTCCTAAATCAAATCCAGGATGCCGGAAAATCCAGGCATCCGTCACAACCCACCAGACCTAAACCCTAGGCCCAAAAGCCCCATAAGTCAACGCCATGCCGGGCGTTGCGGGATACATGGGCGTGTGGCAGATTCCGCCAAACCATTGGTCAATGCGCGCACTTGCGGAGGGGCCGCCGGGGATACGCAAACCGCAGTTATGCAATGCGGGATCGCGGGGGTAAACGAACCGTGGGCAAGAGCACCGCGATGATAATCCGGTGCCACGGGCTGGTGGGCCGGCCACAGGTCACACCGATGACACGGATACGAAGCACTCGCGGCGCTTTATTCCTGATCTTCACGCAAGCGGGCGAGAACGGAATAATCTTCCAGCGTGCTGGTGTCGCCACGCGATGGGATTCGAGGTTCCCGCGGATGTTGCCACAATCAGAGAGCTTCGCAAGCGGCTATTCTCTCGACTCCGGCAAATCCAGCAAGAACTTCCATATCGGAACGACATCGATGGTTCCCGCATCGGTTGTGATTCGCTCATCGGCGGCTCGTGTCACGATGGTTGCCGCCTTGACCCGCAACTGGGTCATGGAATCGCTGAGTGCCGCGACTTCACGCTTGCGCGTTTGTGGATCAACCAGCGACTCGCAGACCTGGATGAGTATCGGGGACCGCGAACTTGATCGCACGACAAAGTCGACCTCCCGACCAGTAGCCGCTTTATAGTAAAAGACCTCCGAATATATTCGCCGCAGGGCTGTGAACACCATGTTTTCCAGGAGATGGCCGGAATTAAGTAAAATTCCCGACGACAACGACGTGATCATGGCATGATCAATGCAGTAGGCCTTCTTGGGATTGGTGTGGCTGCGGGCCAGGGAGGCATCGAAAACCCGCACGCTCAACAGGAAATAGGCATCCTCGAACCACGCCAGAAAGTTTGACACCGCCGACTTGGGGGCATTGTGCCCCAGTGATTGCAGATACCCGGTCAACCGGTTGACCGAATAGGGCGCTGCAATGTTGTCCACCAGCCAGTGGGCCAGATCAGCCACGGCTTTGGGGTGAGCCACGTCATGGCGTTCAATGAGGTCGCGGAACAGCACGGCGTGGAAGTAGTCCTGGTGCGTTTTGATGCGTAATTGGCGCGGCAAGCCCAGCACTTCCGGGAATCCTCCAGTTTCCCAATACTCGCTGAACGCATTTTGAACCAGCAACCGCCGCCTGGTCGAAAGCACTCCGCCGCCATCGATTCCCTTGTAGTCCAGGAACTCCCGGAATGAAAATGGGAACATTTCCCAGGACAAGGCCCGCCCCCGCATCTGCGTGGCGATTTCTTTGGAGAGCATGTGCGCCGACGAGCCCGTCAGGTAAATCTCACATTTCTCGGTGCGCATCAGCCGGTCCACGAAGGATTCCCACCCGGTGATGGATTGAATCTCATCAAAGAAGCAATAGACCGTCTCGGTACCCTTCTTCTCCGGAAACAACGCATAGTACGCCTCCGCCACCAGGCCGATGCCCGTTCGTTGGAGACCATGCAGACGGTCATCGAAGAAGTTCAGATACAGGATGTTCTGGCGCGGCACTCCCTGGTCGAGAATTCGCTGCATCATCTGCGCCATGCAGGTCGACTTGCCGCATCGACGGACGCCGATGCAGACCGACGCTTTGCCGGGGACAGCCTTTATCGCCATGTGTCGGGGCACTCCCGTTTTCAGCGGACTTTCGTGATAATCCAGGATTAAGGCTTTTAGCGTGTCCAGCATGGCTCAAATCCGGTAACAAATGTTTCCAGTATATGGTCTAACTGGCAAAAATTATATCCGGATTAGATATGATGTCAAGGTCTGTTCGGCAACCGCCCCCATCCAACACGCAGGCCTGTGGCAGGTTCCGCCAAACCATTGGTCAATGCGCGCACTTGCGGAAGGGCCGCCGGGGATACGCAAACCGCAGTTATGCAATGCGGGATCGCGGGGGTAAACGAACCGTTGGCAAGAGCACCGCGATGATAAACCGGTGCCGCGGGCTGGTGGGCCGGCCACGGGTCACACCGATGACACGGAAATGAAGCACTCGCGGCGCTTTATTCCTGATCTTCGCGCAATCTGGCGAGAACGGAATAATCTTCCAGCGTGCTGGTGTCGCCGACGGATTGTTTTCCGGCGGCGATGTCCCTTAGCAGGCGGCGCATGATTTTGCCGGAGCGGGTTTTGGGCAGCATCTCGGTGAAGCGCACTTCATCCGGGCGCGCAATGGCACCAATTTCCCGGGCTACCCAGTTTTTCAATTCCTGTTTAAGCCCGTCATCCGTGACGATTCCGCCCTTCACGGTGACAAACGCGCACAGTGCCTGCCCCTTAAGCTCATCGGGCCGGCCCACCACCGCGGCTTCCGCCACTTTGGGATGGGCGACCATCGCGCTTTCAACTTCCATGGTACCGAGACGGTGGCCGGCGACATTGACCACATCATCCACGCGGCCCATGACCCAGAAGTAACCATCCTTGTCCCGCCGCGCGCCATCACCGGTGAAATAATAGGGTGGAATATCGCTGAAATACTGTTTTTTATACCGCTCATCATCACCATAAACCGTGCGCAACATGCTGGGCACGGGTTTGCGGATCACCAGATATCCGCCGGTATCGGGCGGGACTTCGCGTCCTTCGCGATCCACCACCGCAAGATCAACGCCAAAGAATGGTATGGCGCAGCTGCCCGGTTTGGCCGGGGTAATGCCGGGCAGCGGCGTACACATAATCGACCCCGTTTCAGTCTGCCACCAGGTATCCACAATGGGGCATTTCTCCCCACCGATGACACGGTGATACCACATCCAGGCTTCGGGGTTGATTGGTTCCCCCACAGTGCCCAGCAGGCGGAGGCTCGAGAGATCATGGCTCTGGGGAAATTGATCGCCCCATTTAACAAACGCGCGAATGGCGGTGGGGGCGGTATAAAAAATGCTGACTTTATATTTTTCAATAATGGCCCAGAAGCGATCCATATCCGGATGATTGGGAGCGCCTTCATACATGACCACCGTGGCACCGCAGGCCAGCGGGCCATAGACCGTATAGGTGTGGCCCGTGACCCAGCCGATATCAGCGGTACACCAATACACATCGTCGGGTTTAAGATCAAACACATATTGACACGTCAGATACGCTCCCAGCAGGTAGCCCGCGGTGGTATGCACCACGCCCTTGGGCTTGCCGGTGGTGCCGCTGGTGTACAAAATAAAAAGCAGATGCTCACTATCCAGGGCCACGGGTGGGCAGTGATCGGCGGCGTGCGCGATAAAATCGTGATACCAGACATCGCGGCCCGGCTGCATGGCAATGCTCTGCCCGGTGCGGTGGACCACAATGCAAAGTTTGACGCTGGGCGCTTTGGCCAGCGCCGCATCGATATTATGTTTTAATTCCACAATTTTGCCGCGCCGCCATCCCCCATCCGCGGTTATGACCGCAACCGCCTGGGCATCATTCATGCGATCGGCCAGTGATTCGGCGGCGAATCCGCCAAAAACCACGGTATGCACGGCACCAATGCGGGCGCAGGCGAGCATGGCCACCGCCGCTTCGGGAATCATGGGCATGTAAATCGCCACGCGATCACCGGTTTGGACGCCTTGTGCCTTGAGCGCATTGGCCAGTCGGCATACGTCACGCAGCAGTTCCTGATATGAAATTATTCTGGATTCACCGGGTTCGCCTTCCCAGATAATTGCCGGTTTATTTCCCAGCCCTGCCGCAATCTGCCGATCCAGGCAATTCTCGGCGATATTTAATTTGCCACCGGTGAACCATTTGTAAAATGGCGCATGGCTGTCATCGAGCACGCGGGTATAGGGCGTCGTCCACGTCAGTTGACGGGCCATGTCATCCCAGAACTGTTCCGGATGGTCGATGGAGCGGCGGTACATGCGCTGATATTGTTCCTGTGATCCAATGCCCGCCTGGGCGGTAAATTTTGCCGGCGGCGCAAAGGTGCGCTGTTCATTGAGAATCGATTCGATATTTGCGCCTACGGACATACAGACTCCTGCGAAAACATGGTCGAACACTCTCGCATATTGTCTATAATCATAGCCGGTTTATGCGCGGCTGGCACGCACGTCCGCGGCGCGGGCGGCCTGGGTATCGATATTGGCCTCAATTTGATCCAATTGTTTGCCGAAGGTTTCATCGGATTTTTTCAAGGCTTCGATGGCGCGCAGGGCGTGCATGACGGTGGTGTGATCACGTCCGCCGAAGTAGCCTCCGATTTCCTCCAGCGAATGGCGGGTTTTGCGCCGTGCAAGATACATGCAGACCTGGCGCGGTAAAACCACAAATTTATGGCGTTTTTTGCCCTGCAGATCCGCCAGCCGCACATTATAAAATGCGTTCACCTGCTCCATAATCACTTGAATGGAAACCAGTCGCTCCGAGGGCGGTGTCATATCACCCAAGGCCATGGCGGCGATGGATTCATCGTATTTTCCGCCGTTGAGCATGGCATAGGCTTGCACCTTGGTCAACGCTCCCTCCAATTCACGAATGTTATTTTCAAACCGGCGGGAAATCATTTTGGTGACTTCATCGGGCAGTTCAATACCGCGCAGCTGCGCCTTTTTCTTCACAATGGCGTAACGGGTTTCATAACAGGGTTTGCCGACCGGCGCAATCATGCCGTTGCTGAATCGTGAAACCAATCGCTGTTCGAGTTCCGGAATTTCCGACGGGTGGCTGTCGCTGCTGAGAATAATTTGCCGCCCTTGCTGAAAAAGCGCGTTAAAGGTGTGAAAAAACTCCTCCTGTGTGCGCTCATGGCCCTGGAGGAAATGAATGTCATCGACAATCAGTACATCCACGCCCGTGCGATACACATTGCGAAACTGCATCATATCGCCGGACTGTACACACTCCATGAAGTGGTTAATAAAGCTGTCGCAGGAAATATAGACAATCCGCATGTCCGGCTGACGACGCAGCAGCTCCTGACAGGTGGCCTGGAGCAAATGGGTTTTGCCAAGCCCGGGCGCGCCATGAATAAACAAGGGGTTGTAGCTCTTGCCCGGTTGGCCCGACACGGCCAGGCAGGTCACATAGGCCAGTTGATTTGTCGCACCCACGACAAAATTCTCAAAAAGATAATCCGGCGATAGTATGACATCATTGTAAATGTTGGATAGTTTGCCCGTGGTGGTGGCCGAACTTCCATAAATGAAATTCACCGTCACGAGTTTGCCGGTGGTGGCCTGAATCGCTTCATTGAATATGTCCCGGCAGCGCATGGTCAGATACTGCTGCTGGATCGATGAGCCGCAACGAACGATCAACACGCCGGAATTAAATTCCACAGCGGTCAGCTCGGAAAACCATTTGCGCACCACGGAAGCGTGAAGATTCCTGATAAATTCAAGAACGTCATTCCAGGCGCTTTGCGCGCTACTGGCATTATCCAGCGTGGCCATAATCCAGCTCCCGATATTTCCGGCCTGCGCGAAGGCGCAAAACACCCCCGCAACCCCGTCACAGCGTATGACCGGGCCACCGGAAAAGCCTGAACAAATTTTTCAAAACTTACTGGCGCATCCTGCCGGGAAATCAGAATACATCGGCGACCACATTCCACGGTTCGCCTTCGCCTCTGATGCCGACTTCATTCACTTCCACCCGGCCGGCACATCCATGTCCGACCGACTCACATGTTAATCCGGGCGGGCGGGCACCGCATGATGTCGCATGCCGCACACCGGCCATCCAGTTCGTTATCGGTTTGTTTCCGATGCGAACCGCGTGGTTGCCACACGACGGTGTAAGCCGCATGTCGTGAACCACAGGCAACCAAGATACGCAACGGAGGCAAGCCTGTCAATGGGAAATCTTAACGCTTTCAAAACACGCCATTTACAAGGGTTTTGTGATGCTTCGCCGCCGGCCTCCCTTGGCGCGGTCGTGCGGATGGTCGCGGCGGGAATGCCGTCGCCGCCCGATGGCGCGCCGCGCGGAATGTCAGGTCGCCAACACTTTTATGTATGGATATAAATAATCTTATTATATGTGTCAGTGTGTTAATGTATGAGTATATCAGCGCGGCGATACGATCGGGCGGTCATCCGACGTCGGCCATGGCTTCGGTGCCGTATTTGCGCAGACGCGCGTAGCGCTGATCCACCAGCTCCGCCGCATCCACCGCCTTGAGTTCCCGCAGCACACGATCAATGTAGCGTTCCAGCGCTTCGCCCGCGGCGCGCGGGTTGCGATGCGCGCCGCCCAGCGGTTCCCGGATCACATCATCCACGATGCCGATCTGCTTGAGATCCTTGCTGGTGAGCTTCAGCGATTCCGCCGCATCCGCCGCATTGGCTGAACCTTTCCAGAGAATTCCACTGCATCCTTCCGGGGATATAACGCTGTACCAGGCATATTGCAGCATGGCCAGGCGATCCCCCACGCCGATGCCCAGCGCGCCGCCCGAGCCGCCTTCGCCGATGACAATGCACACAATGGGAGTGGGTAAAACCGCCATTTCCCGCAGATTCAAGGCAATCGCTTCCGCCACGCCGCGCTCTTCCGATCCCAGTCCCGGATACGCTCCGGGGGTATCGATAAAGCTGACAATCGGAAGTTTGAATTTTGCCGCCAGTTGCATTTTCAGAAGGGCCTTGCGGTAGCCCTCCGGATGGGCGCAGCCGAAATTACACGCAATTTTTTCCTTGGTGTTCCGCCCTTTCTGGTGGCCCAACAGCATCACCTTATGGCTGCCGATGCGCCCGGTGCCGGTCACAATGGCATTGTCATCACCATAGCGGCGGTCGCCATGCAGCTCCTCAAATTCCTTGACGATCAGATCAATATAGTCCCGGGTTTGCGGTCGGCCCGGATGCCGCGCCACCTGCACGGTTTCCCATGCCGTCAGATTGTCGTAGGTTTTTTTCAATAGTGCCGTCAGGTTGTCGCGCAGCTGCATGATTTCAGCACTGTAATCAACACCCTTCTGTTCCTGAATAACCACCAGCTCCTGAATCTGGCGCTCCAGTTCCAGCACCGGCTGTTCAAAACTTAAGCCCAGTTGTGCGCGACTGGGCGTTTCCGCCGGTGCGGCGGCTTTGGGCGCATTTTTTATAAACGCGGTCTTCGGCGCATCGATCGGGGGTGTCGTGGGAGAGGGCGTGGGGACCTCGGCAGGCGCTTTGCGTGCCGGGGTCTTTTTCGTATTTTTTCCGCGTGCTGTTGCCATCGTATACTCCTGATCGGCCCATGATTTCACAGCCGGGCTGAACGGACGAATTTTATCATGCCGGAGGCGAATAACCAATGACCGCGAACGCGGCGATCTTTCCTATTTGCGGGCATGGAGTAAATGCGCGTATTTCCGCGCTGGACTTGTGCCTTTGTACTGGAGCACTGGAACACTCCAACGGTCGCCGGTCTGATTGACAAGCCAATTTGCTGGGGTTATTTTTCCGATGCGGTTTGTTTTGTTGATTTTCAAAGGGTGTGGCAATGTTCAAGATCGGACGCATGTTATCCACGTTAACTTTGGCGGCAATGCTGGCGGTGGTCGGCGGCATTCGGGCCGGCACGGTGGTATTGAAAAATGGAGATCGCATCACCGGCACCATTACCCGGGTGGGTGCCGCGCATGTAACAGTGAAAACCGCTTATGCCGGCATTGTGTCTATCGCCATTTCTGATATTAAGACGTTATCGAGTAATACGCCGGTGGTGTTGGCTCCGGCCAAGGCCTCGCCGCAAATGGCGACACTGGCTCCAGCGCCAAGCGGTACCGGCTGGACCGCCAACCCCGTTGCTCTTCCGGTTCCGCCGCAACCAAAACCACCGACCAAGCCAGCTAAACCAATCTCCTGGTTTGGTCCGAATTGGCACAATGAAATGGATCTTGGCGCAATGGACGCCGCCGGCAATTCCAACAGCACCCAATTTACTGGAGCGTTGAATCTCCATTACCACTTCAAGCCTAATGAGGTGAACATCAATGTGACCGGCGGATACGGCATGACCAATGATGTCCAATCACTGGGATTCTTTGAGACCGACGAAATCTGGCGGCGGGCATTGGATGAATTCAAGCCCAAGTGGGCAAAAAAACTCTTCCTGTTCGCGGAAAATGACAATCGCTATGACGCCATCCTGGGCATTTCCATCCGCTCAAACAATGATGCCGGTCTTGGTTATTATCTCTTTGAGACCAAAAAGATGGAGCTGGATGTCCGCGGCGGCCCTGGTTATAGCTATGAGCGCTTTTTCCACGGCCAAAGCGTCAGTTACATCAACGGCACCGCCGGCCTGCATTTTATGTATCGAATTGATGACCGGACAAAATTCACACAGACCATGCAATACATTTCCTCGCTGGAAAACTCATACAATTATCAGGCCAGTGCGACCAGCGCGATCAGTTTTGATCTGCCGGAGGTGGCACGTGGGTTTGGATTGCGCGCGAGTTTCACGGATAATTATGACAACACCGCCGGGGAACTTGGGCGGAAGCGCAACGACACGCTGATTATCGGTTCCGTGTTTTTCAAGTTCTAAACCAGGGCCGCATGGTTGGCGGTGGTTCGAAGAGCGCGGCGGATGGCCGCGCCGTACAGAATTCCGCAGCGCATGTGGACGATTGGTGGATGTGTCGCATCTGTCATGCCCGTGGCAGTTTATCGAGTACGACAATGATGGATCGAAGAGATTTTCTCAAGGCTGGACTGGGTTCATTGACGGCGGGAGCGGTGGCCGGCTCATTGGGCACCGCACAATCCGCTGTGGGGCCGCAGGACGACAATCACCATCGCGTGCAGGGCGTGCCGATCCCGCGCTATACTCCGCGCCCGGCGTCGATGCCGGCGGTGGCGGACCTGCTGACTGAGAATCTCAACGGCATCTGGCAGTTTAATCCCGTCCCTCCGGCTGACTGGTGGACAAAGGTTTCAGACGCGGGCTTCAGGCCCATCGAAGTTCCTGGCGAATGGGTGATGCAGGGATTTACAGTACCACACGGAGCCGCCGCCGGATACCAACGGGAATTTTCCGTCCCCGCGCGGTGGAAGAACCAGCGGGTGAAGCTCCGCTGTGATGGAATTTACAGCGATGCCCGGGTGTGGATCAATGGACGGGAAGCCGGGCACCATCTGGGTGGTTTTACGCCCTTTGAGCTGGATATTACAGAACTGCTTACCTTTGGCGCATCGGAGCGCATTGCCGTGGCAGTGAGGGGGCCTTCCCTGGCGGATGAGCTGGCCAAAGGTTCGTCATACGCACAACATGATCTGGGGGGAATTGCCCGGAAAATCTATCTCTTTGCGGTGCCGGTCGTGAACGTGTCCGATGTGCATATTGTGTCCACCCTGGATGCTCAGGCGAATGATGCGGAAATAACAATTGAGGTGGAGCTTGCCAATGACGGCGATGCGCCATCTGTGCCGATGCGGGTGGTGTGGGAAGTGCTGGCCCCCGATGGCGGTAAACTTGCGGTGCCGACAGAAACAATTTTGTTCGGTTCTCTGCCGGCGCATCAGACGCGGCGCAATGCCGCGCGCGTCAAGCTGGTCAGCCCGATCAAGTGGGATAATGAAAATCCCCATCTGCATACCCTGAAATGCGCGCTGCTGCTGCGGGGGAGATTGGTTCAGACCGTGGCGCTGCGTTTTGGCATTCGGCAGATAGAGATTCGTGATGGGCAGGTTTTTGTCAATAAGCAGCCGATTCGTTTGCGCGGCGCATGTCGGCATGAAACCGACCCGCTGCGGGGCCGATCATTGGCCGAGCCGATGTGGCGACGTGATGTCGAGCTGTTCAGAGCCGCCAATTGCAACATGATTCGAACCTCACATTACCCACCGGCGGAAGAGTTCATTGAGGCATGCGACGAATTGGGAATGTTTGTGGAGGAAGAGGCACCGTTTGTATGGGTCAAGAAAGATGGCGACAGCGCCGAGGCGCGGGCGTACATGATTCAGGCCGGGATGGAGATGGTGATGCGTGACCGCAATCATCCCTGCATTATTCACTGGTCACTGGGAAATGAATCCGACTGGTCGGAAAGTTTTCATAAAGAGGGTCTGGCCATTCGCGCGTTGGATTCCACCCGCCCGCTGGTATTTGATGGTGGAATGCCGCAGCCTTCGTTTCTGAACATTATGACACCGCATTATCCGGGCTTTAAGCTGGAATGCCCGCCGCTGACCGCAGCGCCGGTCAGCCTGTCGGGTGTGCCGCGCGAATTTGTGCCGCGGTATACGGAAAAGCGACCGCTGTTTTTCGGAGAGTATTACCATCTGGATTGTTATGATCGCAGGGAAATTGTAACCGATCCAGGATTGCGCGATTTTTGGGTACTGGGTTTGACGGTGGCGTGGAATCTTCTGCGCACGACCAAAGGCGTGGAAGGTGGAACGCTGTGGGCGGGCATCAATGATCTATTTTTTCTGCCGCCACGGGGCATTCCATCCGGCTATGGCGATTGGGGAATCATCGATGGTTGGCGGCGGCCAAAGCCTGAATACTGGAATGTCAAAAAGGTCTATTCACCGATCCGCATGACCCGCGCGGGGGCACCGGATTCGATGAGCTTCACAGTGGACAATCGGAATAATTTCACCGATCTCTCAGAATTCCGATTCAAATGGTCGCTGGGCGAACAATCGGGCATCGCCCGCACCCATGGTCGCCCTGGGAGCGTTGGCACGCTGAAGATTGACGCCAGGGGTGGGCTTTCCACGGATACTCCCTTGCGAATTGAGGCTTATGATGCGCGCGGCGTGATGGTGGATGTGGAAGAATTCCACTTGGCCGCGGCGGCAACACCGCCCCGCGTGCGGGCTGCTGGTGGGACCTTTACGGTGAATCGTGGAGCGAAGACATTTGCCATTCGCTCCGGCTCACTGGCAATGGAAATTGCTATCCGCACGGGCCAAATCCTGACGCTTCGGCACCACGGCGCTCCGGTTATAATTGGCGGCCCCACACTCATGTTGCTTGAGCAGGGCAAGGGCAATGATTTCACACAGATATTGCATTCCCCGCCGGTGCTGCCATTGCATGGCATCTGCTCCGGATGGGTTGCGCAAAAGGTCGAGGTTGGTACGCACGGATCGACTGTGGAAGTTCATGTTGTCGGCAGCTACGATCAGGCGGATGGCGCATATATGATAGCCTGTGACACATCGGGTTCCATGCACATTACCTATAAATTCACCGCAAAGAAGGCGATGATGATCTGGCAGCGTGGATGTGTGTTGGATATGCCGCTGACCCATTGCAATTTATTTTGGCGGCGGCAGGCGCTCTGGTCCGTGTATCCACCGGATCATATCGCCCGGACGATGGGCAGGGCCAGCGCATTTTCCGCGTCACCGATCGGTGATGCGTATGGCAGCCGAAGCCACCCGCAATGGCCATGGTCGCAGGACAACATGGCTGGCGGCAGCCATGATTTTCGCTCCACCAAGCGCAATATTCTGGAAGCGTCGCTGGGCGTCAACGCCAAGAGCGGAGTTCGCGTGCGATCCGATGGCCGACAGCATGTGCGATGCTGGGTTGCCCAACAGGATCGCATTCGCATGCTGGTGGCCGATTTTATTGATGATGGTGCCGCAATCGGTTTTACACCGCGCGTCATATCACCGGAAAGCCTTTCTCCGGGCAGCGTGGTACAGGGAACTGTCAACCTGGAAATCATGTAAAAACGCCGGCATGCCTCAACTGCGCATGGCGTAGCGCCCTTAAAAGCGCGAATTGTTAGCGTTGCGCTAATTTCATGTAACCACATGGATAATGTTGCGCTAATTGCTGCATTCCGGGTGGAAATTACTTGATCCGGTTCCGTTGCATGTCATACTCTTCTTATGAACGCGGACAGGGACCAAACTTCAATGCGCCCCGTGAACGCGGGAAGTAATGAGCGGCCAATGATGCCTCCGGAGGTAACGAAGATGACCCCACCGATGATTTCAACTACTGAGATGCCTTTGGCGCATGCGCCGCATGCGGCCAATCCGCCACGATTGATTCCAGTCACCGCGCCGCCGGAAATCAGACGGCAGGCCATTGACATGCAGAATCTGGAAGTGTTCTATGGCAAGACACGGGCGGTGCATGGAGTGAATCTACAAATTGCGCATGGCGAAGTGACGGCATTTATCGGGCCGTCGGGTTGCGGCAAATCCACAATTCTGCGCTGCTTTAATCGGATGAATGATCTGATTCCCGCCTGCAAGGTGCGCGGCAAGATCAACATTCATGGTGCGGACATTTACGACCGCCGCACTGATGTGATGGAATTGCGCAAGCGCACGGGCATGGTGTTTCAAAAGCCCAATCCGTTTCCAAAAAGCATTTATGAAAATGTCGCCTATCCATTGCGGATTCATGGCGTGCGCGGCAAAGCGATCATCGCCGACAAAGTGGAAAAGTCCCTGCATGCTGCGGGGCTGTGGGCAGAAGTGAAGGATCGTCTGCATGTATCGGCCCTGGCGCTTTCCGGCGGCCAGCAGCAGCGGTTGTGCATTGCGCGGGCGATCGCGGTTGATCCGGAAGTGCTGTTGATGGATGAACCCTGTTCAGCTTTGGATCCGATTGCCACGAAAACCATTGAATCGCTGATCAACGACCTAAGCAAGACCATTACGATTGTGATTGTGACGCATAACATGCACCAGGCTGTACGTGTGGCGCATCAAACGGCTTTTTTCTACATGGGCAGTCTCATTGAAACAGGCCCGACGGATAAGATTTTCCATAACCCCGTGCATCAGCAGACGCTGGCGTATGTGACCGGGCAATTCGGATAATTTCGTATCGCCCGCCCCCCATCAATTATCCGCTAATTTATGGATGCGTCATTGATGGCCCGTGCTTCACGACGGACAAATTCCAACACACCCTGACAGACCATGCCGCAGAGTTTCTCCACGCTTGGATCGCTGATGCGGTAAATAGATTGGGGGCCTTTAGCCTCATAAGTCACCAGTCCGGCGCGCCGCAGGACGGATAAATGCTTCGACGCCGCTGCCTGACTGATTCGCAGGTCTTCCGTCAGCGTACGCACGTTGGCCGGGCACTTGGCCAAGCGTGCCAACAGGCGAATTCGGTTCTCATCCCCAAGCGCCCGAAAGCGATTCGCCACATGTTCCACCAGCTTGGGATTGGTTACATCCATCATAACGTTGCATTCCTATATACCGATATAGTAGTATATTGGCAACGTAAGATCAACCCGCTTGCCGCTGGCAACGTGGCAATCAATCTGAACCAGCTTACCGGAACAGCCCATCCCGTTGCACAATCTGAAGTCCCCTCATAGGGACGTGGCAATATTTCCGGGCGAGCGGCAAAAACAACGGCATAAATGCCGGCGCTTAAAGAAGGGTTTGTCCTGAATACACGCACCCCAGAACCCTGGTTCGGATTTATTGCCACGCCGCGGCAACAGCCGCCGCCGCTGGCATCTCTTTCCCGTTACCGGTAGCATGTAATGGGTTGGTAAGTTGTGCATCGTAAGCAGATTCAAGGAGCCGAAATGTTAGATCCAGAATTGCTTGAAATTCTGGTCTGCCCGTTAACCCGAAGTCGACTGCGCCAGGAAGGTGATTATCTGGTTGCTGAGGTCGGGGGCTTGCGCTATCCCATCCGCGATGGTATTCCCGTGCTGCTGATCGATCAGGCGGAATTGCCCGTCGGCATTACGTCGTTGGAAGAATTTCGCAAGAAGTTTGCGGCACAGATACCCGCGTAAGCTTAGGGACCGTGCAAAAATAACTTCACACTTTCTGGCTGGCCCTTTTGGCCGGTGGCATCGTTGTTCGCTCCTTACAGACCCACTTGGCGGGGTATGCGCGTCGCTCACGCCTCGCCAGCGGCCAAAATCCCTGCGCCACAAAATATGAATTTGTTTTTGCGCAGTCCCTTAGCGCGCGGCCAGCACGATAATAATGATGAGCGCCAGCACCAGCGCGCCCAACAGTCCCAGTACCAGTGGATCCGACAAGCGCCGCATCAGGGGGCGCTGTCCCAGATCAATGGTTTGCTCCTCCTGTGCTTCAACGATATTCACCTGATCCTCCGGCCTGCTATCGGCGGCGGATTTTTCAATTTGCGCCAGTGAGGTCAAATCGTATGCTTTACGCGCCAATTTCGGTGGTTCGCCACGTGCCACAGCTTCCAGATCGGTCAGCATATCGGACGTGGATGAATACCGCTTGGCCGGGTCTTTGGCCATCGCCACTTCAATAATTTCCGAAATGCCCGCACTTAAACTGGCATTGACATGATCCGGCGGTACCAGCGCCTCCTTGAGGTGCTTGTGCATCACCGCTGCGGGCGATGGCGCTTCAAACGGAACGCGTCCGGTCACCATGTGATACAGTGTGGCCCCCAGAGAGTAAATGTCCGCGCGGAAATCCACGTTCAGTTGACCGCGAATCTGCTCCGGTGAAATATAATACGGCGTGCCATACGCCTTGCCCGCCTCCGCCGCGGCCGCCACCTTATCATCGGCCTCACGGGCCAGACCCATATCCGCAAGCTTCGCGATGCCGTCCGGCGTCATCATAATATTCTTGGGTTTGACATCGCGATGGATCAGCCCGGCCTGATGCGCATGCACCAGCGCCCGGCATACCTGGATAATGACGTCCAATGCCTGCTTTTCAGTATAAGGTTTTCCCTCGTCGATCAATTGGTCATACACCGTTTTACCGGCCACATATTCCATGACAAAATAGTGGTATCCGCCCGCTTCTCCCACGTCATACGCTCCCACAATATTCGGATGATTCAATTTCGCCGCGGCTTTGCCTTCCATGTAAAAACGATCCACGAATTCCTTGTTTTCACTCATCCGTTTCGGCAATACTTTGATTGCGACAATGCGATCCAGCGAAAGTTGCCGGGCCTTGAACACCGTGGCCATGGCACCCGCTCCGAGTTTGGAAATGATCTGATAACCGGGAATCTGCTGAAAGGTCTTCTGCTCTTCGACCGCGGCTTTTGCCCGTGTAAGCTGGGTTTGCGTCACATAGCCATTGGCAACCAGAATATCCGTCAATGTGCGATGATTGGCCTGCCGCTCCAGTTCCGCCTGCAGAGACCGGCAATCCTCAAGCTCCTCAGGTGTGCAGAACCCCTGATCGACAATGTACTTGCCCAGCATGGTTTGAGCTTTATTGGAGACCTCATTGCCCATGTTTCAACACGCTTTCCCGCTGCTTGTGGAACGCAACCATTGCCGCCCGGCGTCCCGGCTTAACGAACTAAACTATTCCATACATCGGCATTATATGCCGGAAAACTGTCCAATATCGTTATTCTGCGCGCTGCCACGCCGCTTGGCAAGCACACCGCGTCTAAGGGCGAAGCAAATTGTGGCCGGTGAAGAACGCCCCGCACACTTGTACGAACTTACAAGAGCTTCGTTTCGCGCATCCATCGGATAAATCGCTCCAGACCTTCTGCCACCAGCACTTTGGGCGCGTAACCCAATTCTCGTCCCGCCTTGCTGATGTCCGCATACGTGATCGGTGGCTCGGAAGCCGGGGCCGGCACATCGCGGACTTTTGCCTTCTTGCCCAGAATATTTTCCAGTGTCTTGACAAAGTCCAGATTTTCCACCGGATGGCCGCAACCAAGATTGTAAACACGGTAGCCGCGCGGCGAATCCAGTGCCGCGATAAAGCCATCCAGAATATCGTCGATATACGTCCAATCCCGCTTCAAATGTCCGCCCGCAAATAAACTCAGTTCTTCACCGGCAACAATTTGCTTGGCCCAGTGCCACGGCATCATGTCAGGCCGACCATGCGGACCATAAACATTGAAAAATCGCAGAATCGTCACCGGTAGATTCCAGACATGATGATGACTGTGGGCAAATAGTTCCATCGCCCTTTTGCTGGCCGGATACGGTGCCAACGGTCGATCCGCCGCGGCTGTTTCAGAAAATGGAACTGGTGTGCTCTGGCCATAGACCGATCCCGTTGACGCCAGCACGCAATGCGGCGTTCCCACTTGCCGGGCCGCATCCAGCAGATTCAGCGTTCCCTGCACATTCACCGCCGCATAAATCAGCGGATTGCTCACGCTATACCGCACAGAGGCCATCGCTCCGATGTGGGCAATTGCGTCCGGCTGGTGCCGCCCGCACAGTTCAACCAGCAATTCCGCATCGCGCAAATCACCTTCTATAAACGAAAAATTCGGGTGCGCTGTCAGGTCGGCCAGATTTCGCCGCTTATGTTCCAGCGGGTAATAGTCACTCAAATTGTCCAGCCCGACCACGCTTTGTCCCCGCTGCAGCAACCGGACCGCCAGACGTGATGCAATAAAACCCGCCGCCCCGGTAACCAGAATCTTCATAACTACAACCCCTGTGCAATCACTTCGCCAACTCTTTGACAATGGCCACGCCGGCGGAACAACCTATCCGATCCGCTCCCGCCTCCAGCATGGCCTGCGCGGTCGCCAGATCACGAATTCCGCCCGACGCTTTTACACGCAAGTTGCCGCAATAGGCTTTCATCCACCGTACCGCCTGCGCCGTTGCGCCGCCCGCCGGATGAAAACCGGTGCTGGTTTTGACAAAATCCGCGCCCGCCTCACGCGCCGCCTGACATCCCATGGCAATCTGCGGTTCAGTGAGAATCGCGGTTTCCAAGATAACTTTGACAACGGTGTCCGAAGCAACCGTCTTCGCCGCCACCACAACTTCCTGTATATCTTTTCGCGCCGCATCCAGTTGGCCGGACAAAAGAGCCGGAAGCCGGATTACCATATCAATTTCTTCAGCACCGGCTCTCACACACTCTGCCGCCTCAAACGCCTTGACGGATGTCTCCTGTGTACCAAATGGAAATCCCACCACCGCGCACGCGGCCACCCGAATGGCTTTATTTCCACTGCCCTCAATCTGAGACTTATCGAGGATTGTTCGCACCAGACGAATCCAGCACCCATTGACGCATACCGCCGCAAAATGGTATTCCAAAGCGGTGGCGGCAAGAGCGCGAATATCAGCTTCGCCCGCCTCGGGCTTCAAAAGCGTATGGTCAATCCGGCGGGCCAGTTGTAAGCGTGTCATCATGACGATATTTCATCCTTGAACACAATTCTTGATAATGTAACACGAAATTATAATTTAGGTATTCGTTCCGGACTTGAGCATCGGGCGTGACAATATTTCCGGGCACCCGTGGCGGCGGCGGCCGCAGAGCAGGAGAACAGTAGAGCACATTAGGCTGAAGCTAAAGTGATGCTGTCGCAAGATGGGGCAATCCCTGCGGTCTACTTACTACTTTCTCAACACTACCGGCT
>JAKBAC010000147.1 GCA_021809365.1 Planctomycetota bacterium | reverse complement strand
CGATCCTGGTTTATGCACGCTGATATTGTTGCAGGTGGAGAACTGCATTTCCGCATGGGCCGCCAACCCAACAAGGACTGGGCGACGGCCAAAACGGATCGACCGCCATCGGGTCTGGTGCCTATGCCCAGTTGAATCGCGGAACGAACGAAGATTCATCGATAATTGTTATTGGCGCTGATTTTGTATGGCGCAGGAGTGCAAAAATGCGGAATGTTTCAAGGCGTAACTGGTTGGCGATGGCGGGTATATCCGGAATGGCTATGGCAGGCCGTGCAGCTTTTGGTGCCGCGTCGGATGCTGGTACAACTGCACGTCAGATCGGTGCGCCGCCGCTACGGGCTTTTGCCTGGAATGTTTTGGACTTTGGTGCCAGCGGTAATGGAAAAACAGATAATACCGCGGCTTTTCAGAGAGCCTTGGACGCGGCGCATGCCGCGGAGGGAGGAATAGTGCATGTGCCGGCGGGGCACTATGTCATTGCAGGCTCGTTGCATCTACCCCCGGAAACGGCTTTGGTGGGCGTTTCCTGTGGACCAATATCGCATGCGAACTATACAAGTCCCAACGGCAAGGTCAATCTCGGCAGGCTCTTACCACCATCATCAGCCAACGGAAGCATGCTTCTGGCCACCGGTGGCCGCGGTAAGGAGCATGGCACGCCGTTAATAACGCAAGGCCCTAATACCGCACTGGTCGGGTTGAGTATTTATTACCCTGACCAGAAGTGGAAATCCACTCCGATAGAGTACCCGTGGACGATTCGCTTGAAGGGTAACAATTGCACGGTGGAAAATGTTGAATTGCTGAATTCCTGGCGCGGCATCAAGGCTGTGCAGGCTCATCGTCATTTAATTCGTGGTGTAACCGGACAACCCTTGCGCGTGGGCATTTTTGTCGACGAGGTATATGACATTGGACGCATTGAGGATGTGCATTTTTATCCATGGTGGCAGCATACCACAGAAGTTCGCGGGCTCATGTATCATCATGGTGAATCTTTTGTTTTTGGCCGCACCGACTGGGAGTATGTCCTCAACACGTTTTCCATCGGCTACTATGCCGCCTACCGGTTTATGCAAGGAAAGACCGGCTCCTGTAACGGCAATTTTGTGGGAATCGGCGCGGACTCGTGTCGACACGCCTGCGTCATTGAGCATGCGCAGGAGCCTGGGTTGCTTATTACCAACGGAGAGTTCGTGTCGGATGATCCACTGAAACTGGGCGGCGCGGACGATGGGCCAATGCAGGTATGGGTGAAGGAGGGAACGAATCAAGGGGCGTGGAACCAGGGGCCGGTGCGTTTTGTAAACTGTTCCTTCTGGGGTCCAAGCCGGTATATCGCCCGCTTGGATTCCAACACGACATTGGGCTTCGGTGACTGCACTTTTTGCAGTTGGGATGCAGGCCATGCCGCCATTCTTGCGAATGCGGGAAATCTGCTGGTAAGCGGATGTGAATTCCGCCAGGATGGAAAGCAAATACATCTGGGGCCGAAGGTTCAGCAGGCGGTAATCTGCGGGAACCTCAGTGCGGGCAGAGGAGAGATCGTCAATGAAGCAATGCAGGGGGATATTCAAATTGGACTTAACAGCGGCATGAAATGATATAAATAAATTGGGGTAATATCGCCTCGCCGTACTGCTGGCAAAACGCAATGGCCATTTGCTTGGCTCGCCCGGCAGTAGCCTCGGCGACCTGTTTCCAACAGGTGCACACTGGTCTGCGGCCTTTTTTCAAGAGTTCGAGAACGTTCACTGGCCGGCGTTATGCATAGCCATGAAAAAGCCGGCCATGGCGGCGTGCATTTGCGGATTGCCGCTGATGAGGTGATTGGCCATCATCTGTGGAAGCCGTGATGCGAGGTTGCCGCGGCCACCACGTCCACCTCGTCCAGCAGGGCGATTCGCCTGGCGGTGGTCCTGCCGTTCAGCAAAGCGCGCCTTGGCGGCGGCAATAATCGCGGCTTGTTCGGCGGCGTTCGCGTGGGCGAAAGCAATGAAGAATGCCTGCATCTGGATGCGCCGCTGCCGCCACATGGCACGGCGTTGGGCGGCGCCCATTTTACGCCAGTCGCCACGGTGGAAACCAGCGAAAGGGCCAAACATGGGGAATTGCGGCATTTGTCCTTTCCAGCTTGCCAGTACCTTGGCTACCTGCGGCGAAATGTCCGTGTACCGCACGGCGGCGTGGCCACGCATATACATCCATCCATAAACCACAACTATCGCCAGTAACAAAATAGCCAGCGTCACCATCTGCTTACGCTCCTGTATGAATTGCGAAAGCGACTTCCAGTACTTCCCGATTTGCTTAAAACGTATAATCATAAAACCTCACGCGGGTAAAATTACATTCAGTGATGCCACAACGGTGTGCCGGCATTTGCGGATATATCCAACGCATTGCCAACATGCCAATCCGCGAACAGAATATTGGCCGCATCCGGATTCAGGGGCGGACCGTGAAACGTGCTCATGTCCGCCAGAACCCAGACTCCAGCGGATTGCAGGAGATCATACAGGTTGATGCGGTTGGCGGGTGGGCCGATCTGGTAGTTGGTAATCCGATCCCCGGCCAGTGTCATGTTGTATTGATAGCTGGTGCCCTCGCCCGCGAAATAGGATTGAAATTGGGCCGTTGCGTCGGTAGGCAACACGACGCTACAGCCGTTGATGTCCGCCGGACAATCCCATGCACCGGCGGCGGTGTGGTCGTTGGCGGATGGAATGAAATTGGGAGTTGGAATTGTATTGGGCGGCATCACCCCGGCAATCGTGCTTTGGATCGGCGGTGGGTTGTATACGGTGACGCCATCGGCGCATGCCACACTGTAGTTGACGGTCGGTACCTGCGCGCAGGCCGGGAAAATCTCATTGCCATCGCTTTGCATGTAAGCGTCGAACAATTGACCGATACTTTGCAACTGTGCGGCGCAGGCGGTGCGCATGGCACTTTGCCGGGCACCCTGTAGTGCGGGCAGTAAAAGTCCGATTAACAACGCGATAATGCTTATCACCACCAGCAGTTCAATGAGAGTAAAACCGTGGCGTATCGTGGACCTCATGATTTGCTCCCGCAATTCGTAGCAAACAAATTACTGATAGTGGTTAAACGCTTGGCTTGTGGATAAGTTACAAGACCCCGCAAATTCATTCTTGCGTAAACCTTCTGTACATGGGCGGCGCTGTCACCGACAACGCGCGGTGCAAGCCACGCAGTGGCGGCTGTTGCCGCAGAGCAGGGATTAGGAGAGAGTTGAACAGTAGAGCGAATCAGGCCGCGGCCCGATTAGAGCAGGTGTGAGTAGAACAGGTGAACAGTAGAGCAAATTCGACTAAAGCAAGAGGATAGGCTGTCGCCAAGAATGCCGCGCCCCCTGCGGTCTACTTTTTCCTTTCTCAACACCGGCGGCTGCCGCGCAAAACGTGCGGTGCAGGCGCGCGGCTATGAGGAGATTTGAGATTTCAAATTTCAGATTGTGCAACGGGATGAGGCGTCCCGGTGTGCTGGTTCGGATTTATTGCCATGCCCCGGCCCGCGCGGGATTGGATTTGACCATTGGCGGATGTCGGCGGATAATTTGAATGTGTTGAATAATTGCGTGATCCAACGCGCCACGGATTTTCAGGAGGTTTCTTTATGTACGGCAATGTTTTTAATGGCAGGGTTGTGAAACTTCTTTCCGGATCGGTAGTCGCAGCGTGCCTGCTGTTGGCCGGTTGTGCTCAGCATGGGTACAGCTACTACCGGCCCGGCGTATCTTCCTTTCAACCGGGCGATCAGGGATTGCAATCACGCGATCTGGTGGATATGACCAATCGACTGGCCGCGGATTTACTGAAGATTCCTGAAATCGCCCAGAATCCCAATAAGGTGATTATCGTCATGACCGGCATTGATAATGAAACCAGCCAGCCCTGGCAAAATGATCAGATTTATCTGGCGCGAATGCGGGCACTTTTGAACCAATATGCGAGCGATCGCATTGCATTTGTCATTCAACCCAAGCAATTGCAGCAGCTTCAGCAGCAGGAACTGGCCGGAGCGGGTGGTGACGCATTTGAACAATCCAGCCGCGGACAGGTGCCGCAAAATACACGGATGATTCCACAGTATGCGCTCAAGGGTGTATTTTATGATCTGCCCAATTCCGCTACGACATATTATTTGTGTACATTTCAACTGGTGAACCTGCAAACCGGTGAAGTGGTGTGGGAAGGGCATTATGAAACCCGCACGCTGAACTTGTATTAATCGCGGAGAACCCATGCAGGAATCCGGACCCGGCGGAATAGCACGATGCATCAGGCTTCTTATTTACACAACTTGGGCGCTTTACGGAAGTTGGCTATTGAACTTTTCGCATGCGCCTGGTGTATACTGGCCATGGCCGGATGCGGGGGGCCGGCGTTAAATCCGGAAATGCGCAACACCTTTCTGGATTCGCACGATCTGGTGGTCATGACAGATAAAATGGCGGCGAGTATCGCATCCGATCCAGTGGTGGCACAATTGACGGCGCACGGGCCTATGATCATTGTCTTAACCGCTTTGAAAAATAAAACCGATCAGATTATTCCCCGCGCACAGGGCGATATTTTTCTGCATCGTGTGCGGGTACTGCTGACAGCGCATCAATCGCTGCGTCGACGATTTATTTTTGTGCTCAACCAGGCAACCTACCAGCGTCTGGCCGCGCAAGAAGATGCGTCGGCATTACCGCTGGGTCCCAGTATGGATCGTCTGCAGCCCGGTTATGCTCTGCAGGCTACATTTTATTCCGATACCAAAGTGGCTCCGGATCAACGTAGCGACTATTACTTATGTACCTTTTTTCTCACCAACATCCACACCGGACAGATTATTTGGGAGGGCAGCTATGAAACCAAAAAGGCGGTGCATAGTGGATTCCTGGATTGATATGCCTGCTACAAATGCCACTGACGTTCATGGGCAAACACAGCGCATGTCGCGTAACAGTGTCGCCGTTCTGATACTGGTGCTGCTAAGCGCGCTGTGTCTGCCCGCGTGCAGTGAAACATCCGCCCGCATTCGCCAGGCCAATATATTCTACTACACCGGACAGTATGGTCCTGCCGCACAGGAACTGGCCCCATTAATCCATAAACCGAATAAAAATTACGTTCTGAATAATTGTCGCTACGGCTCCTGTGCTCTGGCGGCGGGACAGTTGGACAATGCGCAGGCGGCTTTTCTGCGGGCCTATCGCGTCATGGACAGCGTCAACACCAACACCGGCAGCCGGGTGCTCGGGGCGGTGGTGGTATATGAGGGTGTGAAAGTTTGGAAAGGCCAGCCATTTGAGCGGGCCATGGCACATTATTACCTGGGGCTGATATTTTTGATCAAAGGGGAATATGAAAACGCCCGTGCCGCATTTGCCAACAGCTTGTTCAAACTTCGCAAATACGCCAACCCCAATGCCAAACTTCCGCCGGGGCAACAATATGCCAGAGTGGATTCCAATTTTGTGCTGGGATATTTTGGTCTTGGCGTGTGCTATATGAAACTGGGCCATCCCAAACTTGCGGCGGCTAATTTTGAGCGCGCCGAACAATTGGATCCCTACATCGCCCCCGTTGTAAAAAAAATGTATGAACCGGGAATCAACGGATTGATATTTGTTGATTTCGGCCAAGGCCCGCGACGACGCCATGCCGGATGGTACGGCGAGCAAACCGTGTTTACGCCGACCCCATGGCAGGCAGAGCCGATTCCACCGGTGTACGCATGGGATAATGGCCACCCCATTACCGGTATTGCGCAATCCAACATGGTCGATACGCTGGCTCTGGCGCAAGATAAACGCTGGCTGACCATGGACACCATACGGGAGGCCAAAGCGGTCATCGGAACCGGACTGATGGTTGGCGGTGTGGCGGCAATGCAAAACGGTGCGTATAACAACAATAGCACCGAGGCATTGGCGGGATTGGGCGCAGCCGGGCTGGGAGCGCTTTTCGCCGCTTCATCGCATGCTGATACACGCTACTGGGAAATGCTTCCGCGAACGGTTTATGTCATCCCCGTAAAATTGCCCGCAGGCAACAGTTCAATCCAGGTTTCCGCCGGTGGCGTAAGCTGTCCACCATTTACGGTGAATAATTCGGACAATACATTGCGGGTATTTTACGTGCGACTCCCATAGAAGCTGGTGTTCTGTTCCAGCCATAATTACAGGGTGACGCAGGGCGCGAAGCGAAGAGCAGAACGCATTGGTAAACACTTTGCCGACGAGCGACGAAGTCCGCAGTCTCCTGCCCCCCGCCCGCAGGCCCTTATTTTGTGTGCTGGCCCTGACTTGCACAGCCACGCTGATACCCGCCGGTTCAATGCGATTTCCGCCACCGTACATCCGGCAGCCCCTTAAATCCGTAACATTTCCACACATCCAGGTGTTTGACCACGACGCCGTGGTAATACAGTGGAATAATTTCCTGCGGGCTTACATGCGCAAACGCCGGCTTAATGAGCCGATCAAATACTTTCTTTGAAAAAGATCCCGTCAGCACGGCATCGCGCCCCAGATAGCGAAGCTGTCCGGTCTGTCGATTGAGCTGATTCGGTCCGGGCCAGAGGTCAAACTGACATTGCTTGCCCCCCATTGCTGTTTGTAAACAAAAGACAAATGGATGCCCCGGCAAATAATAAGTCAGGGAGCTTGAGGTGTCCCAGCGATCATCCATAACCAGCGGCAGCGGCCCATGGCCATGCCACATGGATAACCGCACCTTCTGAATCGCTTCGCCGCGCACCCGCAGTGCGTGCAGGCGAAACGCCGGATCAAATTTCTTCGCCGGAAAATGTTTTCCCGTGGGGTCAATTTTTGCCAATATCGGATACAGCAATTGCACATTTTCAGCAAATACGAACAACGCAAATCCCCATGCAATACCCGCGATGATCCAACGACGCGCCACCGTGCATTTCGGCAACGGCTGATTCCACCAGCGTGTTGCCACGCCGGCGAAAAGTATCATTCCGGTAAAGTAGCCCCCCGCCGGCCAATTTGGCTCAACTTTGCTCCAGAAGCTCAGAATAAAATACAGGATGAAAATCGGCAAAGTCATCCAGATCAGAAAATCCCACACTAAGCGGGCCGCTGGATCGCTGATTTTCTTCACATCGCGCATGGCTTCAATAAACGCCAGCACCAGCAGCACAAACAAAATGCCCGCAAAAATTCCCGCCTGCGACAGCACGAACATGGTGACATTCATCGGAGCATGACTGATGTGTGACCAAATACTTGTGCCACCACGCAAACCGCCCTCGCCGCCGATGGCTCGAAACATGATCCAATGATGCTGTGCGTTCCAGATCAATGTCGGAATTTGAATGGCCAGCGCCAGAATGGTCGCTCCCAGGCTGTGCCATGTCGCCAGTTTTTGCCGCAAATACGGATTCCACCAGGCGACGATCGCTGCCGACGGCGGAATCAGCAACAGCACTGGTTTGCACAATATGCCCAGCCCCACCAACAGTCCGGCCAAATAGAGCCAGCCAATCACGGCGCGTCCGGATTGCTGCGATTCCAATTCCCCCGCCGCCGTATATCGCGGCTCCACCGCCAGCCACAGACAAACACAGGCCCAAGCCCAACAAAGATACATGGGCGAATCAATGGTAATAATTAAACTGCCCACCGCAAAAACCGGCACGCCCGCGGACAAAGCGATGACCATCAGTCCCGCGCGATCATCACGGAACATGCGCCGCGCCAGCAAAAAACTGGCCAGCCCGCTGAAGAAGGCAAATAGAATGGCCGGTGTGCGAATAATCGGCATCGTGGCATGCTGCCCCAACCAATGCCCCACCGCCGTGGCCGCATAGATAATCGCCGCAATCCCCGGCCCTTTGGAGTAATATCCCCACGCCAGATGCCGGGACCAAAGCCAGTATTGGCTTTCATCCTCAGAAAGATCAAAGGGGCAATTGTGATATAGAAACAACAGGTTTGAAAAAAAGCCCAGTACCAATAGGCCCAACGCCGTGCGAACGCACCATGCCTTGCGAATCCATGGATGCGTGGAAGTCATCGATGTCTGTTCCGCCATTTCGTTTCCTTATTATGTATTTTGCTGGATTCCCCGGACTAGTGCCCTGTTCCACCCATAATTACGGGTGGATTGGCCTCAAACCGGCCAGATGCCAGGAGTCGGCGGCGAGAACCGGGTTCATAAACCCCTTGAGCCGACGCGACGCCGCAGATGGCCGGTTTCAGGCCAACCCTACGGGCGGGGGCCAAGGGGCCGTGGGCTTTGTCGCTCGTCGTCAACGTATGTATCCATAC
>JAKBAC010000146.1 GCA_021809365.1 Planctomycetota bacterium | reverse complement strand
GTGGTCATGGATCTTTAGAAGCTTCAGCGCTTCACGCCATGCGGCTTGGGCTTCCTGGGCTGTAAAACTGCCAGCCGCCACGCCGCCGATCCGCAAACGCCGAAAGAAAAGACTGGCGGTGTTAAATTGCGGGACCGGCCCGGCCAACCGCCCTACCACGCTTAGTTTTCCCCACATGGCCATCACGTCCAGGAGTTCGGAAAAGGCTGCTCCCCCAATATTTTCCACCACCAGGTCCACGCGTTTATCCCCCAACAGTTTCAGAAGTTTTTTTCGCCATTGGGTGTCCGCGGGATCCAGTGTGATTTTCGCACCGAGTTCAGAAAGCCGCGCCCGCTTTTCCTCACTGCGGGAAAATGCGACAACCGTATGGCCCAGAGCGCAGGCCAGTTGCACGCTGCCGACGCCAACGCCGCCGCTGGCACCGGTTATCAATACGACGGACGGCGGCAAGTCTCCCCATTGCGTCAGCGCCTGCCAGGCTGTCAGATACACCAACGACGCTCCGGCACACTGCTGCGGTGTCCAGCCGTCGGGCAGGGCCGCCAGACTGTCCGCTGGAACCGTCACCCTCTGGGCAAAAGTCCCGGCCTGTTCCACACCTACCGGCCCACGAATAATCAGTGCATGATCTCCGGGCTTCCAGTCGGTAACAGTCGAACCGGTTTGGCTGATGCGGCCCACGGCGTCGCGGCCCAGAATGTGCGGAAGCGCGGGCCGCGCCGGGTATTGCCCCTCGGCCAAATAACGATCCGCAGGATTTAATGCCGCATACTGCACTTCCAGCACCACGTCATGCGCACCGCATACCGGCTCGGCTGCATCGCCCAAATGCAGATTCTCCAAACCGCCGAGTTTTTCCAGTAACCATGCTTTCATGACCGTTGCTCCAAAAACGAACTAACTATTGTATGCTTCGGAAACGCGTTGTATTGCTGGCAGGCGGAGTGCCGCTTTATTTTCTGCGATCGCGCCGCAGAATCGGTTGAGCCTGCGCCGGATTTTCCGGCCACGCATGTTTAGGATACCGCGCCCGCAAATCTTTTCGCACCAGCGCGTAACTGCCGGCCCAGAAACCGGCTAAATCATGGGTAATCTGCACGGGCCGATGGTTAGGGCCCAGAATTTCCAGCAGCACCGGCACCCGGCCGCCGGCGATTCGGGGCGTATCTTGAAAGCCAAATAAATCCTGCAGGCGTACCGACAGCACGGGCGTGCCATCGTCACGATAGTCAAGCTCCGCAGAGCGACCATTGGGCAAGGCAAGGTCTGAAGGGGCTGCCTCCGCCAGCAGGCGCGTTACGGCGTAGTCCAAATTTGATTCAATGGCCGCAGCCAGCCCCTCTCCAGCGATCAATTTCCGCAATTCCCCCGCATTCAGCGAGCCGGATTCCAGTAATGGCAGCAGGTCCCCGGGGCTTAGTGCAGGGATAAGCTTTTCCGGCATAGCTTTTCGCAGCATGGCCAGTCGCCCCGATAAACGGCGCAGTGCCGCATGGCGTTGCATAAAATCCGGCAGATGCTGGGCGATATAGGCTGCCGCCGCTTTCTGAAATTCTTCCGGATCAGGCTGCGAATCCGCGAACTGCTCCAACACCAGATCACGGTACAATACTTTGCGGTAAGCCAATACCCGGCCGTCCACAATTTCTATGTTTTTTTCCTCCCGAATGGCGTGGGGATAGAGGCGTGCCAATTGCTCACGCGTAATCGCCGATGCAATATGCACCAGCGCCTCGCCGGAACTGTTTGATGCCGCAATATCCACTGCGACAAATAATGGTGCGCCCAGTACCACGGAACCCGGCCCCATGCGCACACCCCCTCCACCGACCATCACGGCCCGCATCGCATCGGTTTCCCTCCGGCGGCATACCCGTTCGGGATACGCCTGCAACAGTAATTCACCGATTGTTGCCCAGTCCGCGTGCGCCGCAACGCGGGTGAAATCTATTTTTGAACCAATCAGCCGGCCCAACGAATCCGCCACCGCCCGCACCCGGGAGGCTCCTGCCGCGTCAATCGTCGTGGAGCCGCTATAAGCACCAGCCTCCGCCAAGGCTATGACCCTGATTAAAACATCAGAGTCGCCCGCACCTGCCCCACGCTGATCCCGGCGTGACGATACAATATCCCGCTCGGAAATTAAGGCCGCCAGCACGGAGCCTAAAGCCCCTTTGCCGCATTGCATGGCCGAAAGCATCAACCGCCCCAGACGCGGATGCAGGGGCAATTCCAGCAATTTTTTCCCAAGTGCAGTGAGGCGCAAACCATCTAAGATCAGCTCCAGGGCACCTAATTCACGCAGCAATTCCACTGCGGATTCGATGCGCTGCTCCGGTGGAGCGTCAAAAAAATCAAAGCCCTGCGGGCCGTGGCGATCCCAGGCGTAGAGCGTCAAGATACTTTGCGCCAAATCGACACGCTTTATTTCAGGAATTTCAAAATCGCGGAGGTGCTTGGTTTGCAATTCCGGCCATAGTCTGATGCACAACCCGGGTGCGGTTCGTCCAGCGCGGCCCTGGCGTTGATCAGCGGAGGCTTTGCTGATCTGAACTAAGTCCAGTCGATCCACGCCGCGCTGGGCATCGAGACTGGCCTGCCGCACCAGGCCGGAATCAATGACCACGCGAACGCCATCAATGGTTAATGAGGTTTCGGCGATATTGGTGGAAAATATAATCTTGCGCTGGGCGCCTGCTTTCAGTACGTTGATTTGAGCATCCAGCGGCATGGAACCATACAAGGTGCCTATCGCATGGTTCGCCCATGACGCTTTGGCTGCGGCGGCACAGCGGGTGATTTCCATGGCCCCCGGCAGAAATACCAGAATATGTCCGGTATTTTCCAGTTCCAGCGCCGTACGCACCGCAGACATCACACGATCTTCCAATCGACCATCACTTCCGGGCTGGTAGATCGTTCGCACAGGATAGAGCCGGCCCGGCACACTAAGCACGGGCGCGTGATCCAGGTAATCAGCGACTTTCTGCGCATCAAGCGTGGCGGACATGACCAAAATCAGCAGGTCCGGACGAATGGTCCGCTGCACCTGCCGGAGCATGGCCAATGTCAGATCACTGTGAATACTGCGTTCGTGAAATTCATCTAAAATCACGGCACCGACATTTTCCAGGGATGGATCATCTAAAAGTTGCCGCGCCAGAATTCCCTCCGTCATGATCCGCAACGCGGTATCCGCACGCAGCAGTTTTTCCATCCGCACCTGATAGCCGACCTGATGACCCAGCGTCCAACCGCGCTCCTGGGCAATACGCGCTGCGACAGCCTTGGCCGCAATGCGCCGCGGCTGGAGTACCACAATGCGCGGGGCATGAGCCGGGAGAATGCCAGGCTCCAGCAAGGCCGGAGGAACGCGCGTGGTTTTACCCGCGCCCGGCTCTGCAGTAAGCACCAGCGCGCCCTGTCGCGGCAACAGCGCGATAATTTGCGGCAGAAAGGCATCAATGGGTAATACATCCATGGGCTGAATCTTACCGCACGAAGATAAACTCATCGAGGGGCGAGGAAATAAGAATCCAGGCGTTAGGAGTTAGGAGTTAGAAGGCTTTGGAAGCGCTGTCGCTGCTGTTTCGCCGCCTGTAACCCATAACCTGTCCCCTGTAACCTCCAACGCTCCTATCCCAGAGCGTTCCGGCGGATGACGTTGGCATAAAATTCGGCGCTTAATTTTGGAATGCGTTCCATGGTCTGGTAATTAACGTAATGCAGGCCGAAGCGTTTGGAATAGCCACAGGCCCATTCAAAATTATCCATCAGGCTCCAGTGAAAATAGCCCTTGAGGCCATACCCTTCACTGACCGCGCGGTGCGCACCAATCAGATGCTGCTGCAAATACATCACCCGTGCGGTGTCCCATATTTTATTGTCCGCATCGGGCGCATCTGGATACGCACAGCCGTTTTCGGTGATATAAATCGCCTTGACGTTCCACAACTCGGCAACCAGCCGCGGCCCCCAATAGGTAATCGACGGGCCGATGGTCAACCATGGCATGTGCATACGGGGATAATGCGGGTCGCACTGAACCTCGCTCCATTGGCAGGGTTTGGACGGATCATGCCGGATATACGTGGGGGCATAAAGATTCAGCCCGACAAAATCTATAGGCGATGAAATTATTGTCATATCTTCATCTGTAAATACAGGTGCGTCGGCCCCCTGCGATTCCAGATAGGCCGGATGATAGGCACCTTCTAAAATCGGCATGAGAAACATTCCCGTGCGTTCACGCAGTGCGTTGCGCGTAGCGTGGATATGTTCGGGAGTTTCAAGAATCGGCGCGCAATTAGGGATGTTTTCCGCCAATCCAACCCGGCATTTGCCGGCCGCGTTGATGGCCTGCACAGCCATTCCATGGCCCAGCACCGCATGGTGTCGCGCCTGATTCAACACCTTGATGGATGTTTGCTTGCCGGGGGCAAATGGCTCATCGGAAAAGCCGTAGGCTTTATCCAGAAAGCAGACAAATTCATTGATGGTGAAGATTCCTTCCAGGCGGTCGCCGAGATGCCGAGCCATATATCCGGCGTACGTGGCAAAATCAATTGCGCATTGCCGGGACTCCCAACCCCCATACCGATTTTCCAGGGCCTGCGGCAGGTCCCAATGCATCAGCGTCATCCAGGGCTGAATCCCGGCAGCGCGAAGTTCATCCAGCAGCCGTTTGTAAAAATCGAGGCCCTTTTCATTAACCGCCCCGGTTCCTTCGGGAAATATTCTCGGCCATGACGCGGAAAAGCGATACGCTTTAACGCCCATGGCTTTCATCAAGGCGACATCCTGCCGATACAAATGATAATGATCACAAGCTTGCGCACCGGATTGCCCGGAGAAAACCGCGCCTGGCCGCAGACAAAAGGTATCCCATACAGACGGGCCGCGGCCATCCTCTGCGACAGCACCTTCAATCTGATACGCTGCGGTAGCAACACCCCACGTGAAATCTGCGGGAAAACGACAATAATCAACGGCCATATACTTTATCCAAGCTACAAGCTCAATCGGTAAGCGCGAATATTACCCGGCACCGGCTTTTCGCACCAGTACGCATCGCGAATGGCCGGCCGTGTCGCGGATGATCCGGCTGTCATGAAAGACGCCTTGCGCCAGGAAAATTTTCTGAACATCTGCGGTTTGGTCAAACGCCGTTTCAACCATCAATGCACCATCGGGAAGTAAATATTCTCCCGCGTGCGTTGCCAGGCGATGATAAAACGCCAGTCCATCCGCCCCACCATTTAATGCCAACTGCGGTTCATGGCGGGAAACCTCCGGCATAAGCCCGGCAATTTTATCCGCGACAATGTAGGGTGGATTACAGACAATGGCATGAAACATTACCGGTGGAGACATCGCGGCAATGGGTTGAAATAAATCCCCTGAAATAAAGCGGATTCGGGCGCTAAGTTCATGGGCAGCGGCATTGTTTTCCGCAATCCGTAAAGCCGCAGGGCTGATATCTGATGCCGTGAGTCGGGCCGCAGGCAGATTTTTAGACAGAGCAATGGCGATACATCCGCTGCCGGTGCACAAATCCAATATTTCCGGTGCCTCCCATGCGGGGGTCATTCGGGCCAGACGAATCACCTGCTCCACGAGGGTTTCGGTATCGGGCCGCGGAATCAGCACATCCGGCGTTACCGCAAATTCCAGAGAATAGAACCAGGCCTTACCAATCAGATAGGGTACCGGGGTGTGATCTTTGCGTTTTTTTACCATCTCGCGGAAGGCCGCCACCTGATCCGGCGGCGGGGTTTGTTCAAAGCGGGTGTAAAGCGCCATGCGCGTGCAACCCAGGGCGTGGGCCAGCAGCAATTCGGCGGAAAGACGAGCTTCATCAATGCCGTTTCGGGTGAAAAACGCGGTTGTCCACTGCAGCAGTTCACCGATGGTCCATGAAACAGATTTCCGGCTTGCATCCATTTAAACTGATCGTCCGTGGATCCAACTGAAGGCTACCGGCGGCAGGCCGCGCTGGAATTCAGCAATGCGATCAGCATGACTGATGTAGCGATCCGCCTGCTTACAGAGATATTCCTGCGCTTTAGCCGCGGCACCGGAAACCGAGCGCGAAGCGATGTCCCATGTTTTGACAAGATGCTGGATAATGGCGGCATAATCATGGACGGTATAAACCCCCAGGCGCTGGGCGACAACCGCAAAATGATCAAAGAGATCCGCATCTTTCCCGTCGTACATTAATCGGCCCGGCATGGCGATCAGCCCGCGCATCATTTCACGGAACGCCAGGATACCGCCTTCCGGATCAACCTCCATGACTTTTCCGGCCATAAGCGTATAAAACGCTTCATGGCGCGCCTCATCGCCGGAAATACGCAGGCAGATTTTTGCAAGATTCGCATCGCCTTGTGCGGTCGCCAGTTTGGCCACATTGCTATGGGAAATGCGCGTGGCACGCTCCTGAAATGACGTGTAAATCAGCCCGTTATAAGGATCGGGATAGGCCCTTGGATTAAAGCCATTGGCGATCAGATGATGAATGGTCAGTTCAACGCTGCGCATATCTATCCGTCCGGTGAGACGCAAATAAGCATTGAGCAGATCGCCATGGCGGTTTTCCTCCGCACTCCAGGCGCGCATCCATTTGGCCCAGGGCTTGGGCGTGGTCCCCTCATAATCCCGCGCAATAAGATTCAGAGAAACAGAATAACTTGGCAGAGCCTCTTCGGTGACCATGTCCCCTACCAGCACCACCAGCGCTTCATCGGATAAGCATTGCGCGGGAACACGGAAATCCTGCGCCTGCTGGGCCCAGTTGTCGGCTGTGAAATCCGGTAAATAATCGGTGGGTTGCCACGCTTTATCTACCGGGGAGAGATAAATGAGATTCTCCTGCACAAGATCCTGCATGTTATGGAGAATATCAAAATGGTGCTCATACGCATTGGATTCGTTTTGCAAAAAAAATTCCTCATTTAACGTAGGGCAGCGCTAAACAATAAATTATGGTACCACCAGTAGCCCGGCAACGCGAAGCAAAAAAGTTTGTCCGCAAACCAATGGGGTTGGTAGCCCTACGCACCATTACCATTGTACCCCATTGCGGGCCGCAAATTAAAATCCGGTTTGCCAAGAGCTTATAATTGGCGACAATTCACCCACTGACAGCAAAGGCACAGAAATCATGAATGCGATTATTATTTCGATTGGTGACGAACTTACCTCCGGACTAACCATTAACAGCAATGCCGCCTGGCTGGGAAGGCAACTGGCGGACCTTGGAATCAGTTGTCCACTGCAACTGACTGTGGGCGATCAACGGGCCGCTATTGTTGCCGCAATTCACCATAGTGCCGCTCTATGCGATATTCTGCTGATTTCCGGTGGATTAGGCCCTACGGAAGATGACCTCACGCGTTCCAGTGTGGCGGACGCACTGGGTGAGCCTCTGGTACAGGATCAGGCTGCCATGGCTGATCTGGAGACGTTTTTTAAGCGGATCAATCGGACCATGACAGAAAACAATCGCCTGCAGGCGATGCGACCGCTTTCCGCGTCCTGCATCAGCAATTCCTGTGGTACAGCTCCGGGAATTATGGCCCGCCTGGGTAAAACGCAGATATTTGTCATGCCCGGCGTGCCCAGGGAAATGAAGGCCATGTTTGAACTATCCTTTAAGCCGTTGCTGCAAGCGGCAGGAGGCGGTGTGGTACGGCGGATCATGGCACTTAATATCTGCGGTGCCGGCGAATCCTGGATCGGTTCGCGCCTTGCCGACCTCATGAAGCGCGGAACTAATCCATCCGTCGGCACAACCGTTCACGACGGCATTGTTTCCGTTCGCATCTACGCCATGGGGCAACCCGCGGAAGTCCACACAATGATCACTGAAAAAGCCGAAATTGTACGCCATAGACTCGGCGAGCTGATTTTCTCCACCGATCAGGTCACCCTCGAAGAGGTTGTGGTGCAGAACCTGCTGCAACAGGGCAGAACTGTCACCACCGCGGAAAGCTGCACCGGCGGATGGGTCGCGATGATGTTGACGAATGTTCCTGGAAGTTCCGCATGTTTTAAGCGCGGCTGGGTCACGTACAGCGACGAAAGCAAAGCGGCGGAACTTGGCGTTGATCCGGAACTCATTAAAACATACGGAGCCGTCAGCCGCGAAGTGGCCGCCGCCATGGCACAACAGGCCCGGCGCCGGGCGGAAGCACATTGGGCCATTGCGGTTACGGGCAATGCGGGGCCGGCCAACGATGACCTGAAAAATCCCGTGGGGCTGGTTTATATCGCCATTGCCGGGCCGAACGGTGGTGATGATATCTATGTGCGGACCTG
>JAKBAC010000014.1 GCA_021809365.1 Planctomycetota bacterium | reverse complement strand
CGGTGTTGTGCAGGCACACAGTCGTGATAGCTTCCGCGGGCGGTCGCCATGGGTTGTCTCGCACCCACAATGTTGCACGGCCAAGGCCATTCGTGATAACTCTACGGAATTCGCTGGTATCCATAGCTTGCCATAGTATCCTCGTATGGCAGCTTCCGGCAACACTTTCGCCATCCGCACGCTACGCGAGAATTTATGTCTTGCAATTGCCGGCACATTTCCCGAATGTACGGCACAGCAAGCTGAAAAACTGTCCATCACAAATTATTCCGCTGTGTCATTCCCGTAAGGCCTCCGTGTCACTGCCCCTGCAGATCGCCGGCCAGGATTGTTTTGGAAAGTACGATTGTTCCGTGGGCATTGCGCAATTGCAGCGTGATATGCCGATTGCCGGGCGGGCCGCCGACGTTGATGAATCCGAAGTTATGTTCAAACACCGGGGCACCGATTCGCCGCGGATTGGGCCACGAATCTGCCTGCGGCGCGGAAACGGGCCGGGCGGCAAGCGAGGAACTGGTCAAATCATAAAGCGGATATTCATCCAGACCATTCGGATTCGCCGGTCGCCGGGTCAGTTCTCCGAATCTGCGGTGTCCGCTTAAAAAGACCACGCCCGAAACACTATGGCCGAAAATCCATCGTATCAAGGTGCGTCGTTCCTTTGGAAAATTGCCCCAACCCTCATGTCCGGGATAATCCGCCAGCATCTGGTCGCCATCCACAATCAGTTTGAACGTCGCCGTAGTGGTCAGCAGATGGCGCTTGAGCCAGGCTATTTGCCGGGTACCGAGCATTTTCCCCCGCTTTTGCGCGGTGGGATTCACACGAAAACTCCGATCATCCAGCAGAAACACCGCCACATCCGATATGCGAAAATGGCAGAAGGTACCCAGCGTCGTGCCACTGCCATACCCCGGGTTCGGCCAGAATTGTTCAAACGCCAGAAAGGAATCATGCCCGAATACAAACGATGAATCCGAGTGCGGTGTGCCGAAATCCCGATCATCCCACGTCGCATAAACCGGACAGACGCTGAGCAGCGGCTTTAATGCGGGGAAACATCGGGCCTGTTCATACCGTGCAAGTATTAAATTATACGCATGAATATACGTATATGGGAATTGACTTAATTTTCCGGGCAGATACGCCGTGTTGCCCGCGAAAATAAATGCCCGCGGCTGCAACTTTGCGATGCTCCGCCAGATGGTCTTCTGGTGATACACCGCCGTATCCGCACACGAGCCAAACGCGATATGCACGGGCTTGAAGGACGCATACGCCGGTACCGTATGAATAATCAGCGCCGGTGGCGGAAGGTTCAACGGCTTGCCATCGACCAGCACGGAAATGCGATAATCGTGATCCGGGCGCAGATCATTGAGCGACGCACTGACAATAAATGACGGGCCCAGCGCCGTCGTTCCCATGGCCGAGACCTGTTGATTGGTCGTGACATCAAAACATCGCACCTTCACGCGGTCCGACGTGTTCAACTGCAGCCATACCCGGGCCGAATCCGGTGTAATACTGCCCACCAGTGGTCCGGCAATAACATGCGCGGCCTGTAAGGTGGCGGCACTGAAATTCACAATAAACAACGCCACAATGGCGTTTAGAAAACGTAGCCGAAATGCCCCAGTCACAGACAACCTCAACAGTCAAAACCAGAATATAGATTATATTGTCCTGCCTGATGGGGGCAAAAGGCAAGTGCCTGACGCAACAGCTAAATATTGGGATTCGCGATCTCTCATGCCACAGCCGAGACGTGAGCTGATGTTTTGGTCTGGGCGTCCACATCGGCGGCGTCCCGATGCCCGGGTTTCGCCGACCCGATGATGTCCGCTGCCTGCCGATCCATCTGTTCTTCGAGCATCTCGCGCAGACGTGCCAAGGCGCGAACTTCCAATTGCCGTACACGCCCCTTGGTAATTCCCATTTGCTCGGCTATTTGTGAAAGGCTCATCGGACTTTGTCCGGCTTCCAGACCATAATGAGATGCCAGCAGGTCGCGCTCCCGCCCCGGGAGTTTCATCATGGCGTCAATCAGCCGCCCCTGCATCAGCAGCATATCCACGGCATCGGGAATGCTTGGCTCCTGCGATTCGCCGATTTCGTCCAGCAGATCGTTCTGGGTTATGACCAGTCGTTCATCCACGCGGGTGCTGTTGCCGCCAAGCCGCCGGGCGAAATTCTTCATCAGCACAAACGTCAGATAGGTGCTGAATTTTACGCCCCGGGAAAAATCAAAGGTATCCACCGCGCGCAACATCCAGAGATTGCCGTCGGAAATTAATTCAAAGAGATCATTTCCGGAATGCTGGTGCTTTCTGGCCACATGCACCACCACCCGGAGGTGCGACTGGAGTATCTGATTGCGAATGATGCCGGCGCTTTCCAGAAGAGATTCAATTTTCTCCAGCTCCGCCGCGCGGGCGGTGGTAATATCAATGCGGGCCTGCAAACGCGCAGCCTTGGCTTTCAGATAATTCATTCTCCGGAAGGCATCCATCACCACCGCATGCGGCAGCATCGGCTGGCGGAATACATCCGACAAATACGTGGGAATGTCAGTGGGCTGCCGCAGCACAATCGGCTCTCGGAGTACCGATTGCTCTCCGCCCTTCGCACCGACGACCGGTTCATCCGTGTGTTGCCGCGCTTTTTCGGGCAGCAATTTCAAAATAATCTGATCCGCATCCGGATGGTCAAACAGTGGATTGGTGACAAAGTGGATGACCAGATTTTTGATCCGCTCCGCCTTATCCTGGCTGGCCACCCGATAAATGCTCGAACGGGTGCGGCAATAGCGCCGCGCCAGAGACTCCACAGTAATTCCGCGTTTGAGACAATCCACAATGATGCGCCGATCCTGCTCGGAAAGCGTTCCGGGCGCGTCTTGGAAGATGGCCTGATCCGGATGTTCCGCATCCCACCGTCGAATCACATAACGAATGGTCTCCGCACTGCGTCTGGTATGGCGGGCGATGCGCCGGGAAATGACTTTCAGGCAGCATGGAAAATGTGCGGCCAAACGTCGTGCCCGGCGAATAATGTCCGCCTTTTCTTCTTCCGAAAGCTGCCGGAATTGGGCCGATTTTTTTACGCGTGAGGCAAATTGCGCCGCATACCGCGAAACCTCTCCAACCAGAAAGCCCAGCCGCTTAACGCCATCGGGATACACAAATCGCCGCGCCGCCAGTCCGCGCCGCCGCCAGCGCTGAATGGTCTTGGTTGAAACGTTGAATTTTTCGGTAATCTGATCCAGCGAAAGCACTTCATCGCCGGCATCCGCCACGGCAATATTCAGCGTGTCCGAAACGACCTCCACCAAGCCGGCGATATCCGCCAATAAAGCGCGACCGGAAATGAGGTGATCGACTGATTTGGTGGGCCGATATCCCGTTACCCGATAAAGGACGAATTCCCACGTATAGTCTTCTGTAACGTCAATCTCCGCCATCAGGCTTAGCGCCGCGTTCAATTGCTGTTGACGCAGCCCCATCGGCGTAAATGCCATCTGTCTCGCCAGCTCCGCAATTTTTGGATCAGACCAGATCATAAAGAGCGCACACTCCTTAAGTCGCACCTTCTTACATATCTTATCGCGGTTTTTCGTGATTGAACAGCAAAAAATGCCGGTTTTTTTTCCAATTTGTATCCGTCGGGTTTTGGGACCCACAAGCAGGCATCCTCAATAGGGTGCATAATATTCAGAATCGCGTTCTCCATTCGCCTTGAGCTGGCAATAAAGCCTCTCTTGGCTGAAAATGCGTTCGCTATTGCGGATGTTATTGCAAATCCGTCGAGAACCACCGATTCCAAAATCAGATTCCAAAATCAGGTTCTGGTGCAATCACCGGATTTCTGCTATAATGCGGTTCTTTGGTATTGTGGCCGCCCGTAAGGCCGCATAAGCGCTGAACAACCGCTGCACGCGGGCTTGACGGCGGCTGGCATGAAGCCGCCGGAATTAAAACCTCAAGAATTGGAACTCACACGATGAAACGCCGAGACGAACTACGTAATATCGCCATTATCGCCCACGTTGACCATGGTAAGACCACTCTGGTTGATGCGCTTTTGCGGCAATCAGGTATGTTTCGTACTGGCCAGATGTCTGAAGACACGCTGATTCTCGATAACAACCCGCTGGAGCGCGAACGCGGTATTACCATCCTGGCCAAAAACGTGGCCATGAATTATGTCGATGCGGCGGGCGTCATGCGCAAAATTAACATTATTGATACCCCCGGACACGCCGATTTCGGCGGCGAGGTGGAACGTGTTCTGAAGATGGCCGATGGGGTGCTGCTGCTGGTAGACGCCTTTGAAGGCCCAATGCCCCAGACGCGGTTTGTACTCAAGAAGGCATTTCATTACCACATCAAGCCCATTGTGGTCATCAATAAAATTGACAGGCCGGACTCCCGGCCAGATGAAGTCCTCAATGAAATCTTCGATTTGTTCGTCGAGCTTGAGGCCGGCGACGACGCGCTGGATTTCCCGGTGATTTACGCCTCCGGCCGCGCGGGTTTTGCCCGGCTGGACCCCGCGGACACCAACAAGGATATGCGCCCGCTGCTGGAGACGATTGTCAAGAAAATTCCCGGCCCCGTCGCCGATCTTGAAAAGCCTTTGCAGATGCAGATTACCAATATCGATTACAACGAGTATGTCGGACGCATCGGCATTGGCCGCGTATTCAACGGCTACCTGCGCAAAGGGGAAAAGATCGCCCTGATGAAGCGTGACGGCAAAGTCGAATCACATGATATTACCGAGTTGTATCTCTTCGCCGGTTTGGGCCGGGAAAAGGCCGAACATGTTGAAGCCGGTGACATTTGCGCCGTTGTCGGCATTGAGGATGTGGACATCGGCGACACCATCGCCGCCACAGAGCATCCCGTGGCGTTGCCGCTCATTGATGTCGATGAACCCACGCTGAGCATGATTTTCAGCGTGAATGACTCACCCTTCGCCGGGCGCGAGGGCAAATTCATCACCAGCCGCAACGTGCGCGATCGGTTGTATCGTGAACTGCAAAGCAATGTGGCACTGCTGGTGGAGGACACCTCATCCGCGGATTCCTTGCGCGTCAGTGGCCGCGGTCTGCTGCACTTGGGTGTATTGCTTGAGAACATGCGCCGCGAAGGCTATGAGCTGCAGATCAGCAAGCCCAAAGTGATCTTCAAGGAACTTAATGGCAAAAAGTGCGAGCCAGTGGAAAACCTGGTCATCGATGTACCGCAGCAGCACGTTGGTTCCGTCATGGAATCCATCGGTAATCGACGTGGTGAACTGGTGCGCATGGATGCCAAGGGCAATATGACGCATCTGGAATTTACAATTCCCGCCCGCGGCCTGATTGGTCTGCGCACCCGGCTTCTCAATGCCACTCAGGGTGAAGCGGTCATGCACCACACGTTCCATGATTATCAGTTTATCCGCGGCGCTCTGCCGGGGCGGCAGAATGGCGTGATGGTCAGTATGGAACTGGGCACTACCAATGCCTACGCCCTGGATACCCTGCAGGAGCGCGGCGTGATGTTCGTCAAACCCGGCGATGAAGTATATGAAGGCATGATTGTCGGTGAATACAACAAGGACACCGATATTACCGTCAACGTATGCCGGGAGAAAAAACTTTCCAACATGCGCACGACATCCAGTGACAAAAATATCATTCTCAAACCACCCCGGGACATGTCGCTGGAAATAGCATTGGAATATATTGAAGATGATGAATTGGTGGAAATCACACCGAAAACCATTCGCCTGCGCAAACGGTATCTCAAGGAAAATGACCGCAAACGCATGGGACGGTCCGATGCCGATATGGAGATGGTCTCCGGTTAATCCGCCGCAACGGGTGCTCGGTTACAGCGCACGATCAGGGGCGGTGGGGAGCCATGGCGTCTGTGGATGTGCCCTTTGATGGGTCGCCAACCTGAAATTTTCTTGCAATAGAGCGCCAGACCTGATGCCAGGACGATAAAAACCATGAGCCGCATTGACGTACATAATCATTACCTGCCCGGCATGGACGATGGATGCCGTACATACGCGGATTCCGTTCCCTGCATTCGGGCGTTTATGGAAAAAGGCTACACCCGCTTTTTTCTCACACCCCATACGGGTCCAACCGATATGTGCGACATCCGGCCCGATGCCACAATCGCGGCCATCACCGAATTTCGCCGACAAATGGCCATGGCGGCCATCGCTGCGGAATTCCGGCCGGGCGGCGAACTGCGCCTTTCACCGGAATTGGCCCGCTGGAAGGACATCAGCCTGGTGCCCACCTTTGGTATGAACACACGCTATGTGCTGGCGGATTTGTGGGAGCCGGATTGGCCCGCATGGGCGGATCAATGTGTGGATTGGTTACAAACACAAGGTTTTAAGGTGATTCTGGCGCACCCCGAGCGAATGCTCGCCATGCTCAAAGATCCAAATTTTATTCAGACGCTGGCCGATCGTGGCGTGCTGTTTCAAGGCAACTTGGGCCCACTGGGCGGGTCGGAACCCGAACCGCATCGGCTTCTCGCGGAACGCTTCCTTCAAGATGGCCGCTATTTCATGCTCGGATCTGATTGCCACCGCTTTGAACATGTCGCCGCCCGCCTCAAGGGTTTTGAACGCGCCAAAGACCTCGTGGGCGAAAAGATTCTCAATGATCTCACAATCAACAATCCCGGCAAACTCTGGATATGCTGAAGTCCAATCGCTGTTTCGCGCGGGGGCAAACGGCACCGGGTTATCACCACGGTGCTGGAGCGTTTGCGGCGCGACGGAATTCCCAGATCGACTCACTATCTTTCGGTTTACATTCACGTCGGCGGTTTGTCGCGTCGCTGTGAACGGTCACAAAGATCATAATTTCAACTCGTGAAGCGGCATGAAATCTGAAAGCGCCGTTGATCGTTGTTGCTTGCGCCACCGACCAATTTCGTCCAGAACTCAGCATCCGATGCGGAGATTCTCAGGCCTTTGGCTTTCTCGCCGCCTTCGTAAGGTTCAAATGTCACTTTGTTTTGCTCGCGGCTCTGAATCAACTGAACTTCGACGGGGCGGTCAAATCGCGACAACCAACCGTTGATCGGTTTGCCCCGGCAATTCTGCCAGAGATTGGTTGTGTCCGTCGCCACCAGATAGAGCACACTGTCTGTATCGATTTTCTTGGCCATGGTGTAAACTCCTGTTAGAAAACATGTTCCGACCAAGCCAAAGGGCCTGGCACCGGCGATGGTGCGTTCAAAAGCAACTGATGTTCCGCCAAAAGAAGCAATCGCGCGAGGCGATTTCTTTTGTCACAGCAATTGGAACTTTTGCCGCTATCCATACTCCATCCCCGACCATCCATTTGTATTATAGCCGATTTGCCCTCATTCCGGAGTATCCGCAAAAAATCTATCTGAACCGTCCGAGGAGCTTTTGCTTTTTACACCGGGTGCCGCCGCGGTATACGCCAAAATCAATTGCTTTACATAAAAAACGCCAACAGGCCATCCGCGACGCGCTCGATCTGGGCATCGGTTAATTCGGGAAATATCGGCAATGCCAAGACTTCACGACAGGCCTGCTCCGCCATGGGGAAGGCCCCTTCTTTGTATCCCAAATCGCTGAAGCATTCCTGCAGATGCAGCGAACGCGGATAATAAATTGCCGAGCCGATACCCTGTTTCTGAAGATGCTCCTTCACCGCATCGCGTTTGGGCACGCGCACCACATATTGATGATACACATGATGCGTGCCGGGAATTTCGACGGGAGCCTGCACATCGGTATTCTTAAAGCGTGATGAATAATACGCGGCAATCTGCCGGCGGCGATTGTTCCACTTATCCAGATATTTCAGTTTGACGTTCAGCACCGCGCACTGAATACCATCCAGGCGGAAATTTCCTCCGACAAACGCATGATGGTAGCGGCTGGTTTCGCCATGTTGGCGCGTCTGCTCCAGCCGCCCCGCCAGCACCATATCGCGGGTAATAACAGCACCGGCATCACCGGCGGCTCCGAGATTTTTGGTAGGGTAAAATGAAAGACAGGCCGTGCGGCCAAGTTCACCGGGCACTCTGCCCCGGCTGTCCGCAGCCCCAATGCACTGGGCGGCATCTTCCACAATCGTCAGATGATGTTTGTCACACGTTTGCGCCAGCGCGTCCATTTCGCACATTTGGCCAAACAAATGGACGGGGATAATCGCCTTTGTTGTGGAATCAGCCACGGACGCAATCGCATCTGTCCGCATGAGAAAAGTGACGGGATCAATATCCACAAAGACTGGTTTTGCGCCGCAGCGCGTGATACAACCAGCGGTTGCAAAAAAGGTAAATGGGGTCGTGATGACCTTATCGCCACGTCCAATGCCCAGTGCCATCAGCGATGCCAGAATGGCATCGGTGCCGCTGGAGACAGCCACAGCGCGGGCGTTAAATAACGCTCCGAGATTGGCTTCAAATTCCTTGAGCGCCCGGCCACCGATATATTCCGTGGAATCCAAAACAACACGGATCGCCTGCTCCATATCCGCGCGCAGCAACTGATATTGCGTTAATATCTCAAACATCGGCACAGGCGAAACGTTGCGGTTCACTGCTCGCTGGGTGGTTTTATCTGACATTCCGGACTCCAAATTACTGGCCAAAATGCTACGACATTACCGGGCGCATGTCTATTACCGCCAACCACACCGGGTTATCCGAGCGTGGCAATAATTCCGGGCACCGGTGGCGGCGGCTGTTGCCGCAGAGCAGGGAACAGTAGAGAGTTGAACAGTAGAGCACATAAGGCTGGAACTATTTGATGCTGCCGCAAGGTGAGGCAGTCTCCGCGGTCTACTTTCTACTTTCTCAATACCGACGACTGCCGCGGACAACGCGCGGTGCAATCACGCGCGGCTAAAAAGGGGGCGGGGCGTCCCTGTGCGCTGGTTCGGATTTATAAGCGCACCCCGGCCACTTTGCGCAGGGGAGCTTCTGGCGAACCATGGCGTTCGTCGGTTACAATTCAGCACGGGTCGGCCAGCAAGAGACACCGCCAACGTCGGCAACAAACAGCCGATCCGGGCGTTAGGCTGACGATGCAGCAGCGGTGATACGCCGATGACAATTTCGATTCGGCGTAAGCCGGACGCAATTTTTTGGAGTGCACGGATGACCGCAATTCCCAATTCTGATTCCTCCATTCGCACGGCCAGTGTGATTCCAGCGGGAAGCGAGGCCGCAGCGGTGGAACGACTCAAAGTCGTGCGTGAGGCCATGCTCGGTGAAATCCACAAAGTTATTGTCGGCCAATCCGATGTCATGGAATCGCTGCTGCTGGCGCTATTTTCACGCGGCCATTGCCTGCTGGTGGGTGTTCCGGGCCTGGCAAAAACTCTGATGATCAGTACGCTGGCCAAGGTCTTAAGCCTGAATTTCAACCGGATTCAATTCACACCCGATCTGATGCCGTCGGATATTACCGGTACGGACATTATTCAAGAAGATCCCCAAACCGGGAAACGTGTATTTAATTTCATCAAAGGACCGGTTTTCACCAATATGCTCCTGGCTGATGAAATCAACCGCACGCCGCCCAAAACCCAGGCGGCGCTGCTGCAGGCCATGCAGGAATATCAAGTCACCGCGGGCGGGCAAACCTATCCTCTGCAACAGCCTTTTTTTGTATTGGCAACACAAAACCCGGTGGAGCAGGAGGGAACGTACCCGCTGCCGGAGGCGCAATTGGACCGGTTCATGTTTATGGTGAAGGTGGGTTATCCGCATCGGGAAGACGAGCGGACAATCGTGAAAAACACCACCATGGATGTGCGCAGTGAGCCGCACGCCGTGCTGTCGGCGGAGGACATTCTGGCGATTCAAAAACTGGTGCGGCGAATTCCGATAAGCGACCATGTGGTGGATTATGCGGTCAATCTCGTGCGCGCAACGCGCCCGGGCGAAAAGGACACGCCCGATTTTATCAACAACTGGCTGACCTGGGGTGCCGGGCCGCGCGCGGCGCAAAACCTGGTGCTTGGCGCAAAAGCCAGAGCGCTCTTGCGCGGCAGGCTGAATGTCAGCACGGATGATATTCGGCAGGTGGCCAAGCCGGTGCTGCGGCATCGCATTATTACCAATTTCAACGCCGATGCCGAGGGTATTCATACCGATGCGGTCGTGGATCGCCTTATCGCGACCATCAAGGAACCATCGGCGGATGCTTACAAAGTACCGGTTCCGGCCACTACGTAGCCAGGCGATTTGGGGCGATGGAGGGTAAAATAAATTCCGTCAGAATGTCGGCATTCTTTGAAGTTGCATGAAAGAAAGTGCCGATTGAGTTTCTGATGGCCTATTATAGGGAGAGGCGTTAATGAACTAACGCACGCAGGAAAAGGGCTTAGAGCCGGAAAGGCGGTTTGTGCTATGACGCATTCGACCTCATCGGAAGATCAGGAACCACAGATAACCGCGCCCCGGCATTACTTTACCCTGGCCGAAGCCAATCGTGCTCTGGTGTTGGTCAAGCGCATTGCGGAAGATATTCAGAGTATCGAACTTCAGCGCCGCACACTGGTGCATCAGACCGCTTCGAGCCGTGAACAACCAACGCAGGAACAGGCCAAAGTGATTGAATCAAAATTTGACACATTGACCGAGCAATTGGGGCGGCTGATCGAAGAACTTGCCGCGATTGGTGTGCAACTCAAAGACCCGACCCGTGGGCTGGTTGATTTCCCATCGCGTTTTAATGACCGCACGATTCTATTGTGCTGGCAGATCGGGGAACCCTCCATCAGCTACTGGCACGACATTGCCACCGGATTTTCCGGACGGCGCAGCGTGCGCGAATTAGAACCGCAGCCACAGCCGGTTGGATAATTGTCGGCATGGCTTCCCATATTCGTGGAATCTGTGGTCTTCTCCCGTGGTCATATCTCATCAGCTTGGCGTGAAATTTTCGCTCCACACCGGCCACACTCGGCTTTGCTATTCACACTTCGTCGGCTCCGCGGCGGCAGCCGATACCCCCGGCCAATAAAAATAGTCTATAAAAAAGTGCATGGCCGGCGAGGGAAGCTGCCACCCTGTACCGGCCATGCGAGGGCAAGATGGATCATCAGAATCACCCGGCCAGCCCTCGGCGGCACCATGTGGGTGATCCACAAGTATCACGCTCATCATCATCGCGATTACCGCACGGCTTGTATATCGGTAGCTCACTGAATCGACCCTAGGTAATTCTCCGATGCCGGACATAGGAATCTATCCCTTCGAACGCAACGATAAATGCCGGCGCTTAGAAAAGGGTTCGTCCTGGAAACTCGCACCCCAGCCCCCTGGTTCGGAGTTATTGCCATGCCCACATGCTCTGTCACGCCCGCATAAACAGACAACTACCGGCATTTACGCCATAATGTAATCAAGAGTATCGTACCGGCCGGCCCACGGCATTGATGGCTTTGCGTGGGTTGCACCCGGAAATTGAATTCAAGGCGGATGACAGGCTGTGACAAAAAAGACCGGCGTTCTGATTCTCAAAATCGTCGTGATGGCCACCGTGTTCACCTTCGTGGGCGTGCGGCTGGCGGAAACATGGCATACAGTCGGGCAGCACCCCGTAAGCATCGACTGGCGTTATTGCGCCATTATTCCGCTGGCGTTCATCGGCATCATGGCCACCAACGCACTGACGTGGCTTTGGCTGGCGCGGCAGATGGGAGATCGCAGCGCCATGATACCCCTCCTGGGGGCTTATACGTTCAGCCAGATGGGAAAGTATGCGCCCGGAAAAGTCCTGCTGGTGGTCATGCGGTTGGAACGCACGCATCGCGTTGGCATGTCGCGTGAAACCTGCCTGCTTTCCACGCTTCTGGAAAATGCTATGTATACACTTTCCGGGGCGCTGGTCGGATCCACAGCACTGGTGATGGCGGCACGCAATCATCCGTTGTATCTCGTGGGCTGCGGCATGCTCATGGCCGGCCTGCTGGGGCTGTTCCATCCCCGTATCTTCTTCTGGATTATCAACACCGCCCTGCGTTCGATGGGCAAGGGAGCCATTCCTCCCCATCGACGATTCAAACTTTCGCACATGATCTGCGCGGTACTGATGTTTTTGCCCTGCTGGTTATTTGGTGGTGTAGCACTCTGGGCGGCGGTGAGCTGCGTGCATCACGTCAGCGTCGTGCATACCGCCGAATTAATCGGCGTTTTCGCGCTTTCGGTAAGCCTGGGAATGTTCAGCCTGCTGCCCGGCGGGCTGGGCGTAAGGGAAGCGGTACAGGCATTATTCATTGCGCCACTCGTCGGCACGCCGGCGCTGGTCGTGGTGGTGGTGGCACTACCGCGGATTTTTCAGATACTTGTGGAGTTGACGCTGGCACTGGCGGGCGGAATTGTGAACAGCCGCTGGGCCGCCAAAAGGCCAATTCCCCCCAAGGAAGAAATCGCCAACTCCCCGTCATAGGCGATCCAACGCGTCGAGTTCCGCTTCGCTGGCGCGGCCTTGAATGAATCGCTGCACTTCGGGATCCGGACACGCCCGGATATCATCGGCGGTTCCGCGATACACAATTTTGCCGTGCAGGAGCATGACAATCTGATCGGCCACCTTGAAAGCGCTCTGCATATCGTGTGTCACGACAATTCCGGTGACCTTAAATTGCTTCTGCAACTTCAGAATCAATTCATTGATCACATCCGCGCGAATCGGATCCAGCCCGGTTGTCGGTTCATCATATAGAATCACTTCCGGATTCATCGCCACCGCCCGCGCCAGCGCCACGCGTTTGCGCTGGCCTCCGGAAAGATCGCCCGGCATTTTCTTTTCCGCGCCGGCCAAACCCACGATGGATAACTTTTCATGCACGGTGTCGGCAATTTGTGATTCGGTGAATCCGCCATGCTGGTGCAGAGGGAAGGCCACATTTTCGCCCACATCCATCGAATCAAATAGAGCGCTAAGTTGAAACAGAAAGCCGAAGCGCTTGCGGATCGGCTCAAGGTCTCTCTCCGGCAACGTATCAATACGCCGGCCATGAAAATAAATACTTCCGGAATCGGGTTTGAGCAATCCCACAATGTGTTTAAGCAGCACCGACTTGCCTGTGCCCGACGGCCCGATAACCACCGTTGTCTGATCCGGTGGAATATCCAGATTCAGCCGATCCAGCACCATCTGCGAGCCAAAACGCTTGGACACATTTTCAAAACGGATCACCGGCTGAGCGGGGCTTTTACCTTGCAATGAGGTTGTCAACATAAGGCGACACTCACAGAATGCCCGGCCGATTCGGCCAGAGCATGACATAAATATTGTTCAACAGTACCGCCAGGATGAAATTCGCCAGGAGAATCACACAAAACCCCGACACGAAACTCTCCGTGCAGGCCCGCCCCACTCCCTGGGCGCCGTTGCCGCATCGGAACCCCTTGTAACACGCGATGGCCGAAATAACCACTCCGAAAAAAAACGCCTTAATCAGCCCCACGTATACGGTAAACATGTCCATCCCCGTCTGGGCGTAGTGCCAGAACGGATAATTCCGCACACCTTCGGTACCGACGGAAATGATCCAACCGCCGAGAATACCAATCGCATCGCTGAATACCGTCAGCACCGGGGTCATGATGACACAAGCCAGAATTCGCGGCACCACCAGAGTCCGCACCGGATCGGCTCCCATGACCCGCAGCGCGTCAAGCTGCTCGGTCACACGCATGGTACCGAGTTCCGCCGTCATGGATCCGCCCAGCCGCCCCGCCAGCATCACCGCGGTAAGCACGGGGCCGATCTGCTTGACCACGCTGATCACAATCACCGCCCCCACCCGACTGGCTGCCCCGATGGCCTTGAATTGCGGATATGCCTCCACCGCCAATACCGCCCCGATAAATCCCCCGCCCAGCATCACCACGGGAATTGATAACGTTCCCATTTCATACATCTGCACAAACAACTCGCGCATGCTCCGCCGATTCAGTCCCGTCACCAGGGCATAAAAGGCGGAAAACACAAAACAGCCGAAATCGCCCATGGTCTGTACCGCGTGAATCGACCATTGGCCAATCCAGGCCACCGCTCCGATCACCGAGGTCACCGGACCTATCGGCAACGCCTCATTATCCTGCATATCGATTACCCCTGTTTTGCCGGCGGATTGTCTTGACCGCCAATTCCCAACACTTACCGCCATTGTATACCCATATACGCTCCATGCGGGAATGCGATCACCATAAAAGTTCAACTTTCCGGCATGTCGCCGCTTTCCGAAGGATCAACCGGAAGCATTGCCGCCGCCTCATTGGCCGGTAGTTCCTGCACATCGCGCAGCCTGGCGGCAATGGTACGGGATTTGCGGGCGGCATCATCCATGGTATTGGAGGCCTGATCCAGCTTTTTCTTCACGCCATCCAGCAAATCCCCAAACTTGCCGAACTCTGTTTTCACGGCCCCCAACACTTTCCAGACTTCACTGGAACGCTGCTGAATGGCCAGGGTTCTGAATCCCATCTGCAAACTGTTCAGCAACGCCGCCAATATTGTCGGCCCGGCGATGACCACCCTGTAATCACGCTGAATCTGATCCACCAGAGCCGCCCGGCGTGCGACCTCCGCATACAAGCCTTCACTGGGTAGAAACATAATGCCAAAATCGGTGGTACGCGGCGGATTCAGATACTTGCTGGATATTTCCTGCGCAAATAACTTAATGCGGTTCTCCAGCGCCCGTCCCGCCACGTCCATGGCCGCAAGGTCCGCGCGATCCTGCGCCAAACCCAATGCTTCATAATCCTCCTTGGGAAATTTGGAATCGATCGGCAACCACACTGCCTCCTGCCCATCTTCCGCCCTGCCGGGAAGCTTGATCGCAAACTCCACCACTTCCCCACCGGCTTCCTTAGGTCTGAAATTCTTCTCAAACTGGCCCGGACTTAAAACCTGTGAAAGCAGATTCTCCACCAATACCTCGCCCCAGGTTCCGCGCGTTTTCACATTGGTCATCACACGCTTCAGATCGCCCACGCTGCCGGCCAGTGTCTGCATCTCCCCCAGCCCCTTATGCACCTGCTCCAGGCGGTCGGAAACCTGTTTGAAGGATTCTCCCAGTCGCTTTTCCAGCGTACTTTGCAGCTTCTCATCGACGGTTGCTCGCATCTGATCCAGCTTGAGCGCACTATCTGTCTGAATCGCCAACAGACGCTGCTCCAGCGACTGCCGCACCGCATCCAACCGCTGTTCGGTTGCGCTCGTTAAACCGGCAATCTGCTTATTCAAACTATCACCCACATTTTTCAACGCGGTGGAAAGCTCTTCACGCGCTCGTTGTGCCCCGGTCGCCGCTTCCTCCCGATTGCGGCCAATGTCATCGCGTATGGAACGCTCCATTTTCTCCATGGCTTTTTCCAGATTTTTCAGCAGATTCGTAACAGCATCGCCATTGCTCCGCATCAGCAGCGCCAGTTGCACCCCCAACACCAGCAGCAGCACGACCAGAATTATCACCGACAGAATCAACATCACAGCTCCACGCCTTACGCCGCTTTCATTTAATTCCAACCGGGCCACGGCGCAATGTAAATATTGACGCCTCCGGCGGCACGCCCAGGCGTACCGGCAGACTTTGCCCCAAACCGGAGCTTACAAACATCCGCCGCTCCACGCCGCCGCAACCAGCGGGCATACTATACCATCCGCGAATATAGCGGCGATGCTTCATGGGAACAAACAACGATCCCACCACCGGCAACCGCACCTGCCCACCATGCGTATGACCGCATAACAACAGTTGCCAGGGATAAGGATGCAGCATCTCAAAGCCATCCGGGTTATGCTGGAGACAAATACATGCGGCGTCTTCCGGAATGCCGCCAAATGCGGTTTTGGCATCGGCATTACCGGTCCATAATTCATCCATCCCCACAATATAAAGCGCCGATTTCTCACGCCGAATCACCCGCCGCTCATTACGCAACACATCAATGTGGAACCGCTCCAGCAGTTTTCCCAGACGCTTGTGAATGGCCCGGTGCGCCGATCGCGGCCCCACATGCCGCCAGGAATATTCATGGTAATCATGATTACCATAAATAGCCGCCACGCCGTCCGGCGCATGGAGCAGGGGCAGCAGCTCCGCAAGCTTTTCCACCGATCCTGCGCGATATTCAATCAGGTCACCCGTGATGACAATGAGATCCGGCTTGAGTCCCTGAATGTGTTCGATCACCCGTCGAAGATGACTCTGCCCCGCGGACCCGGTATGCAGATCGCTCAACTGCGCGATTTTATAACCATCAAACTCCCGTCCCAGATGGGGCATTGCTACATCAAAATATGTCAACTTCCAGCGCCGTGGCGCAATAAACCGCGGCCAGATCATCGCGGTCAGGCCGGCATATCCGACGGCTTTTGCGATTGCCGCCAGTGTGCCATGCCGAAAAAAAGCCCTTTCCAATGGCCGATCGCGCAAAATCTTGTCAATATCAAATTGCGGGGTATTGCGCTTTTTTGTGGCCATACAAATTCTCAAGCCGGGATCAGGGCGGTCAGGAGGTAAGATCATAGCGAATGGCGAATTTGCTCTCTACAGGCTTGCCTCCGACGATATTGGGCAAACACTTCGCCTGCTCCAGCGCTTCAATGATCGCCTGGTCAATCCCTGGATAGCCGGATGAACGCAGCACTTTGACGCGCGCCACCGTACCATTCGGGCGAATGGTCAATTGGAATTTCGGGTTCTTCAAATGCGCCGGCCATACAAACTGATACTTCAACGGCATAATCGGATTGGCCGGCGGAACAATAAAGTTGCCCGCTCCGCCAACGCCGGGGCCACGTCCCCGACCTTTGCCGGCCCCCGCCCCCAGTCCATTTTTCGCGCCCGGTTTCATCCAATTGAACTGCAATCCACCACCCCCACCACCTGAAGCATCCGGTTGCGGTCCGCGCGAGTCCGGCTGCGGACCGCGCCCACGAGATTGTGGCCCGGAAACATGGTGTGGCTGTAACTTCATGACCAACGTTTTCGGAGGTGCCGCGTGTGGCGGCGCCGTCCATTCATCGTGCGCGCTTGGAATACCGATCACAGGCAGTGCCGGATAAAGCGCGCTGGAATGATCCAACAGAGCCAGAGACCGCGAATGCGATTGCCATGGCAATTTGCTGGGGAGTTTGGGCGGGGTCGGCAGTGGACTTGAATGCCATCGCACCGCCGAATTCGCGCGGCCAGAATCAGCCTGCGACCCTTGAATAATCCCGCCCACCGCGGTGCTCGATCCGTCAGAATGCTCCCGGCCTCCTGAGCCACCCAGAGGATGCCAATACAATATCCACAGAACCGTACCAACCAGACCGGCTTCTATCAATAACGCCAGAAGCAGACACACCAGCGTTGAAACCGGAATCACCCATTGCTGCAGTCGCAAAATAATGATGCGGCGGGTTTCCACCAGCCACGCCAATTCCGCCGCTTCCTGTTCGGTTAATTGATTTTTCCGTGTGAATTCGGAAAGGCCCGGTATCGGAGCGGTGCCCACTGCCGCCGGAGCATCAAATGGAATTTCGCCCGCCGTTTCCGGCAAATTGTTGGACGCATGCCAATCCGATCCGCCACTATCCATCGCGGTATCATCGCGCGCGCAAATTCTGTCCGAGGTGATGTTGTCACCATGCGCCTCGGCGCGGTAATCGCGTTTAACCGGACTCTCACTGATGACATCAGGCGGCATACGCCACACAATCCTCAAAAGCGGGGGCCGTTCCGCGACCACCGGATTCAGCCCACGGCAAGCACCTTATAATGAATTTCACCCCGCGGCACCGATACCCGCACCAGTTGGCCGACACGCGCCCGCATCAGTGCTTCGCCCAGGGGGCTTTTTGCGGAAACTTCCATAACTTCGGAATCGGAATTAAAAGCTTCACTATTCAATTCTCCGACGAGCCGGAAAGTTTCTTCATCGCCATTTTTTTCATCCCGCACCTTCACCGTGCTGCCCAGAAACACCATGTCATCGGGAATGTCGTTGGGGTCCACCACCGACGCCGCCCGCAGCCGCGCTTCCATATCCTTGATGCGCGCTTCCAACACCGCCAATTCTTCACGCGCGGCATGGTAATCGGCGTTTTCCTTCAAATCGCCCTTCTCCCGCGCTTCCGCTATGCGCAGCGAGATTTGCGGGCGCAAATCAATCATCTCCTGAAGTTGCCGCTCGAGCTTCTGCTTTTCCGCCTTGGTTAACAACTGCATTTCCACGCATCACCTCATTGTGATAATAAAACATAATAGCGGTAAACCAATACAGTTCCGTCCACCGCCGCCGGTTAATCCCGCTTTATTTCAAATTCAGAAAATTCTTCATGTGCTCATCATAAATATCCTGCGCCGCGGCATCTGTCAGGTTCAGCCGCAACTCGTTAATCACTTTCGTGCCTTCCCTAATCCATAGCTGAAAGCAGGGGTTGCAGATACCGGCATGAATCCGCTCGCCCAAGGCTCCGCCAAAAGGGCGTTCCTTCATCTTAGGCCCGATTCTTCCGCAGCGGCAACATTGAATATTCCCCGCAGACGCCAATTCCGGCGTAAGTTCGGCCTGCTTCAATTCCGGAAGCGGGGAACCGAGTTCCTTGAGCATGTCCGCCATCTGGTTTCGCGGCATCAGATCACCATGGTCGTGGGCTACTTTATATCCACGTTCAAGCGTATGGATCGCCCCCTCCGAATCGCCCACGCCCCTCTGCGCCTCCGCCAATAGAGGATATACCGACGACAAATCCACCTTCAATTGCAACGCCCGCATCAGCGGCGCAATGGCCTCCTTGTACATCCCCCCTTCAACATACGCCCGCCCCAAGGACATAAATCCAAGCTCGTTTGCGGGATCAGCTTCCGTCATTGCCTTAAAGCGGTCTATGCGCGCTTGATCAACCATACCCATAAAACTCCATATCAAGCCGGTTGGGCACGCCGTATCAACAGCCCATCACTTACCAGCCGTCCAACTTAAGATTCTACCGGCTAACACCACCAGAACAAAGCGATCATCGTGACATTTCTACTTCTTGACAACAAACAAAGCGATCATCGCCACACCCACAAATCCGGGCGTGGTACCGGGACGCCCCATCCCCCTTTTAGCCGCGCGTGCTTGCACCGCGCGTTTTCCGCGGCAGTCGTCGGTGTTGAGAAAGTGGAAAGTAGACCGCAGGGGTGCCTCATCTTGCGACAGCATCATATCATTCCAGCCTTATGTGCTCTACTGCTCAACTCGCTACTGTTCTTTGCTCTGCGGCAAGGGCCGCCGCCACGGGGGCCCGGATTTATTGCCACTGCCACAAAACCACCAACAAACCCCGTCGGCTTGGACGAACACGGCTTTTGGGCTATCATACGCCGTTTTACTGGGTTGCCTTGGAGCCAACATGCTGGGCGTATTTATTGCACATCTGGTCTTCACACTGGTCATGGTCGGTCTGAGCACCGGCCTGATTGCCTATCTGATTCTTCTGGAACGGAAAACCGCTTCCTGGATTCAAGATCGCATCGGCCCCAACCGCGTAGGCCCACAGGGGCTGCTGCAGCCCCTGGCGGATGGTGTAAAGTTCATCCTCAAGGAAGAGTTCATGCCCGCCAATGCGGATCGATTCCTTTTTATTCTGGCTCCCATCATCATCATCGCTCCGGCGCTGTGCGGTTTTGCAGTCATTCCATGGGGCGGCGTAATCGCCAAGGGCACCGCCCTGCCATCCTGGATTCCCTTTATCGGCGGTTGGGCGTTTCCGCATAATTTCCATGTCATGACCGCCAACCCGCAAATCGGCGTTTTATTTGTTATCGCCATGGCCTCACTTGCCGTGTATGGCGTCGTGCTGGCGGGCTGGGCTTCGGGCAGCAAATGGAGTTTCCTCGGTGGCCTCCGGGCCACCGCGCAAATGGTCAGCTATGAAATTCCACTGTTTCTCTCCTTGATTTCCGTGGCCGTTGTGGCAGGCACATTGCGCCTTGGTCCCATTACCAACGATCAGGCCACCTATTTTTCCGTGTTCAAGTTCCTGCCTGCCTGGAATGTTTTTGTTCAACCCGCGGCATTTCTGATGTTTGTGGCCTGCATTTTCGCTGAAGCCAATCGCACCCCCTTCGATCTGGCGGAGTGCGAGCAAGAACTCGTCGGCGGCTATCACACGGAATATTCCTCCATGAAATTCGCCTTGTTTTTCCTGGCGGAATACAGCGCCATGATCACCGGCTCAGCCGTTGCCGTCGCACTTTTTCTCGGTGGTTGGCATCTGCCGTATGTTGATCTGATTTTATATCACGGCGCGCAACCCGTGGTGTCCGGCTGGGCGGGGGCATTGCTTAAATTCGTCGTATTCTGGGCCAAGGTTGTCGCGCTCCTGTTCTTTTACATGTGGGTACGCTGGACATTGCCGCGGTTCCGCTTTGACCAGCTCATGAACTTGGCGTGGCGCGGGATGATTCCATTATCACTGGGCACGTTTCTTGAATCAGCGACGTTTGTTTATCTCCGACGGGTGGGAATCTTGGAAAATCGCTGGTGGCTGCTGCTGGGCAATATTTTACTGCTCGTGGCCGTCGCGTTTCTCAGCCAGGTGTTGCCCGGAGAACCGACCAATCGTCGCCTAGCCGTGCCGAACAGTCGGTATAATCCGGCTCTGAAATCCCCGGCCCCCGAAGTTGCAATCGAATCATAAACAACATCGAAGGATACATCATGGCGGAAACGTCCAGTTCCAAAATGGAAAAACTTGTCGCCTTATGTCGGCGGCGTGGCTTTATTTTTCAATCCTCCGAAATTTACGGCGGCATTAACGGTTTCTGGGATTACGGCCCGCTGGGCGTGGAACTCAAACGCAATCTCAAAGAGGCGTGGTGGCGCGATGTGGTGCGCTGCGCTCCCAAAGGCCCGGATGGCCGCATCATTGATATGGTCGGGTTGGATTGCTCAATTATTATGAATCGACGGGTCTGGGAAGCCTCCGGCCATGCCACCGGTTTTAATGATCCGATGGTTGATGATAAGGATACCAAACAACGGTTTCGCGCGGATCAACTGTGCGGCCTGTTTGTCGGTGCCATCGGCGATAGCTCGGAAATTTCCCACCAACAGTTGATGGCGGCCATCACGGCGGGCCAGCCGCCGGTGATCACAATGATCGCGTCAACCGCGGGGGAAGCTGCGGAAATATTTGATAAGCAGGGCAAGAAAATGCTCAAAGACGCTGGTTCCTCCCTGCGCATCCGTGAAAGCGGTGCGGATCGGGTGGTTCTGGAGCAGCGTGGCGAGACTGTTACGGGCCTGCTGGCCCCGTTAAATCCCGCCTTGCTGCGGCAAGCGCCGGGAACCATTCCCTCGCCCTTTTCACAAAAAGCCGGCTCGCTGACCGAACCGCGCCAATTCAATCTCATGTTCCAGACGCATACCGGTGCCGTGCATGACGATGCCTCCATGACGTATCTGCGCCCGGAAACGGCACAGGGAATTTTCGCCAACTTTCGCAATGTCATTGATACATCGCGGGTGAAAATTCCCTTTGGCATTGCGCAGGTCGGCAAGGCCTTTCGCAATGAAGTGACGCCTCGGAACTTTACGTTTCGCTCGCGCGAGTTTGAGCAGATGGAAATTGAATTCTTTGTGCATCCCTCCACCGCGCGCGAATGGTATACCTGGTGGCGGGATTGGCGATTTGCCTGGTGGCAGAGCATCGGTCTTACCAGCGTCAATCTGCAATTGCGCGAGCATCAGCGCGATGAATTGGCGCACTACGCCAAAGATGGTGCCGGTACCAGTGATATTGAATATCGCTTTCCATTTACCGATCCGGGATTTGGGGAACTTGAAGGCGTGGCCCACCGCACCGATTTTGACCTCCGGCAACATGCCGAATTTTCCGGCTTGGGTGATAAACTCAAATACTTCGACCAGGAACGCAATGAGCGGTATTTTCCCCATGTCATTGAGCCATCCGCAGGCGCGGATCGGGGCACATTAGCTCTGCTCTGTGAGGCGTATTGCGACGACCCGGACCGGCCCAGCGGCGTGGTGATGAAATTCCATCCCCGTATGGCCCCCATCAAGGCCGCAATTTTTCCCTTGGTGGACAAAGAAGGCATGCCGCAGATTGCCGAGAACCTCTATATGGACCTTCGCCAAACATGGAATATTCAGTTTGACGTAAAACAGAACATTGGTAAGCGATATGCCCGAATGGACGAAGCGGGTACGCCCTTCTGCTTTACTGTCGATACCCAGACGCTTTCGGACCAGACTGTGACGGTGCGTTACCGTGATACGCTGCAGCAGGAGCGGTTGCATCTCGATCAGGTGCGGATATTTCTGGCCGATAAAATCGGTGCGTAAGGGGTGTGGCAATACATCCGAACCAGTGTACCGGGGCACCCCATCCCCCTTTTAGCCGCGTGTGCTTGCACCGCGTGTTTTGCGCGGAAAATCCACGGGTGCCCGGAAATATTGCCACGCCCGTGCGTAAGGTAAAAAAATATTGGATTTTTCTGAAAATCAAGGCTACGATACGATATTGACGCGGCATTGATGGGGCCGCAAATGGAGGCCTGAAAAAAAATAAAAAAAATTCTCTAAAAGACTTGAAGTTTTTTAAGGTGTTGCTACGATATATACAGTGTAAGGTAAATAACGATCAGCGGGTGCTGATTTAGATACCAAACTTGCTCTCTCTCTCTCCCTCCCCAGGCTGGCGTTCCTTCGGGCCGCCAGCCTGGTTTTTTTTATTGAAACCCGCATCGGCGAGGGATGAATTGGAATACTCGGCAACTGATCATCCGCATCCGTCCCGCTGGCCCAAGACAGATCCCATGGTGATCGTGGCGGCGTTGTTTGTCGCGGGAATCATTATCGGGCGGTATCTGGTCATACCGCCCAGTGTCATTTGGATTGCGGGTTGCAGCCTTTTCATTGTTACCTTGCTTACGCTGCTGGCAATTTTCCTCCCGGTGCGCTACGCCTTGCGAAACGCATGGCCAAAGGACCGCACAATCCAACCTGCAGGCGCTACCACGACATGCGTCGCGGCACCAAATTCCCCGGGCCAGTACCGCCGATGGCTCTGGCGGTTCGTATGGAGTCTTTTGGCGCTCGCCATCGTCGTTACCGGTATCGCACGCTGGCAGATCAACCAGAATCTTCTGACACGCAATAATATCGCCCGCGCCGCACCCGCACATGGCCGCCGGTTCATCACCGCGCGGCTGCTGATTACCTCTGCGCCGGAATTTCATCCTTCTCCGCCACGTGGTATTTTATTTTCTGCAACCGGGCCGTCCACGACCTTTTTTGGCCGTATGTCCGCCAGTCGCGTCAATGGTCGCTGGGTGCCAGCCACCGGAAATGTCGTGGCGCGCGTGCCAGGGTATCTACCGGGCCTGAAAAATAATCAGACCGTTCAACTGACAGGCTGGCTGTCGCGCCCACCGGGTGCCAGCAATCCCGGTGGCTTTGATTACCGTCAATACTTGACCGCATTCCGTGTTTTCGCCGAACTTTCCGCCACACAGGCTGAACAAATCCGCGTGATTTCCGACAAACAAACGCTGCTTCCCATGGGCGGATGGCTCGACGCATGGCGAGCACATCTGCGTCGACGGCTGCTGGCGGATCATCCGCACAATCAGCGCACCAACGGCTACGCCCTGATCGCGTTATTATTGGGGTATCGTGACCCATCCATCCGTCCGCTGGCCCGCGCGTTTTCCAGAGCCGGTGCCGCCCACCTGCTGGCGCTTTCCGGCATGCACGTCGTCATTATCGCCGCGGCCATCTGGCTGGTGCTTAAGTTTTTCATCCACCGCCCGCGCTATCGCGCACTGGCAACACTTATCCTTGTATTTATATATATGCTGATGACACCTTGCGGCCCACCGGTCGTGCGGGCCGCGATTGGAACCGGTCTGGTACTGCTTTCCTGGATGCTGGGCCGCCCCGTGCGCGCACTGAATATCCTGGCGCTCACGGCTTTGATTGTCACACTTTGGCGACCGGCGGAGATATTTCAGCCGCCGTTTCAACTGAGCTTCATTGTCACGCTGGGCCTTATCCTCCTGGCCCACCGCGTACACCTCGTGCTCTTCCATCCCTGGCTGACCCGGCAAGGAGAAATCGCCCGCGCCGTCGGCACGCGCTGGGCCGCATTCAAAGTCAATGCAATGGCCTGGATTGCCGCGATCACCACCGCTAATCTGGTCGGATCATTTGTCGCGTTGCCTCTGGTGGCTTACCACTACAATCAGTTCAATCCGCTTGCGATATTGAACGGACTTATTCTGCTGCCTTTGGTGGCCGCAGCGCTGATCGCCGGGCTTATCGAAATGGCGGCCGGCTTTGGCTCCTCCGCCTTAAGCCATCTGGCCGCCATGATTGCCGGCCCCATCGCCCATCTGCTGGCCGGAACGGTAACGTATCTGGCGGCGCTACCCGGCAGTGAAATAATAGTGCGATCTCCTCCCATGATATTCATCCTGATATTCTTCGCGATCCTTCTGGCATGGATGTTCCGGATCAATTTCCGCCTCCGCCGCGCCATCATCGCCGGGGCTTTCACTTTTTGGGCGTTGAGCTTGGGAAGCTGGTATGCCTTGAGCGGTGCTAGCCGCGGCGCGCAAATCTGGGTGCTGGACGCCGGAAGTGGTGATGCGGTGGTGCTCCATGCCCGCAGAAATATCCTGCTGGATGCAGGTTCACTTGGTTCTGCCGCCCGCCTGGCCGAAGTCATTGACGGAGCCTTGCGCCACTTGGGGTTGTGGCACCTCGATGAGGTACTTGTCACACAAATCGATTCCGCACATTGTGCGGCTGTTCCCAATATCGCCGCACGCCATGGCGGATTACGCGGCTGGGCCGATGCTATGGATATCAACAATCCAACCGCAACTGATACGCGATTCTTGAACGCTGCGGGGGCCGCCGGCCTGACGCTTCATCCGGCCGTCCATGATCAACGCATTGCCCTTGGAACCCACACCCAACTCACCACACTATGGCCGATGCAACCTTCGGCAACAGCCCGAAAATTGCGCGGACTGATTTTGCTGCTCCAACATGGGAATCAGAAGGTTTTATTCATCGCAAGGACGCAAGCCATGCGTTCCGTACTGACGCATCTGAACAGCGTTCACCATCTCAACGGGGTGGTGCTGCTGGGTTCCGGCGTAGTTCATCCGCCGCTGGTGCAGTGGCTGGAAAAAGTGCATCCGCATTGGATCGTTGCCACCGGAGAAACACACGCCGCACACATCACCGATCAACAACTTCTGGCACCCACCGGCATCCGCCTTTTTCAAACCCGCCCCCTCGGAGCCGTCAACATATCATTGCACCATGGGAAGTCCATCATCCAGTCCATGCTCCATCGGCGCAGGTGTGGCAATTAATCCGAACCGTGGTGCCGGGACGCCCCATTCCCTTTTAGCCGCGCGTGCTTGCACCGCGCGTTTTCCGCGGCAATCGTCGGTGTTGAGAAAGTAGAAAGTAGACCGCAGGGGTGCCTCACCCTGCGACAGCATCACTTTAGTTCCAGCCCTATTTGCTCTACTATCTACTCTCTCCAAACTCCTGCTCTGCGGCGACCGCCGCCACGGATGACCGGAATTATTGCCACCCCCATCGGCGCAGGCAGACGTTCATTGAGCTGGATCAGCCAGCGTCGCCCCATCTCACCATTATTCCCACAACAACCGCTCCGCCTGGCCGATGAGATAGCAGAAAATATGGGCCGGAATATAGAGGAAATCTGTTTTACCGTCCCGTACGCGCCTGGTGCCAAAATCGGACTCCAATTTGGAAATCACATACGCCCGCTCAATTTTTTGATCGCGGCAATAAATTACGGCCCCATCCCTGGCTTCCAGTACCCCTTGCTCGCGATATTTAATTTCAACGAGAATCTGATAGTTGGGACTCTCCACAATTAAATCCACTTCCTTGTCCGTAGCCGGATCGCGCCAAAAACTCAAGCGCGGCACATCACGGTAGTAATAGGCCAGCAGATGGCGCAAGACTGTCGTCTCAACGATCATGCCCATCTGAGCGGGATCGCCGTAGATTTCCTCCCCGCGCAAAAGCACGGCATTGCGCAGCGCCGCATCCACGAGATAAATCTTGTGGCGCGCCTTCAGGATGGCTTTCCCGCCGATGGCTTTGGGCGGTAGACGATAGATGAGATTTGCCTGCTCCAGCAATTGAATGTGGTTGACCACCGTCGGTTGCGTGGTTTCCACAGCCTTGGCGCATGCCTGGGCGGAGAAGATGCCTCCACTGTGCAGGCACAGATAAATGAAAAGCTTTTCAAGGTCATTGATGTTCCGAATACCAAATAGAGAGGTCATATCGCGTTTCAGCACCCGTTCGACGACATCCTCGCGCAAGATTCGCTGGCACAATACCACGTCATCAAGCAATGCCGTTTCCGGAAAACCGCCCAGCAGCAGATACCGGCGGAACAGGGGTTCCAGTGCGCGAAACGCCACGGCCAGCGGGCGCAAATCCGTTGGAGATGCGTCAAATAGCGCGTTCGGAATCAGACCGGGCGAAATATCCGCCGGCGATTGTGAACGAATCTGCAGAAACTCATAAAATGAGAGCGTCGGCACAGAAATCGTCAGCCACCGGCCCACACCGCTTTCCGATACCTTTTGCCGATGCAGAAGGCTTGAAGATCCCGTCGCAACAATGCGGTTTTCCGGATGACGATCAACGATCTGCTTAAGTTCCAAGTCCCAGTCTTTGGCGTATTGCACCTCATCCAGAAAGAGTGTCGCCGGCTTTCCCGCCGCGTGGATGTGGTGACGATAGAGTGCGAGAATCTTCGGCAGCGTATAGAGCTTAATCAAGGGATGATCAAGGCTCAGATACAAGATACCCGCGGGATCCGCACCGTCGGCAATCAGCGCGTTGGCGAGTTGAAGAAGAATTGTGGTCTTGCCCACACGTCGCGGGCCGGAAAGCAGAATCGCCCGACGCAACCCCGCTTGAGCTAAATAACGGCGGCACGAGGCAAATGCCAATCGACGGAATTTCGGCTGTGGTGCCGGTGTTTTGCTCCACCATGGATTAAATCCATGAATGGCCGCAAGTACCTCGTCGCGGTTTAAGAAATCCATAGCAGAACGTCCTTACTAATGATATTTAGTCAATATATCATTACCATACTATATATATTATGACATTTAATTGCAATAAATCACCTCCATAATATTTAGTCATGGTCCTGTAACCGACTTATGCAAGCCCAAGCCGTTGCTGGCGGGGTCGTCATGAAGGGACTGCCGAGAATACACACCGTGTCAGTCGCTCGCTGTTCCTCGTTAACCGCCCGTACCTTTGGACAGAAACGGTCATAGGCCCATATCATATCCCAATAGCTTGACTGTCTTGAATTGGAGTGACATGGATGCTGCAGCTACGAAAACTCATACGCGATGTACCGGATTTTCCCAAACCGGGCATTGTCTTTAAGGATATTACCCCTCTTTTGCGCGATCCGGCGGGATTGGCCCTGTCGGTTGAATTGCTTGCCAACCCCTTTCGCGGCAAAGGCATTGAATTGGTGATCGGTGCCGAGTCACGCGGCTTTATCTTCGGCACCGCGCTGGCCCAGGCACTTTCCTGCGGCTTTATTCCCATCCGAAAACCAAAAAAGCTGCCATCACATAAAGCCTCCATTACCTATGATCTGGAATATGGTCAGGATACGCTCGAGATTCACAGCGATGCGGTTTTACGTGACCAGAAGTGTCTGCTGGTGGACGACCTGCTAGCCACCGGAGGTACCATGAAGGCCTGTTGCCAACTGGTCGAAAACCTCGGCGGTAATATCATCGGAATTGCAGTGCTTATTGAACTGGGTTTTCTACATGCCCGCACAAAGTTTCATGCATACGATCTGCACAGTGTCATCACCTACGATTCCTGATGAACTTCACGCCCCCGACCATCAATCCTCCGGCCATTCCCCGGCAAACACTTCCATTGCGGGGCCGGTCATGTAGACACTTTCGTCCGCCTGATTCCATTTGAGCGCCAATTGGCCGCCGGGAAGATTCGCCAGGATGATCCGGTTGGTCTTGCCGGTCAGAACACCGGCCACGCATACGGCCGCCGCCCCGGTGCCGCAGGCCAGCGTGATGCCGCTACCGCGTTCCCAGGTGCGCATGGTCAATTCTCCGGCCTGGTGTACCTGTACAAAATGAGTATTCACGCGACGCGGAAAGATCGGATGATTTTCCAGATGCGGCCCGATCACTTCCAGCGGAACTTTGTCCAGCTTTTTACAGAACAAAACCAGATGCGGATTCCCCATCGACACGCACGTCATGTTCGCTTCCACGCCCGCCGCGTTGATCCAATCCGGTCCCGCCGACAGATCGCCGAGTTTGATCACATCGCGCCAGGGATGATTTACCACCTGATCCAATCCTGGAATTTTTACCGGAATCTCCGCCGCTTTTAGAATCGGCTTTCCCATGTTCACCGTCACACGGTTCACCTTGCCGCGTTCAATCCATAAATCCAGCGTCAATACCCCCGCTCCAGTTTCCACGCGTACGGGATTGGCCGTGGTCAGCCGATGATCAAAAGCATACTTCGCCACGCAGCGCACGCCGTTGCCGCACATTTCCGACTCACTGCCGTCGGCATTGAACATGCGCATGCGCACACAAGCCCCCTGCGAGGCCGCCGCCGCCGATGGCGGGCCGATTAAAATCAATCCGTCACCACCCACACCGAAATGCCGATCCGATATTTTCACCGCCAGAGCTTCCGGATCGCGGACCGTTTGATTAAATACATCGACATATATATAGTCGTTTCCGATTCCGTGCATTTTCGTAAGGCGCATTGATGAACTCCCGTAAACCTGCCGCCGGCCGCGCCAATCCACTTCCGCCGCGGTTCCCGCGTGCCGGCTTGTGCCGCAGCGATCTGACGCCCCGGCACCCCACCCATCATACGCCATCAAGAATCCGCCCGAAAGCCCACCCACCCAATCCCAGGCAGCCGAGCGTGGCAATAAATCCGAACCGTAGTGCCGGAACGCCCCATCCCCCTTGCGCAATCTGAAATCTGAAATTTGAAATCCCAAATCCCCCGCCCCATCCCGATTTTAGCCGCGTGTGCTTGCACCGCGCGTCTTACGCGGCAGTCGTCGGTGTTGAGAAAATAGAAAGTAGACCGCGGGGATTGCCTCACCTTGCGACAGCATCACTTCAGTTCCAGCCTTATGTGCTCTACTGCTCAACTCTCTCCTGATCCCCGCTCTGCGGCAACAGCCGCCGCCGCGCGTGCTTGCACCGCGCGTTTTCCGCGGCAGTCGTCGGTGTTGAGAAAGTAGTTAGGGTGCGCGACACTTTATGCGGATATGGTTTCCTTGCGCCGTAAACACGATACCCCGGAGCACCGTCACGGCAATGCGGTGCCGTTGGGGTTCGCAGGGAGCGCAACGGCACCGGGTTATCACTACGGTGCTCGGGGGAGAGACTATTGCGTTATCCGTAACCCGCATTAAGGCATCGCGAAGAAATAACGTGAGCAATTATGGCGCAGGAATTTTGACCGCCGGCAAGGCGCTCGCGAGGCGCATATCCGCATGGATTCTGTAACGAGCGGGCAACGCCGCCGGCGGCCAAAAGTACCAGCCAGAATGCTCAGGTTATTTTTTCGCGATGCCTAACTGCCCACCCACGCCACGGCGATGGCCCCCCCATCGCGATCACGTTCAACAATGACCTCCGCCTTATGCTTCGTGAGTTCCACCAGCCGGGCATTCGGAAGGTCCACATGTTTTACCCAGTCCTTGGCCTGCTCGACAGTCTTCCCGCCATCAATATGCCGATTCATCAAATTGGTTACCACCGACGCGGGCGGCGCTTCCATGTAAATCCGCAGATCAAACAATTCCGCAATGCCGGCATACGGCGGAGTATCCAAAAAGAGATAGTTGCCTTCGACGATGGCGATATTAATTGACTCTGAAATTGTAATCGCGCCAGGTATGCTCTTGTGCTGCATCCGGTCATAATTCGGCCATGTCATATCCACCGCCGCACTCTTGAGCCGTTCCAGGTGATCACGCAGCATGGCCACATCAAACGTGGCCGGCGAGCCTTTGCATTGATCCATCCGAACTTCCCGGCCGTCATCCAGCCGCACGAAACTCCCGGCCAATACCGAATCGGACAGATGAAACCCGTCCATCGGCAACGCCGCCACGCGTATGCCGGGAAGAATATTTTTGCTTGCGATCCATGCAATCAGCTGGGCGAAATAGGACTTTCCGGAACCCGGAACACCCGCCACTCCGATGAGCATTCGCTTACCGCCCAGACGCTGCAGCTCAATGAGATTCGATAGAAATGGCCGCCAGAGCTTCGTCCATTCCGCCGCGCGAATCTGCACAGTGGTCTTTCGTCCATCGACGAGCAAATCAATGTTCTGGTGCAAAAACCAGGGAAATGGATCAATTTCTTGTAACGCCAAAATTAAAACTCCACGCTCACTTGGCCCGACATTTCAGCCCCTTGGATGACGCTACGCACATGCCCCCTCTTCCGCGCATCATGTCGCCAACCCTGAAAAACCACGTTATTTAATGCTGCGGCATTGCTGCGCCGGAAACATGCACCACTGGATAGGGCCAATGGAATGGCCCCGACGTTGCCGCCGGAGCGATTGCCCCATGCGGTGGCAAATAACCTTTGTATATCGGCGAGATACCGCGGGGAACTGTACATACTGTCGCCAGCGGCGGTTGTATACACATCAAAACCGGTGTAACCGTGAGATTCAAATAGAACCACGGTATCTCCACCGGCGACACAACATCTTGTTTCACCGCCGCTCTTCCTTCCGCAAAATGGCTCCCCGCATCCAGATCCCGCATGTATACAGGATTATGCTTCACCGCATCGTTAACATACGTCACCCGCATCTTATTCCAAGATCGATGCGTTGCCTCCCGCAGTGGCTCCATACGCCCCCAGCTTGCACCAATCACCATTCCCGTTTCCGGAACCGCAATGGCAGTGTGCCCGCCTGGCCGCACACCCTTGGACGACCGCATCGCACTGATGGGATTCGGACCAAGCGCCGCTGAGCATCCGCCCAGCACCATCGCCATACCCACCCCCAATGCCATCATCCATTGCGCTGGCTTGATGCCTGTGACCACCATATTCACACTCCTGCAATGACCAATTATGCGCACGCCGCGTCTGTTTGAACTCGCCGTGATTATATCAGCAAATCCGCCCTGTCAACCCCGCGACAGCAGAAACGCGTACTGCAAGGGCGAGGGCGTGGTCGCTGTAATTCGGCATTTGGCGGGCAGTTGTATATAATACCCTGCGTGTTGTTAGCTGCGGATCGCTTTAGAGGAATTTATACAATGATAAAAGTGCTTTACCCCCGGAAAGTTGTTGTGACCATGGCAGGCGTGGCGGCGGCGATAATGCTTTCCCTCGCGGCAGCACGCGTCTCGGCGGCCAATCGCATTGCGGAAATTACGTTGCAGGGAAGATTGTTGGAACATCCCAGTGGCTTTTCTTTTAACTTTCTGACCATGGGGCCAACGCGGCAAACGGCTCTAACACAACTGATTCAACAATTGTCACAGGCGGCCAAGGATCCGACGATTCAAGGCGTGTTTCTCAATCTCAAATCATTTGATCTCTCCCTGACCCAATCGCAGGAATTGGGGGAATTGCTTTCAAATTTGCGCGCAAAAGGCAAGAAAGTCGCGGTATTTTCATCGAATTACGATACCAACACATATTTGCTGGCCAGTTACGGCAATGATGTCATCATGGCAAGGCATGGTGATCTATTTTTGCCGGGGGTCGCGATCCAGTTGATGTTTTTCAAAGGGCTGTTAAACAAGTTGGATCTGCAGGCCGACATGGTGCAGATCGGAAAATTCAAAGGCGCACAAGAACCCATGACGCGCGATTCGGCCAGCCCCGCTTTCAAGCGGCAGATTCATCGGCTCATTACCGCGTGGTATGGTCAGATTGTCGCGACGATTGCAAAAAATCGCCCGGCCGTCACTGCCACCCAGGTAGAAGCCGCTATCAACACGGGCTGGATTGAGGGGATCAGCGCCAAAAAGATGGGGCTGGTCGATAAACTCATGGGGCGGCAAAGGGTAAAAGGCTGGATCGAAAATAAGTTTGATGGAAAATCAGAACTGGTGTCCGGCTATGGCAATGAAAAAATCACGCCGTTGAATTTAAGCAGTCCGCTGGCGCTCTTGCAGATGCTTGGCGAGCCGACACAAACGACATCCACTGGAAAATCGGCGATAGCGGTGATATGTGCCGACGGAACTATCGTGGATGATGCGCCTGGGCGAAGCTATAACGCCAATCTGGTTACACCGGCCCGAATCGCCCGCGAAATTAAATCAGCATTGAACAATTCAGAGGTAAAAGCGATCGTGTTGCGGGTGGACTCACCCGGAGGCTCCGCCGAAGCCAGTGAGGACATCTGGCAGATTCTTCATGCGGCGGGAAAGAAAAAGCCACTTCTGGTTTCCATGGGAGCCGAGGCTGCCAGCGGCGGATATTATATTTCCACCGCGGGCCGGGAGATTCTCGCGGATCCCGGGACGATCACCGGTTCCATTGGTGTCGTCGGAGGAAAAGTGGTGTTGGAGGGGTTGCTCAAGAAGATCGGGGTGCACATTGAAACCTTTTCCATCGGCGATCACGCGGCACTTTTTGACAGCACATCTCCCTTTACACCGGCGGAACGCACATTTGTTACGGACATGATGAAGCAGACCTACGCGCTATTTACGCGCCGGGTCATGGAAGGACGGGGCAAGAAGATCACGGATATTCAGAAAGTGGCGCGGGGGCGGTTATTTCCCGGTACCACCGCCGTGCGCGAGGGCCTGGTGGATCATGTCGGCTCATTGCATGACGCAATCGTTCTGGCCGCGAAGGATGGAAACATCAAGGGGCCGTATCGCGTGCTGATTTATCCGCGAGCCCAATCGCTGGCCCAGTTCATCCGGCGGCGGCTGGGAATTCAAACGGAACTTCCCGTCGGCCTGCGGGTGATGGCCGCCGCCATGCCTGGATCATATCGTCGAACAATGATCCAGATGTATCAAATCCTGCGTGTTTTGCGCCAGGATAACGTGATTCTGGCGGCTCCGGTGGGCATTGTGCAGAAATAACGGGGCTGGCGGCGGTGACAATTGGGGTAAACTCGACGCATGGATAAAGTGAAATCTCCAATTTTTCAAATTGATCTGGTTAAAGAGTTCCGCTTTGAGGCGGCCCATCGGCTGCCGCGGGTGCCGCCGGATCATAAATGTGCGCGGTTGCACGGGCACTCGTTTCGCATAGAGGTGCATGTCGCCGGACCTGTAAATCCCGAAACGGGCTGGCTGATGGATTTTGCGGACTTGCAGCAGGCCTTTTCGCCGCTGATGGAGCAATTGGACCATCATTATCTTAACGATATTCCCGGGCTTGAGAATCCGACCAGTGAGCACCTGGCACGCTGGATATGGGATCATCTCAAAGACCGTCTGCCACAACTGGTGCAGATTACCGTCCATGAGACCTGCACCAGCCGGTGTATGTATCGCGGAGTGGAGCGATGACGGAACATTATCCGCGTGCTCCGGCGAGGCCGACGGTCAGTTTGTGTTGCGGGTCGACAAAGGGAAGATTGGGCACGGTCTGGCCATTCTGGTAGGCACTGCGGGTGGTGCCGGTTAATGAGATACTGCTTTTGAGATCGCAGGCGTGGGCGTCGGGGCCGTAGCCGAAATCGCTTTCCACCTGGTCCTGAATTTCCCGCATTTGCTGGTCGCTTAATAATGTTCCATCACACGCCGCCGCGAATTCATTTAATTCCGCTTCCGTGCTGATGTTGGGCTGCACGCTCACACATGCCGGCCAGGTCAGCAGCCATTTGATCGCCAACTGCCCCATCGTGCAGCCATGCGCTTTCTGGATGTGCCGAACCTTTTCCACTTTCTTTAATCCATACACCAGCCAATTGCGATCCCGAAATTTGCGGTGGTCGGTAAAGGTGGTATTTTCATTATACAAATCCTGCAAAATGCCCGAGCTGTGCGGCACGCGGACGATAATTCCGCCTGCGCCAAGCTCATGGGCCACCTCGCAGAATTCCCGACCAGGATGCTGCTCGAGCATGTTGAAAACCGTTTGTACGGTGGCGACGTGCCAATTTTTCAACGCGACCACGCCCTCCTCCCTCCAGCCGATGGCAGGTCCCAGCGCGATGCCCCAATGCCGTATTTTGCCCTGCTTCTGGAGTTTGTTGAGCGCATCAACCAAGTCGTCATTCATCTGCGGCAACTTGATATTATGCGCCTGCCACAGATCAATGTGATCAGTGCGCAACCGTCTGAGCGATTCGGTAAGCGCCTTTTGAATAAAATTGGGGGAGAAATCCTGCTTGCGCTCCTTGTGGGAGCCATCTTCACCGGGGTCACTGTAAAAGTCATAGCCGAATTTGGTGGAGAGAATAATGTTGTCCCGCCCGGCAAATTGCAGCGTGTCCGCCAGCATCTCCTCGGCTCGCCCATTATTGTAGGCATCGGCGGTATCAAAGAAGTTTACGCCCAGTTCATACGCCCGGTTCTGCAGACGAATTCCCTCCGGCTCATCCGCCGGCCCTTTGCCCCACATGAAACTGCCGAAAATAAAATTGCCGAAGGAAAGTTCCGATACTTTCAGATCCGTTCCGGGAATGAGTCGATAACGCATTATAGATGCAGCTCCATTAAAAAATGTCACGCGGTCAATACTTGGAGAATGGCTTTACAGAAGGCCGGCAAATCTTCCGGTTTGCGGCTGGAGACAAAATGGCGATCCACCACGGCCGGCGCGTCAATCCAGATGCAACCCGCATTTTCCAGATCATCTTTGATTCCCGGCGATCCGGTGACGCGCACCGCACGATAGACGCCGGCGGAAATGGGAATCCAACCGCCATGGCAGATGGCCGCCACAAGCTGCCCTTTTTTGGCAAAGTGCTGAACCAGAGATTTCACTTTTTGATCGCGGCGCAATTTATCCGGAGCAAAGCCGCCCGCGCAGATCACGCCGATGAAGTCATCGCCATTCAAATCCGCGATAGCGGCATCCGATATTGCGGGATAGCCATGCTTGCCGGCGTATGTAACACCAGCCTTCGGCCCGGCCAACACGACTGTTGCACCGGCCTCTTCCAGACGTAGTTTGGGATACCAGAGTTCCAAGTCTTCGTAGTTATTTTCAACGAACATCAGAACTTTTTTACCGGTGATATTGGCAGCCATAATCAGAGCCTATCATATTAATTGTGTGAACCGCAACCGCCGCTGCCGCAGCAGCATCCGCCGCCACCGCCGGCGGGTGCGGACGTTGTGCCAGGCTGGGCGTTGGCCACCGCGAAAACGGAAATTTTGCGCATGGTGTTTTTTGATTGGCAGTGAGGACATACCGCTTTTTGGGATTGGCTGTGCATGTTAGCCGCCAGATGGTCAAAAGTTTTCCCACAGGCCTTACATTCAAATTCATAGACGGGCATGGCGAACTCCTTAATTGCGTGCAATGTCCATGGGCTTAATCACCATCCGGTGGAATGGCCTGAACATCGGCTCAATAACATTAATATAGTATAGTCAAAGCGCCGGCTCATTTCCATGCCACCATGCACGAATGCCGGGGGAGGGCCTGTGAGCGATTCTGCAACGCGACGGCGCTTCGATAATGGGGAGGCTAAGGTTTCAGGATTTCACGGATCACGAATCAATATGGCGACGAGCGACGACGACGGAATTTACCACGAGGCAACGGAGGTAAACGGAGGGAACGATGGCGGGTAGCCACAGGGCACAGGGCACAGATGTTGGGATGCGACGACTGTATTTACCACAAACACAACGACACAAAGATACGACGATGGAACGACACGTTTCAACGCAACGCTGCGCTCAACGAGTAACGAACAACAGGGTTGAGCTGTCGCTGCGGCGACCAAGGTGCTCAAGTTCGGGGGCAAGGTGCTCAAGTTGAGCATGTGGATAGGAGCGTTGATTTTAGCGGGTTTGGTTCAAGGTGCTCCAGAAACTCAAGATGTTTTGGGCCCCCATGGGGGCCAGCATTTAGCATTGAGGAGTTAGGAGTTAGAAGACTTTTTGGGCGCGGGCATCGTAATTTCTTTGTGTGCGTGGCGATCCTCATGGCTGAGGCGGAGCCATTGATGCGGGCATGTTATTCATTTGTCAAACCCCGGCGGACCGGGATGCGGCACTTGTGCCGTGGAGCAGCTATAGGGGCGACGCTGGTGGGTAATGACGGTTTTCAGTGTTCGGTGTTCAGGAGACAGGAGGCTGCCTTTCGTTTTCAGTGTTCAGGGGTTGGGGGGCGGCGGGAAATCACCACGAGTGCGAACCGCGAAGAAACACAAGAACGCAAAGGGAAGACGGCGACGACCACGGCGGTGTTAACCAGAAGGTAGCGGAAGTAAACGGAGGAAACGACGACGAGTAGCCACAGGGCACAGAGGCCACGGCGCAGCCCCGCCGCAACCAAGCGGCGAGAAGCGAAGCCGCCGGATTTGCGATTCAAGATTCTTTCATTCGCTGCTACCATAATGCCGTCCAAACCTGTGATCCCCGGTCAGGCCGCCGCTGTGGTCACCTCGGCATCACAACCTCATC
>JAKBAC010000013.1 GCA_021809365.1 Planctomycetota bacterium | reverse complement strand
TCCACCCGCCGCAACCCCGCGGTGGTACGCATATAAATGTAATTATTTTCCACCAGCAGATCCCGGCCCTCCACGAGTTCCACCCCCATTTGCCGGGCCAGAAAGCTGTGCTCAAAATACGCCGAGTTAAACACCCCCGGCGTCAATACCACAATGCACGGTTCTTCCACATTTGACGGGGCCAGATGTTTGAGACAACGCAGCAGATTATGCGGATAATCTTCAATGGGCCGCACCCCCGCCGCCTGAAATAGCGCGGGGAAAACCCGCTTCATCACCGCCCGGTTTTCCAGCACATAGCTGACCCCGCTGGGTGTGCGGCAATTGTCCTCCAGCACCAGGTAATTGCCCTGCGCGTCACGAATTAAGTCCGTCCCGCAGATCGTAATGTATATATCCCGCGGAATGTTCACGCCGATCATCTCCCGGCGAAACATCTTGGCCCCATAGACCAACTCCGCATCAAGCACCTTCTCCCTCAGAATCGCCTGCTGATGATAAATATCGTGACAAAACAGATTCAGCGCCGTAATACGCTGAATCAATCCGCGCTCCAGTTTGGCCCATTCCCGGTCCGGAATAATGCGCGGAATTAAATCAAATGGAAATATCTTCTCCACGCCCAGCGTATCTTTATATACCGTGAACGTGATACCCTGGTTGCGAAAGCACACATCCGCCATCCGGCTGCGATGCTGCAGCGCCGTCATGCCCAGGTCATGCAGGCGGGAATACAGCGTGGAGTAATGCGGCCTTGGCCGCTCCGGCTTTTCAAACATCTCGTCGAAAAGACCGTCAATCTCATAACCTTGAAACATAGAGGCCGACCCTTATATACCTCGGTCCAGCCTCCGCCAAAAACATTATGCGCCAAAAGCGCCATCGAATGCAACCCAATTCGGGCGTGGCAAGTTTTCCGGGCGGCACCATCCGTGGTGTTCGCGGGCACATTTAAATTGCCGCCGCGTTGCGAAAAACACGCCTGGTGCAGCCGATGATTGCGGGCACCATCATCGCAATCGGGCGGTGATGAAGGCATTGACCGCCAGCAAATTCAGGTATACATTAAAAAATTGCCACGGGAGGAAAAGCGTAACAGGCTTCACGATATTGGAAGCCCAGTGCATATTGGCGGTAGTTGTTTATTTTGGAGATGACGCGATGAAACGAATTTTCAAGGGAATTTTAGGTGTACCGGCATCCTTGATGCTGGCGTTTGGAATCGCGGCTTTTCCACAGTCCGCGGCGCAGGGACAGCCGGTGCCGGCGGGGCTGGGCTTTAATATTCATATCATGGGTAATACCCGCAACTGGGATGCGATCAAGGCATCCGGGGCGAGGTTCATTCGTGCGGATTATAACTGGGCCGTCGTCGAGAAGAAGAAGGGCCAGTATAACTTCACCGCATACGACACCATGCTCAGGGGATTGGTTGCCGCGGGAATTCGCCCCATATTCATTCTGGATTATGGCAATCCGCTGTATCCCAAACCCGAAACTTCGGCTGCGGGTAGAGACGCTTATGCTCGATGGGCGGCGGCATCGGCCAGGCATTTTGAAGGCCGCCATGTGATTTGGGAGATATGGAATGAACCGAACGTCGGATTCTGGAAGGGAATTGGCGGCTTGAACTCTCCCACGTTTGCCAATGAATATGTGGCACTGGTTAAAAAAACGGTTTCAGCCATGCGTGCCGCAAACCCTCATTGCTATATACTTGGCGGAGCGGTGTCATGCCTCTGGAAAGGTTCTTTTAAGTGGCTGCGTCAGGCACTGAAAGATGGTTTGCTGCGAACCGGCATCAATGCATTATCAGTGCATCCTTATGGATTTCCACGTCCGGAATTGTCCATTAATACCCATCAACCCGGTTCCGCTCCGGATGAAGGCTTTGCCATTTTGCGTCAAATGATGGCGAAGGCCGGTGCCCCCGCAGATTTTCCGGTGGTGGCAAGTGAAGTGGGCTATCCAACCGGAAAGAAAATCACCCGCGGCGAGCAGGCCATGTTATTTGTGCGACTATATGTCGTCGATCAGATGTGCCATGTTCCGCTGACCATCTGGTACAACTGGGACACGCGCGATGCCGCCGGATTTAATGTTTACAATGGTCGACGCCCTTTGCTGCCCATATACCGTGCGTGCCAGTTTATGACCGCCCAATTGGCGGGCTATCATTTTGTCCGCCGCCTGAAAGTGGGAAGCCGTGTGGATTATGTGGTGCTTTTTGAGAAGGCTGGAAAGAGTAAACTAATCATCGCGTGGACCGTTCCCAAAGGACGTAACACGCGGCCCGACAAAGCCAGGGCGCAAACGCTGGTAATTCCCACGGCGGGTGTCAAAGCCTCCGTTTCCGTGCGCAATATTTTCGGCAAAGCTGTGCCGGCCAAGGCTTCCGCCGGTACAATTACCGTCAAAGTCACAGGCAGTCCGCTATACATTACGTATTGATTTGTGATCCGTCGGCACGGAACCGCCGCACTGGAATCGGACGGACTTCCGGCACTTCCCTATTGCGAGGTAACAGGTATGAACGTTTTTTTTCCCAAGCTGCATCGTCGGGATTTTGTAAAACTGGCCGGTGCGTTATCCGCCGGTGCCGCGCTGGACATTGGATCATCCGCGGTGTTCGCCGCATCCGGAGTTCTACCGCCACGAAAGTTTTCTCATCCGGATCGCATTCGCTATGATCATCATTCGCTGATTCTGGAAAATAAACCCTTCTTTATGTATGGCGGATGCTTTCATTACTACCGTTGCGCAAAACCGCTGTGGCGGGAGCGCTTTGCCAAAATTAAGGAAGCGGGTTTCAATACCGTGCAAACGTATGTCGCATGGAACATGCACGAATTGGAAATGCCCGCCGGACTGGATGATTATTCGAAAATTGATCTCGCCGATCTCGAAGATTTCCTGACCATGGCCACGCGGGAGTTCGGGCTGTATGTCAGCATCCGCCCCGGCCCGTATATCTGCGCGGAATGGGACACCGGCGGATTTCCGCAATGGCTGTTGACCAAAAAGCCACAAGGCTATAAGGGTGAATGGCTGCGCAGCGATGATCCTGTATTCATGGCATGGAGTCGGCACTGGTATAACGCGGTGTGCCCGGTTATTGCCAAATATCAGATCACGCGCAAAGCGCCCGGTGTGCCGGGTGTGCTGATTTTTCAGGTGGAAAACGAATATGACTATGCCTCCATGCCCGTGCCGGAGAAGAAAACATACCTGGAGTCGCTGGTCCGCGGTGCCCTGGACAACGGCATTGAAGTACCCCTGTTTATTAATCAGGCACAATTTATTTTAGGTTCATCCAATCCGCAGCTCCGGCAACTTTTTGACGGGCGGGATTTTTATCCTGGCTGGGATGTGGATAGTGTTGGCAAGTGGATCGCATCAACGCGCCGCCGCCAGGACAATGCGCCGTTATTTACGCCGGAATTGCAGGGTGGATGGTTCAGCTCGGTTATGGACGTGCCTCCGTTGCGCACGCGGACGGATCATTATCGCGCCGATCTGATTCCATCGCAGATTATCAATCTCACACTATTCTGCATTCAAAATGGCGTGACGATGATCAACTACTACATGCTTTTCGGCGGGACTAATTTCGGCGGACGGCCCGCCGCCGGCATCGCAACTTCTTATGATTACAGTGCGCCCATACGCGAAAATGGCGGCGTGGGAACAAAATATCTGGCGGTTAAAGGGCTGGCGGCCATGTTGCACACCCATGGTTCCGCACTGGCGCAATCCACCGCATTGGCGGTCAAGGCCACCACGGGATTCGCGGATGTTCATCTTGCGGCCCGCAAGGCTCCGGATGGTGGAATGTATCTGTTTATTCGCACCGATCAGCATGGCCATGAGCGCAAGGGAAACGTCCATGCGGTTATCCCGGGCGTGGGCAATCTGGATTTCAGCTATGAACTTGAACCATTCGGATCCAAAATTCTTTATCTTGCTCCGGGGGCCACTTCCGCGGCAAATGGTCACTGGCTGCCTGAGCAACAGCCGGAACGGAAGCGACCGATTGATCTGCCTGCCGCCGTTGTGATCCAGAGCGTGAAATTCGCCGCCGATCCGGAACCTGCAACCTGGCGGGCCATTCAAGAGGGCCAATCGCTGGCGGAACTCGGTGTTTACATCAGTGGATTCAGTTATTACCGCGCTCGCTTAGATCTTGCGCCATTTCCGCCGAGTGTTGGTGCCGTTGCGCTGGCCGCAACCATGGCCAAGTCGGATACCGCGACGCTCAAATTGGACCGGCAGATCGTGTATTCCAATGCGCAGTCACTGGATGCCGCGTTGTTTATTCTCCCAAGTAATCCGGCCCCCGGTGAACACACCGCTTTGGTGGCGTATGAGAATCGCGGCCATCCGAACGGTGGCATTGACATGGAGGGTACTTATGGAATTTTTAACCTCGCTGTGACTTCCTCGGCCGCAGTTGGTGTGGAAATCAATAACTGGCGGATGAAAATCATCAAGCAGCCGGATGATCCGGACACATCGCCTTATATTGGCGCGACTACATCTACCCGCGGGTGGCAACATACCGCATGCACCGATGCCGCCGCCGCGACGCAACTTAAACCGCACACCAGTGCTGTTTTCAGAGCCGTTCTCGATTTCACCGCCGATGATTTGAACGCAAAAAAGACCGCGTTATGCTTCAGCCGCATTGATGATAACGGTTGGATATATGTCAACGGCAAATCGCTGGGGTATACGAATAACTGGTCCAAAACATGGAAGTTCAACGCGCGTAATTTGTTCCATGTTGGAAACAATACGATTGCGGTGTTGGTGCAAAACGTGGATGGTGTCGGCGGGTTGGGGGGAGTCAAGCTCATGTCCGCCACGGCCACGCCGAATCTTGCAAAACGGGTTGGTTCATTGGAATTCGCGCCGCATCCAAGCGGAATCGCGTTGGGCTGGCATAAGTCGGAATTTGATGACTCCACATGGACGCAGCGCATGCTGACCGGTAACCCCAAGGCCGGAGAAAAAGCGGAACTTTTATCCTGGCATCGCATGGAATTTACGTTGCCGGGCGTACCGGCAGATGTCTGGCTGCCTTGGTGCCTCAAAATTCAAGCCACGGGTACGGGGTTTATTTATGTCAACGGTCACGCGTATGGCCGATTCTGGGAACATGGCGGCCAGCGGGAATATTATCTGCCGGAGTGCTGGCTGGACACGAAGCCCGGCGGTAAAAATGTCATCGCGCTATGCCTGCGGGCAGTGGATAAACCGGCGGAAATTATCTCGGCTTCCATTGAGCCGTATGTGGTGTATGCGGAATATCGCCATGGAACATCTCATTGAGCAGGGAGCAATATCTCAGCCGCACACCGCTCCGCTTACACCGTTACTCGGTGCGGCGGCTTCCACGCGCTAGTGCCCTGTTCCAGCTATAAATCAGGGTTGACGGTAGTGGGACATGCACCAGCGCGTGGCCGGAAAACCAGAGATTGGGTGCGACATTATTTCCGGGCGAGCGGCGAAATCGACGGCATAAATGCCAGCGCTAAGAGAAGGGTTCGTCTTGGAAACTCGCACTCCAGAACCCTGGTTCGGATTTACTGCCATCGCTACAGTACGCGCAACAGTGCCTGTGACTGGCTGATCAGCCCGGATATTTCTTCATCGTCCATCGGATAGCTCTGGATAAAATGCTGATAGCACGCGATGGCTTCGGCGCGGCGTCTCTGCCGGCGCAGCAGTTGAGCCTTTTGGAATAAGGCCAGCCCGGCGCACGCCCGCAATGGCGAATCCACGGCGCGATCGAAGCTCGCAATGATTTGCTCATACGCGGCCATGGCATCGGGAATTTGCCCCAGTTCCTCCAGCGCCATTGCGCGGTTACATTGGGTGCGCGCCGCCTGTCGGCGGAGGAACTGAGATTCGGCGTTGGCAAAGCGGACAATAATCGCATCGCAAACTTTGATTTGTTCCTGACGCCTGCCGCGTTCGCCCAACGTGATGGATTTGCGCACCATGGCCCGGGCGAGGACATAAAGAATCTCGGCATCTTCCGAATTGCCGAAGCGGTGCTGTATCGCATCGTACACGGCCAATTCGTCGAGTTTGCGATCCAGCTTGCGAAACGCCAGACCGGTATTCAACATCGCTCTGGCCACTTCACGTTGTACATCCGTGGCCGAGACTTCTCCGAATTTGCTGACCAGTCTCTGGTAACAGCGAACTTCTTCACCAATGCGCCCGTGCTGTGCGGCAATCGCCGCTTGTCGTGTGAGCGCGGCAATGACATCCGAGCGCACGGCGGGATCGTCGGATTTGGCAAAACGCTGAATCAGAGCATCGTACACCGCCGCCGCATGACCGGCGCGATCCATTTGTCCGAATACACGCCCCTGATCCAACATGGTTCGACATATCTGCGCATCAAGGGAAGAATCGGTCCCGCGGCCAAACGCAAGCAGAAATGCGTTGCAAGCCCGCAGTTCATCCTCCAGTGAGCCGATTTCCTTGAGCATTTCTATTTTCATGCGGAACGCTTCCGCCACCGCTCTGTGACCAGCTCCGGATTCAGAATCCATATTGCGCTTAATAAACTGATCACATGCCGCAATAAGCTCCTCACTGTGACCATGCCATTTGATGTTACGCAGATGCGCGAGCTGTCCAATTGGCGAGTCGGATTCGGCAAATTGGGCTGCGGCGGCGGCATTCGTAATCGGCGCGTGTGCGACCTCGGCAACGACTATCGGCGGTGTATTCTCCGGAACGTGCACGCTACTCTCCGTCGAAATTGCGTGTGTCGTTAGCGCTTGCTCAGTAGCGGGTGTGATCAGTTCTGGACTCACGGGCGATGATTCCGAAGTGTCGGGAACTGTGGGCAGAGACATTTCTGGAATTGCGTATTGTGGCGGACTTGGAGCCGCCAATTGCTCTGATGGCGTCTGCATCTGCGACTGCGGATTCGGTTGCGATTCTTGATGGTCATTGGCGGTTGCCGCGACTGCGGCACGATCCTCCGCCGCCACAGTTGCCGCGCCGCCCGGCGACGCAGATGAGCCAGTCAGCATGTTCAAAATAGCCTGGCGATTGCGCGTGGCCTGCGCCACAAGTTGCGGAGGAATCAAGTCAGGTTCATTGCCGGCACGCTGGAGCAACTGGTCCAGCACCCTCAGTGCATCATCATGTTGCTCCAGCTTCTCCAGCAGCGCCGCCTGATTATATAACGCTATGGGAATGCACTGACGCGACTGGGTGTCGCCATTGAAATCAAACCGCGCTGCCAGGGTGCCGTAGGCTTCCGCCGCCGCGCGATCTTGTCCCAACTTTTCCAGCAATTCTCCACGCAGGAACATTGCTCTGGCCAGCGGAACCAACATGGCTGGAGGGGTGCCGTGTTCGATACGGGCGATAAATTGTCGGCACGATGCCAGCGCCTCGTCCAGGCGGTTGTCGGCACGCAGCAAAAATGCCCGCGCCAACATCGCCGGCGCGAGCAGCATGATAACGTCTCTATCGCCACTGTCCGCGAAGCGATGAATGATATCCTCATACGCCGCAAGCTGTTCCGGGGTGCGGGATAATCTTCCGAGGCACGCGGCGCGGTTGGCCATGACCGCCGCCACCTGAACCGGCGGCAGCGTCAAGGATGCGTTTATTTTAATCGCCGCATCATAAGCCGCCACGGCGTCGGCATCACTTTTTTGCGCTTCAAGTATGGCGGCTTTGCGGCTCCACGCGTGAAACAGCATCTCACAGATCCCCGGATGGGTGCTGTAGCGGAAGCGATCTATAAAGGCGTCACAGGCTGACAAAACATCATCCGTATTGCCCAGATATGCTTTAATGGCGATTTTGTTGAACATGGCGCGACCGGCCAGCATCGCCAGTTCGGAATTTTCGGATATTTTAAACCGCAGGATCAACTGATCGCAGGCACTCTCCGCGGCGGGATAATCATGCCGCTCCACCAGTGCGGTGCTCTGATCCAACAACATGGCCGCCAGAGTTAGGCGCAGCGGTTCATCCACGGCATCGGCGAATCGCTCCATGGCGACATCATAGGCGGCGATACACTCATTGACCCGTCGCATTCGGCATAACGCGACAATCCGGGTTTTCGCCGCGCTTTGCGCAACCTCAACCCACGGCATCTCCGGGCAGTGCCCCAACACCCGCAAGGTTTCCTCCGCCAGCGCCAGCGCTGGAACGGGTTGATTGGATTCCATATATGTTTTGAGCCGTTGCATTACAAAGTCGGATATCCGGGACGCCGTGACCTCATCGGCGGTAATGCCAAACTGCTCCCGGGCGGTCTGATATGCCGCTAGAATTTCCATCACGCGATCCAGCGCAATCAGCAGGTCCATTTTTGTCAGAACAATTCGGCCCAGCCAATTGTGATCGACAATTTCAGGTTTGTCGGAAAATCGCGTAATGAGTTGCTCGCATGCGGCCAGTGACGCGCCGTGCCGTCCCAGCGCCTCCAACGATTCCGCCTGCATCCATAGTATCTTGGCCAGAAGGCGGGGCAGTGGTTGAACGCGGTTGTCCAGACATTCATCCAGTGACGCCAGGGCCTCAACGTGGCGATTGAGCCGGGCCAATAGAGAGGCCTTGTTAAACTCGGCCGATAGCGCGTATCCCCGCACGGCTTCCAGGGGCACATCGCGAAATCGACGAATTAATTCGTCATATCCGATTAATGCGTCATCGTGCCGCCCCAGAACATCAAGTACCGCCGCCCGATCCAACAGTGTTTTGGCAACCTGAGGCGCAATGGAATCGTCCTGATTATCGGGAAACGTCCGCAGCAGCAGATCAAAGGCGGCCAGCGCGGAGTCAAAACGCCGGGCCTTAATCAGCAAGGCTCCTTTGGTAAACATAGTGCGGGCCAGCTTCAACCGCCGCACCGGATCCTGGGTGCCGGTGTAGCGGACGATCAGCGTATGCGCGTCGCGCAGAAGCTTTTCAATATCCTCTGTTGGCTCCATAACTGAAACCCGCATCGCATTCGATTTAATTTTCGGCAAGCCACATTGACTTGTCGGAAAGATTCAGGCATTCCATACCAACCTGCTGCGTGAACACGCCGGCTTAGAAAGGTCAAGTGTAATCAAAATCGCAAAAAACGTCTCGCCAAATGCCGGACGGCGAAGCGCTATGCGTATCAGCATTTATATTTCGGTGATCTCTTTGTGCTTACTCTGAACCAGTTCCTCCACTTTCGCTTCAAATTTTTTCAGCAGTTCCTGCATATTATCCTTGCCCTGCTTGGCTTGATCTTCCGGAATGCCGGATTCTTTGATTTCCTGTTCGATGCGCTTGTTGGCATCCCTGCGGACGTTGCGCATGGCGATGCGCGAATGCTCCGCCGCCTCCTTGACCTTTCCTAAAAGCTGCTGTCGGCGTTCACCGGACAGGGGCGGAAGAATCAGGCGAATCTGCTTGCCATCATGGATCGGATTGATACCCAGATTGGCCGCCTCAATGCCCTTGATAATATCCTTCATCGAAGCTGGATCAAACGGCTTGATGAGAATGGATGTCGCATCAGGTGTGGTCAGGGATGCCAGAGATCGCAGATCCGTGGCCGCTCCGTAATAGTCCACCTTGATATATTCCACCAGCGACGTACTGGCGCGACCGGTGCGGAATCCACGAAAATCATGCCGCAGATGCTCCAGGGCCTTTTCCAGATTTTCCTCGGCTTCAAAAAGAATTTCATCAATCGACATATTCAGGCTCCCCGAATCAATGATGCGTGTTCCGTTGCCTTTGGGGCTTTCATCGGCTCGCTGCCGGGATCCACGAAGGCGATCCGTGTGCCGATGGCTTCACCCGTAATTACGCGTAAAATATTGCCCGGTTTCTTGAGGTTAAACACGATAATGGGAATTTTGCTTTCCATCGCCAGGCTGATGGCCGTCATATCCATGACGCGCAAATTATCTGTAATCACCTGTCGATACGTCAGTTCGGAAAAACAGCGGGCATCGGGATTTTTCTTGGGGTCTGAATCGTACACGCCATCAACTTTGGTGGCCTTTAACAGAACTTCCGCCTGCAATTCCGTGGCGCGTAGCGCCGCACAGGTGTCAGTCGTGAAAAACGGATTGCCAACTCCCGCCGCCAGAACCACCACACGTCCCTTTTCCAGATGACGCAGCACCTTGCGACGGATAAATGGTTCGGCGACCTGAATCACATTAAGAGCGCTGGCCACGCGCGTTGGCCGCCCCAGATGTTCCAGAACTTCCTGCAGGGCCATGGCATTGATAACCGTGGCCAGCATACCCATGTAATCGGCGGTGGAGCGTTGAATTTCACCGGATTTTGCAAGTTTTTCGCCGCGGATGAAATTTCCGCCGCCAATCACCACCGCCACCTGCACGCCCAATTCCGCAACCTCGGCGATTTGCCGGGCAAGCGCGGTCAGTTCGGCCATGTCAATGCCAAAGCCACCTTCCTGGCACAGCCCTTCGCCGGAGATTTTCAAAAGCACGCGGTGATAACGCGGTTTGGTCATGTACAACTCCACCAAGAGCAGGCGAAATTCTTAAACCTCGCCGACCTTAAAGCGGGCGAAGCCGACAATGGTCAATGTGGCGGCCACCGTCTTGCCGGTATCCGCCAGCAGATCCCGAATCCGTTTGCTTTCATCTTTGACAAATGGCTGTTCGAGCAGCACATTGTCAGCGAAGAATTTATCGAGTTTCCCGGTGACGATTTTCTCAATGATATTGGCGGGCTTGTTCTTGATGCTTTCCGCCGCCAATTCACGCTCACGCTGCACCACCGCCGCATCAACGGATTCGCGGCTGATCGCCAGCGGCACAAAGGGCATTCCCGCCGTGACGTGCATGGCGATTTCCCCAATCAGTACGCGCACCGCGTCATCCGAGCTGCCATCGACCTGCACCAGCGTGCCGACCTTGGCGTTGTGATGCACATATTTCCCGACCAGGCCGTTGGCGGAATGATAGCGCGCCAGGCCTGTTACGGCCATATTTTCTTTAATTGAACCTCCCACCATCTCCTTGATGACCGCCTCAACGGTGCGCCCTGAGCCATCCGGATATTTGAGCGCATGGAGTTGAGCCGGCGTGTGAACATCGTGCGTGAACGCCAGTTCCACAAGGTCATGGAGCAGTTTTTGAAAGGCCTCATTGCGGGCCACAAAATCGGTCTGACAGCCCAGGCGCACCATAACGCCCAATTTTCCGTCTTCACTGATTTTTCCCCCGACCAAGCCCTCTTTCATTTCATTGGACACCTTGCTTTCCGCCCGGCCGGCACCCCATTTTCGCAGCAGCTCGCATGCCGCGTCCATATCCCCATGAGCTTCCTGGAGGGCTTTTTTCGCATCCATCATGCCGGCATTTGTCCGTGCCCGCAGAGTCATTACATCTTTTGCGCTGATTTCCGCCATGAATTAAATCCTTCTATTTCGATCTTAAAACATCAACTAGCCAGCGGGATAATTCCCGACACATCATAAACCAAAGATTTTACGCCTTGTTATGCCTTTCGTCCACCGCAGGCCGTAAACCTTCAAAACTGGGTGTGCCCTTGGTGGCCTCGGCTTGCTATCTTCGGCAACACTTGCATAATGAACTTTGGTTTTGGTGGCTGTTGAAAAATCAGGGTCTTATGAAATTTCATGATCGTGATCTCGGGTCTATGACCGGCGCGCTTCCATCTGGGTGTCTGGATGATCCGCATCAACGCGCTTGGCAATATTCCTTGAAACAGTGGTCGTTGATTCTGTCAGGCGTGTGCATGGCATGCGTTGTATGGGCTGGAGCGCTGTTGGCGGCTCCTATGCGCCAATCGGGCGCAGGCGATTCTCTGGCGAATAATCCATTGCTTCCGCCCGCGATCAGTGTTTCGGATCTATGGCCGGATTTGTCATTGAATCAGAGTGTGCCATCCATCGCTCCGGGGCGTTTTGAGCCGCTGTATTCCCTGGCGGACTGGCACAGCTATGAAAAGCAATTTGCTCCGCGGATATTAGCCGCCATGCAGCAGCGCGTTTCAGATAAAATAGCGATTGCTTCGAAGCTGCTGGAACAGGCTAAGCGTTTGCGGCATCCCGGTCTGGCCCGTCTGTTGAGCATTAAGGCGTTTGCCCTGACGTATCAGTCCCGCGCCGGCTCGCCAACCGCCCAACAGGCGCTGGCAGAGTATATGACACATGTGGCACCGGATAATATTGTTCAGTTGGGGCCGATCTGGACGATGAGCCAACTGCTGGCCTATCTCGGGGCCACGCCACCGCAGGATCGCGAACATTACGCCGCCCTTGCCGAGCGGGCCGATGTGCAATTAACCATGATGCTTCTGCGTTATGCTCAGGTTGCCGCCGCCGCCCGAACGGTCCGTCTCCTGGTCATTGAGGAAACCTTGCCTGTGCGGCGCAATCCCGTCTTGATGGGTCAGATCAGCAATACCCGCGCATTGGTCAGTCAGACGGTGACGATGATGGATTATCTGGATGCACAATATCACCGTTTGATCACGGGCGATGTTTCCGCCGCTACTTCTATATATCTCTATGCACTGGTCATTGAGAATGAGCCGCTGGTACGCCGACAGATTGTTGCACGCTGGCCTGCCGCCGTACCCGCCCAAATACAAAAATTCCTTGCCTCCGCATCAGGCAATCCTCATGCCGATTATGACGCAGCGCGGTTGTTACAGCAGGCCGGATCGGCTTTGCCATGGGGTATCCTGCATGATCGCACACTTTATGCCTCTTTGCTGCATTATCGAGCCTTTTTGAAGAATCCTGCAACGCGCTATGACCGCATATCGCGAACCCTGGCGAAAATTGCCGTTGAACATCTTCTGGAGCAGGGTGCGCGGCCACAACCAAATATCGCGCCATTGACGCCATTGCTGGGGGCGGCCGCTGGCACCCGCGGCTGATCCATCAGCATGTCGTGCTGCGGCGAGTGTGGCCTTTCCGGTGGATCCGGACCGAAAGCTTTCAGACGGGAGGAATCTCGGAGGGCAACATGGCGGAAGGAGCGGCTCCGTGGCCAGGCAATAAATCGGCATAATAGCGCCCATCGCGCACCACCACCTCACCCACCACGACATTCAAGGGCTGGGAAAAAATCGGTCCGGCATAAACAAACGTATGAAATTCCCCATTTTCCCCACAGGGGTCAACGTCCGCCGGCAGATCCGACAGCAACTTTTTGTCAAAGCTTCGGCCCGCAAAACCGGGTCCAACTTTTCCCTCAACGCACGATAAATACGCCTTGAATCCCAAATCAATGATTTCAACCGCCTGCGCCTTGGTGGGACGTTTCCACAGTGGAAACACCCCCTGCATTCCGATGGTTGCCAGATTTTTTTCCCGCCAGGCCCGCAAATCTTCGAGATATAAATCGCCGAAGCCCACCGTTCGCACGCCTTGCGACACATAACGTCGCATTGCGTCGCCCATAATCTGTTCATAAACCTGATTGGTGCAGGGGTGGGAATTATTCGATGGCAGATAAATCTTGTCCAGAGGAATTCCAACCGCAGCCGCCTGCATCTGCAGAAGTGCTTCCCGCACGCCATGATGGCTGATGCGTTTGTATTCTTCGCTAACGGTCGTAAGAAGTGCCACGACCTGATAATCCGGATTTCGGGAAAGCTCGTGCAGCGCTAACGCACAATCTTTTCCGCCACTCCAGGATAAAACCACTGGTATTTTTGCCACAGTACCTCCGCGTTTCTTTCACAGCCGCCCCAAATCAGGGGTGCGTGACACTTTATGCGGATTACGGACACCGCAATAGTCTCTCCCCCGAACACCGTGGTGATAACCCGGTGCCGTTTGCCCCCGCGCGTACCAACGGCACCGCATTACCATGACGGTGCTCCGGGGTATCGTGTTTGCGGCGCGCTAAAGCCATACCCGCATAAAGGGTCACGCACTCCCAAATCAGCGGCACATCTCACCAGCCTAAAATGGTCGGGCCGCGGACTATTTTAGTCCGCGGCCCGTTTTCTGAAATGGTCTATAAGCCGAATTCTGTGCCCCTGATGGAGCGGCGGTCATTGATCTGGGACAGCCGTTACCGTCTGCCTCAAGCAACCTACCCGGAACCTACGCGGACCATCTGGGCTGATTCTCCGAAGAGAACTTTGCCGGCCATGATCCTATTTCATCCGCCAACCCTTGACGGGGGCCATGTTGAGGCGGATGAATGTGCGCCGGGCCAGCGCTTCGATTCCCTATTTGGTCTTGCACCCGGTGGGGTTTGCCATGCCGGTCATGTCGCCATGCCCGCGGTGCGCTCTTACCGCACCTTTTCACCCTTGCCATTCCGACAGAATCGGAATTCGGCGGTGTATTTTCTGTGGCACTTTCCCGCAATCAGATCGTCACCGACCTGATCGGGTGGGGGTTACCCACCACCGCGCCCTGCGGTGTTCGGACTTTCCTCCCGGCTTTCACCGAGCGACCGCCCGACCATTTCATACCAATCATTATAACAGATTCGGCGACAAAGCGGGGGTGCCGAACGGAATAATCAATAATAGGGACAAGCTACCTATGAAATTGAATTTCAACGTTGCACAACGGCTTGGTTGACTTGTTGTAGCGAGATCGGCTATAGCCGGCGCGGTAAATGCGGTTCATTGGACGAATATCATTTACATAACGTCAACATGAATTTCAGCCGATTTGCGCTGTCGGTATAAAGGAAATTCAGGGGTGAATGCCATTGGCCATGGTCCGATTCAATGTGCCGGGTTATTCCGCCGCAAGGTTATAATTGGCAGCATAATGCGGCATCGTTTATGATAGTGCCATGGCCACCGCTGGTTACAAGAACTGCCAGAAGGCGCACCGCGCACAGGCGCGGCGGCACCCCAAGCCAGCTTGATGGATAACGCTGCCGAGTTTTTTATTCCGCGGTTTCAGGGAGCTTACACTCTTATGACTACACGCATTGAAGTGCCGGACGCAGCATTGAAGCAGTGGTGCCACCGTCATGCCATTCGCCGGATGGCTTTCTTCGGTTCAGTGCTGCGCGATGATTTTACCGCTCAGAGCGATATCGATGTGCTGGTGGAATTTGAACCCGGCTCGCGTGTGGGGCTGATCACGCTGGCGGGGATGGAAATCGACTTAGGCCGCATGCTGGGTCGTCACGTCGAGATTCACACGATCAAAGGCCTCAATCCGCTCTTCCGCGACGATGTGTTAGGTTCGGCGGAGGTTCACTATGAACATGCGTGATGACCGGGTGAGTCTGCGGGACATGCTCAATTACGCCAATGAAGCCGTCCAATTACTTGGTGGCGGCAATCGCGAGGAATTTGGGAAAAACCGTGTAACGCAGTTAGCCGTGACTCGGCTGGTGGAAGTCGTGGGCGAAGCGGCCAGCCGGGTTTCCGCTGCGACAAGGCAGCGGTATCCGCTTATCCCATGGCCACAGATCATTGGTATGCGCAACCACTTGATTCACGGATATGACGTGATTGATTGGGATTTGCTTTGGGACACAGTAGAGGCCGATTTACCGCCGCAGATAGCGTCACTGCAAAATATGTCGGAATTGCAATAAGTCTTCTCCCGTTAGAAATAATTGGGATAGATTTAATGTAACACAATCGGCAATAGCCGGCGCGGCAAGAGAAGCGTAACGGGGACGTGATTCGCTTTTGGAGACATTCGCCAAATTTACTCTACGATAGCACACGCTGGCCATAGCGTAATTCTGTGGTACACCACCATAACGCCACATGGTGGGACACGCGAAAGGCGACATCCCTCTTTACTTAATTGTTCTCGTGATTTCGCGGGGAATCATACGCGTTTTTTATCCATGCGACGAACTCTTCGCGCGGGCATGGGCTGTATGACGACGGTGGAATTGTATTTGTGCAGGTGCTAACCATGCGGGCGGGGGCCTACAGAGCGCTGCGGCTTGCCGGACTTATGCGATTGGGCGCGGCTTTCCACGATGCTCTTGAGGCGGGCGGCCTCATCTGGAGCCTCGTGAGTGCCGCCGTCAGTGTCAACCTGCATTCCGCGCTGTTGTGCCAGTTCCTCCAAACGCGTCAGCGAATCGTCAAGTTTTTGCTTCAGATTAGCGCCGCGCTGGGCTTCAGCCTGCGATTCCATCACCTGCCGCAGCATCCCCGGATCATCCAGCCCCGCCACAAACTCGGCCAGATTTCCCGCCGCCGGATCGATCAATTCTTCGAGATATTCCAGAAGTCTGGCCACCAGCGTCGCCATGCCGGAATCGGAAAATAGCTCCATACTGATCCGTTCCCGAAAAATTGGATAAAGTGCAAAGTCGGACAACAGTGATCCGACCACCCATCGCTGGGCCCGCTGCACGCCGACATCCACATGCGGAGGTGCCGGGGCCGTGGATTCCGCATCCTCCGCCGTGCCCGTACCCGGGCCGCGTGCCCCACCATCCGCCAAGCGACGGATTCGAGCGTGGACTTCATCCGAGCTGATGCCCACAAGATCAGCGATGTTTTTCTGCAACAGGCCGCGGCGAATCGGATCCACCGATGCGTTAAAAATCGCCGGTGCAACCAGGCGCATCAATGCTTCGGAAGCGCGCTGCTTCCCGGCCAATGAATCCGATGCCTGAAATGTCGAATACATTTTTTCCCAGGCGTATTCCAGGGAATCTTGCGCGGTGTCAACTATCTTCTCGAACGCCTCTCCGCCATGCGTCATACAGAAATCACACGGGTCTTTGCCATCCGGTACATGCGCGATCCGCACATCCACGGGATACCGCAGCAGCAATTCAATGGCCCGATCCGCCGCCCGCCGCCCGGCGTCATCGCTGTCAAACACCAGGGCCACGCGATTGCAAAATCGCCGCAGCAGTTGAATGTGCTGCTCGGTTAGGGCTGTACCCAGTGTGGCCACGACGTTTTCCACCCCCGCTTGATGGCATCCCACCACATCCATGTATCCTTCCACGACCACCGCGGTCTGCTTGCGGATCAGCGGCTGGCGGGCCAAATTCAGGGCATACAACGTTTCGCGCTTGGAGAATAGCGCCGTTTCCGGAGAATTCAGATACTTGGGGCCTTCCTGATCCGGACCCGCCTGACTGGCCGCAATTGGCAGTGCAGCCGTTTGCGGGATGATCCTTCCGCCGAACGCGATGACCCGATCGCTCGTGTCAATAATTGGAAACATCAGCCGATTGCGGAATACATCATAGGAACTCCCATCGGATCGGCTTTTCACCAATCCCACCGCCAGCAGTGTCTCCGGACTGATCCCTTTCTTTGCCGCCGCCTGAGCCAGAGCCGTCCATTGCGTTTCGGAAGAGCCGATCTGAAACCGCTCGATGGTTGCCGCATTGACACCGCGGGAGGTCAGATAGGAGCGGGCATTGTCTCCGAGGGGGCCAGCGAGATTGGTCTGAAAATAATGGGCCGCCCAGAGATTGGCCTGAATAATTTTTTCCCGCTGCGAGTTAGCCTGCGGATTGGCCGCGGAACGATATTCCGGCAAGGTTATTCCATAGCGCTGGGCCAGAAATCGCAGCGCCTCGCCCTTGGACATCTTGTGATAATTTTCCACGAACTTAAAGACATCGCCGCCGGTGGCACAGACAAAGCAGTAAAAAATCTGCTTCTGCGGAGAGACATACATGGATGGCCGGCGATCTTCATGGAACGGGCATAACCCGACAAATTCCCGCCCCGCCGGGCGCAGCGCAATATGCTCGCCGATTATCTCCTCAATGCGCGCCGCCTGGCGTACGGTCTGAAAAATCTGTCCGGAAGAGCTACTCATCATCATAAATTCTACCGCGCCGCGCTAAAAATGGTGTAAGGTGCCGCATCGACCTATGAGCAGACGTGCAGGCGGCCAACAAAATGTCTTTCACGGCGGATAGGTGATAACAGGGCACCGTGTGTTTTTTCCGCGAACACGGGCAACGGACGTTAACTCATGCGGTTTGGCGGAAGATTCCGTCATAATATTCCGCCCGTCGCCAGCCGTTGTGCCATAATTCCTCCATCCAAATCAGCGACGGCTATAATCTGGATGTTCTTATCCAGATTATAGCCCAGCGCTCGTACCAGATCAAAGGTGGTGGATTCTGGGGGTGGATTCTGGGGGTGGATTCCGGGGATATTATTCCGGCGATGAAAGATCCTCGGCATCGGCGAGGTCCTTGGGGCGGCCCGCACACTTCTTGTTCAGAATAAGTAGTTCGCGGCTGATAAAGTTTACCGTACTTAACGCGGGCGGCGTTTAACAACGCGACAAACTCGCTCAAGTCTTTGGGAAGTTTCATCGTTGCTCCGTTGGGAATTAATCAGGTCCAGCAGAATATCCATGCGTTGCTCGGGAGATAGAGACCTGTAATAGGCCCGATCCGCCGCATCCGCCGCGCGATGAGAGTCAAATTTGCGACCGATTTTCTCCATATCGGTATTATACCACAACATCAAAACAGGATTATTTCTTTGAATAGGCGGGTTTTGGCTCATCCGCGTCCGCCGGGGCGGGATGCCAGCCACGCCGCCACCGTGGCGGCATTCTGATCCGGTGGAAAAACCGGATAAAAAATGTGCTCCACCGTACCATCCAGTATCACCATCGTGAGACGTTTGAGCAACGTCATTCCTCCGGTTTCAAACGTCGGCAGACGCATAGCTCTGGCCAAGGCCAGATCGGCATCTGAAAGAATTGGAAATGGCAGATGCAATCTCTCCGCGACTTCGCGCTGATAATCCGGGCTTTGTGTGGAAAGGCCGAACAAATGGCGGATACCTAAGGTTTTCAACCGCGCAAAATGGTCTCGGAAGGCACAGGACTGCGGCGTACATCCGCGTGCGCCGGGAATCAAATCCCACCCGTCTGGATTGGCGATACCGGGCTTCCCCGTCCGTGGATACGCATAGACCACAACCCTGCCCGGAAGTGTGAACAGGCTTACCGTCGTGCCATCGGTAGCGGCAAGGGCGATCGCGGGGACTCGCATGCCCACCAGATGGCGGGCCGCGCCGTCATCAACCGGAGCTGGAATTGTTGACCAATCTGGTGCTTCGATGGTGCTGTTCGTCCCGGCCTCTGTTCTTGTTTTTAGGCGTTTTTCATCTGCGGCAATTTTCCGATTGGGGTTTTTCATTGCATTTATTTCCACATCGACCAATAAATATCATCTCATCGGCCTCAACCTGGTGCCACCCCTACGCGAGAGTAAGGAATTTCCACAGGGCCAATGCGCCATTGTGCGTTTCATCACGGGCGGCATATACAAAGGTGACATCGCCCTTCTTAATATGTTCGCGCAATGTCTCGACCGCCGACGGATTATGCCGCAGCTCATCCCAATACCGCTTTTTAAATTCTTCCCATTTCACCGGATCGTGGCCAAACCACTGCCGCAGCTCCGCGCTGGGAGCGACATCTTTGAGCCACAGGTCAATTGCGGCCTTTTCTTTGGTCAATCCCCGCGGCCACAGGCGCTCTACGAGAATCCGCAATCCGTCAGCGGAAGATGGTTTATCGTAAACACGTTTGATCTGAATTTTGGCCATAATGTGCTTCTTACAAGTGTTCCTCCACAATGAATTCTTCCGATCAACGGTTGCCATCGGCTATGACCTGATCAAAAATCAATGTGGCCAGGCGCGCGGACGCTCTCTTCACCGCTTCCCAATTCTGCCACTGCGAAATCAGATTGCGATACTCGCCAAGATCTTCGTCCTCAAGATCGAATGGCATGGGGCTGGCTAACTGGATCTGCAGTTGGAGTATTGCCGACTCACCATTTGGTTGGGGGTAAAGCGAGTCCAAGACCTTCAATGCGCCAACGACATCGGAATCTCCCATATTGGCGGCCAGCGCAACAAAATCAAGATAATCACGCGTCGCATTGCGTTTAAGGATTAAAACACCCTTGATGCGGAGTATCTCCTGCGGTGTTGGCAAAGTTATGGAGCCACTTTGGCAACCTACTTTTGTGGTATCCAGCGGGGCGGTGCGCACAAGTTGCCGTACGCCAGTTTCGATACCGTCGAGGCTCCCGAGAATCAGTACCGGTCGTTTAATGCGGGCCGTCTTCCATCCAGCTACCGATTCCAGTTCCGCCAGAACCTCATCGAACCGAGAACGCAAATCAGTGAGAACATGATCCGCATCATGTGAGAACCGGTGCCCCGCATGAATTGCCGAGGCGGTACCCCCAACGAGCACCGCTCCCGGAAGAATTCGTTGTAGTCGGGCGGCGGCCATCAGCAGCCGTTCCCAGTCAGGTTGAGTGTTCGCGGACATAATGCATCCAAAAGTGATACCTCTGGGCGTAGGGATCCGGCAGACGAACCTTGCAAACCCGAACGACTTTGCCAGCAACGGCGCGATCCGTCAGTACGGCCCGTCGAAGATCCAGCCAGTCCTGCCGCTGACCACGGGAGATGATGTCATCAATCGCGGCAAGCGTCATGGTTGAAGATTTTAAGTGCCGATGCTGCATCCTACATCATCCAAATTCAATACAACTTTACGATAACCGATCGGGATATGCCGTCAAATCAGCGTGCCGATTGTATCGGGATAAGGCGTGATCGCGCTTGCGGAGCCGCACTGTCACCAACCGGTAATCGTTTACGCCCACTGGTTTGCCGCACGCGGGACGGCGGCGGCGGAAAGACCCGCTCCGATGATCAGATATTTATATTGCGGCATGTCATGTTCTCCTTACCTTACTGGAGATTATTTGCGCGAGCATTCGGCGAGTCAAATGGGGCTGTCTTGGTCGAACAGGCGGGGTAGAGGACAACGGAACAACGGGGTGAACCGCAAAGAAACACAAGAACGCAAAGATGCAACGCTTACGGCGATATTTGTGTTGCAATGAGGTTAATCGTTCAAGGTTGTCCGTTGATAAAATTCACGTGGTGTGATTATTGCAATACCCTGAAAGTTCTGAATAATCAGCAGATCTTTATCGCCCGTGACAATGAATATGGCACCACCAGCAACGGCGGTGCCCAACACCATCAGGTCGACGGAATCCCGGCAGGCATCGGACGGGATTTCCGTCGGCTCAACCATGCGGCTATGCTCGCGCGTAAATGTGATGATGTCACCGGCCAGAGTTGCCGACATTTTAAACTTGCCGGTCAGATGGCGATTGAATTCGGCCAATATGGGGGTCGAGATAATCATTTCATGGTGTAGCAGGCATTCGGTAAGTACCAGGTCGCAAAGTCCGCGCGTGGCGATAGCCGCCAGGAGAACATTGGTGTCCAGCACAACTTTCACGAGACCGCCTTAAAGACGTCTTCATCGGTTAGAAAGCCCCGCCGCCGCGCGAAGGGCACTGCCGCGGCGCGCAAGGATCGGAATTTCTCAGCCGCCACATATTGCCGGAGAGAATCGCGCACCAGATCGCTGATCGGCTGGTGGCTGCTGCGGGCCAACCGGTTCAGGTCGCGCCGCAATGGTTTGGGAATGCGTATGGTTAAAGTATCCATGTACGACAATGTAGCACAAATGTCTCGCCCCATCAAGTTTTATCCAAACGGTATCCCGGAACGCGGCGTATGGAGTTTTATGCGGGGCGGCCAATCCATCCCAATATTCAGGTGTGAGAGCACCTATCTTAACCTTAGGCATCGCGAAAAAATAACCTGAGCATTCTGGCTGGTACTTTTGGCCGCCGGCGGCGTTGCCCGCTCGTTACAGAATCCATGCGGATATGCGCCTCGCGAGCGCCTTGCCGGCGGTCAAAATTCCTGCGCCATAATTGCTCACGTTATTTCTTCGCGATGCCTTAGACCAAACCACCACCACCGACAAATATATACAAGCCCCGCGCCCCCTCGTTCCGCAGTGCCGGGAGGTGCCGCATATAATAGACCAACGGCATGCCATGATGTAATGGCATGGAGAAGGTTTATTTCCAAGAGGTGTTGTCATGTCGGAATCGGTTTATCCCACGGCCACACCGGAACTGGCCCGCCAGCGGCGGGAAACGGTGCCCGCGCAATTTGAAGCGTTCCACAATTTCAGCAAGCAGGTTTTCGCGCCCGGGGCCTTGGATGCCAAAACTAAGCAACTCATCGCGGTGGCGGTAGCGCATGTTACGCAGTGCCCATGGTGCATTGCCGGACATTCCAAGCAGGCGACCAGGGACGGGGCCACGCGGGAGGAGATTATGGAAGCGATCTGGGTGGCGGCGGAAATGCGGGCCGGCGCGGCCTATGCCCATTCACTGATCGCATTGAAAGCCATTGACGAGGCCAATGGAAACCCCCAAACATCAAAGACTTGAAGCGCTGGGAGCAAAGCTCTACAACACCATGGGCTGCAGCGGTTGCCACAGTATTGATGGAACCAAAGGAGTCGGACCGAGCTGGAAGAGTCTGGCGGGTTATCCGCAGAAGTTAACCAACGGCAAAACCACGATCGCTGATTACGCATTCCTCCGGGAGATGATCCTTGATCCGGGAAAAATGAATCTGGCCGGCTATCCGGCGGGTATTATGCCCAATACATATAAAGTCATGCTGACAGGGCCAAAACATCCGCATCAGAGGAAGCTCAACGCCCTGATCTGGTATATCGATACGCTTAGTAACAGGGCCGGAAAGGCCGACGAGCCGCCCGTGCCTGGCCGGACGCAATAATAATTAGCGATTGTGGAACCAGCCAGACTCACCGCCTACTATTATGAAAAAAGGAGTTGAATTATGAAAGCTGCTGATAATCAACGGTTGCGACCCCATCCGGAGGATCGATTCGCCAGTCCCGCCATAGCCATCAATTTGAACACCATAGCCGCAAACCTGCGGGCGGAATCAAACGCGGGTGAACGCGGGCATCGCCAGGAAACCATATATAAGCACGGCAATGTCACTTTGGCATTGTTTATGTTTGATCGTTTTTCGCACCTGCCGGAACACGTCGCCGAGGGTATCGTCACAATGCATGTCCTGAAAGGATGGATGAAAATCAGCGCTGGGACAGTGGAGCATGAACTCAGGGCCGGCCAGATGCTGGCGCTGGCTCCAGGAGTACGGCATTCGCTCAAGGCGGAAGAGGAAAGCGAAGTGCTGGTGAGTGTTTGCCTTGGATCGTAAATGATTCAATTCTCCGGTGGCAGCCCATCATCAATTCAATGGGCTGGCTGAAATCCGCCTGGGGTTTATCGCCAATATTGACGGGCATCAACAATCCTCACAACTATTTTTCCTACAGCAGGGCGACTCCGTTAGCCCGTGCCGCCTTTTTTAAGTGCATGGGTCATCAAAGCACCAGGCCATGGTCACGGATGAATCAAAAACCCACTCCATTACGGACGCCCCTGCTCAATGAGGTCCTGAATTTTCAGGCCGCCAAGGGTGACACCTTTGCGGGCCTTTCGCCACTTGGCAATAGCCGTGGCGGCGTCCGGCCGGCCTGGGGCAGGGCTGATCGCCGAGAGTATTGCCACATCGCGACCATGCCGGGTGATGACAATGCTTTCGCCGGCTTCAACTTGATCCAAAAGTCGCGGCAAATACGTTTTTGCTTCGTAAGCTCCAACTTTAATCATTGCGTTATCCGTAACCCGCATAAAGTGTCACGCACCCTTTCCCCACTTTCGCGGCCCGCGACCGCGGATGCGCAGGCCTGGTCGGCGAGATTCAATTTCCGCCGTGGCCTTTCCCACGATGGCCAGTTGCGCCGGCGTAGCTCGCGCCTGGATAGCTCCAAAATAGGTACTGTCTCTCGTGCCGTTGAGCGTATGCAATCTCGGGCACTACAGTCCACTTGTTCCGCCAACTCTCGGAATTCGCCTCGCGCATGTCTCAATGCCTATGCGCAATGGCTGATCCATTGTCGGCAAACCGCTATGGCCGACCTAAACCGCCGTGCCACTGTTCCAGTATTTTGCTGATCGCGCCCAGTGCCTGCTCAAGCACCTCCGGGCTGGGCACGGGAAGTTTCATGTACGATTCGCCGGTGCGTTCATCCCGATGAATGATCGACATGCCCGCCGGACGTCCCGATTGCGTGGCAGCTATCCCGGTCGCACCATCGGAATCTGGCTTGGTTTGCGTTTGTGCCGCCAATTGTTCCAGAACAGTCAGACCGACTTGCAGCAATCCCGCCCATGGATTGGCGGCGGTCGCATTGCCTCCAACAGATCCCGCAACCGGTGATGTGCTGCCTGTGGCGGCCTCTCCACGCGCTGCCGCGGAGCGGGCCGGTGCTGAATCCTGCTGGGATCCATTGCTGCCGGTGCCCTGCGCCTCTACCCCGGCGAATGGCGCACGCGGTGATTCCGTGGACTCTTCCGCCACCGCAACGGGAATTGCGCCGGTGGTCTGTTCCACGGTTTCAATGAATTTCTTCAACCGCGATCCGCCCAGCATGATCGCGGACTCGCCGTTGTCCAGAGCGCCGGCAAACAGGGATTTCTTGAACTGCAACACCGATAGCATTCCCTCTTCAATGGTTCCCTTGGCCACGAAATTAATGACCCGGACCGGACGTTTCTGGCCCAGACGATGCACCCGACCTATCCGCTGCTCGAGCACTGCCGGATTCCATGGCAAATCCACATTCACCACCACCGATGCCGAATGTTGCAGATTCAAACCCACACCACCGGCATCCGTTGCCAGAAAGGCCCGGCATCTAACATCCTCTCGAAAGCGATCGACAAGGTCTCCGCGTTGCGCGCTTGGCACGCCGCCATGGAAGAGCACATGTTCCCATGGCCGCCCCTCCATGCGCCGCACCAGCAACTCGTGCATGCGCAACCACTGGCTGAAAATCACAACCTTTTCATCTGGTCTCTCAAAAAGTTCCTCCAGCAGTGTACTTAACTCATCCGCTTTGAAACCAAAATCGCTCTTATGATCCAGAAGATACGTGCTATCGCAGCTCATCCGCATATTTTGCAGCGCAATCATCAACCGCCGGCGATCCGCCTCGGAGAGATAATGCGTTTGTCGCCACCGTTGCACAATCCTGGCCACCACTTCGCGATTTTCATCATGATGTTTGATCTGCTGCGGCGTCATGGATACAAAAAAGTTTTTATCCAGCCGCTCCGGCAGATCTTTGAGCACGGCATCTTTTTTACGTCGAATCAATATCGGAGCCAGCGTGCGACCAATGGAATCCAGATTTTGATAACCAATCACCCGTCCGGTTTCCGGATCATGCGTTTGATGATGCCGCAGAAACTGATACGTCGGCCCCAGCCGATGCTGATCCACAAACTGCACCACGGACACCAGCTCCTCGAGCCGATTCTCCAGCGGCGTGCCCGTTAAGACGATGGCATAGGAGGATTTGATCTGTTTGACACATCGGGCCGCAATGGTATTCCAGTTTTTGATCCGCTGCGCTTCATCGAGAATCACCATGTCCGGAGACCATTTTTCAATCAGGTCCTGGTCGCGGCGAATCGTGTCGTAGTTGGTGATTTTATAGAATGAATCCGAAGCAAAGCAGCTTTCCCTTCCGGTTCTCATGCCACCAATCACCTGCGCGGAACGCGCGGCGAATTTTTCAATTTCGCGGTACCATTGGTGTTTCAGTGAAGTCGGACAGATAATCAGCGCTCGCTGTACGCCGAAATGCTTTGCCATGATTTCCACCGCCGCGATGGCCTGAATCGTTTTGCCCAGCCCCATCTCATCGCCGATCAGACATCGCCCCGCCCGCGCCGCAAACAGGGCACCCTCACGCTGATACGGGTACAGCGGCACTTTCACAAGCTCGTTGAGCTCCGGGCTTTGAGGGCCTTGTGGAAATGCCTTCTTGAGAATTCGCTCCCGCTCGGCGGCATCACGTTTCTCCGCGATATATCCAAGTGCATCATCATAGCAGCGCAGATCATGTTCAATACCCGCGGCCCCGGCAAGAAACTGATCGAAGCGGCTGAAAGCCTCCGGCAATAATGCGCCGCCGGCATCAAAATATTGAGTCGCCAAATCACGCAACCCTGCCGGACATTCCGTGCCGGCGCGAAAGCGCACTTCCCGTTGCGCGCCATACCGCAGATGCACCGAGCTGTAGGGCGGGTTGTATCCGCGCTGCAATGCCGCCGCGGCGGAAGTATCCTTCTCCAAAGTTTGCAACGTAAATTCAATATGTTTGCAGGTGCCCAGGGAATTGGTGGCAAAGTCCGGGCAGGAACAAAAATTATCGCCCAAATGCGCGCCGCGAATCGCCACGCGATACACCCCGCCGCTGGCGGGATTGCCGATTTCAAAGTCGGAGAATACCTTCTGGTCGCCAAGATTCCGCAGACCAAATGTCTGTTCCCGGCCATATTGCCGCCGCAGCGCAATCTGCCACTGTTCCAGCGACATATCCGCGGGCGGAACTTGCCGCGAGAGTTTAACGGGCTTGACTGGTTTTTCCGACTTGGCACTCTTTGCTTTGGCTGCGGTATTCTTCGGGCTTGTATTTGTGGGATTGGCAATCATTGTGCTTGACCTCAATTCAATTGCGACCGTTTATGCAGTCGGCCTGTTTCGCGGCAACTCAGGCGGTACGTCCAAAATCAATCGCGATAACCCGGTAATCCGTCACCTGTGCCGCATCGCGGAACTGAATGTACCGTCGCCACTATATCCCCGGCATTATAAGTGGTTCTGGTTAACATGCCATCAGCAATTGCCAAGCGCAATGGCTGATCTCCTCCGTGACGTGGTGCTTTGAACTGGGTAAAATGGTAATATATCAGTCCGGCATGCGATCTGATCGCACGGGCACAACATGCGGAGGATACTTGGTATGAAAGCTATGACCATCATCGGATCGGCTCTGCTGCTTATTTTCCTGGCCGGTTGCCAGCAGCCGGTGCAGAATGTGGCGATTCCCTCGCCGCAGGATCAGGCGGCGTATCAGCCGCAGCCTTATTCCAAGCCGTTACCGCCAACGGCGTTTGGTCAGCCAGTGACCGGCAACCCTTATGGCGTGCATACCGCATTACCGGATGAGGCGGCGTTTGTGCAGGCCTATCAGGCTCAGCGCTCGCCGCGGATCATGGTGGAGGTGATGTTGGGTCAGGGCGGTGCGACGCCGGCGACATTCCATCTGGGCAATGAGGACTTTGACGCGATCCAGATTTCCATGATTGAATATCTCAATGCCAATGGGCAGGTGGATATTCAGGACCCGTCCATGGCACAAAAAGTGCTTTCACGGGAAAGCTTTCTGCAACTGCAAAATGGCGATCCCAAAGTCCTGCCGCTATTAAAGCAGCAATTGCAAACCGACGTGCTCATCGAAATTCAAGCCGCTCCCACCCAGCAAGCCTCTTACGGTAACGCCGTTCGGCTTTTGGCGCAGGCGGTCACTACCACGGATGCGCGGATACTCGCCGCCACGTATGTGGACATGCCGCTACCGGCCAGCAAGACCAATATCAATATGTACACCGGTTATCTGGCCGACAAAATCATGCAGAAACTGGCGGCAGTATGGGGAGGTGGCGCGTCCGCATACAACCCGATCATCGTGCGAATCTACAATGCCGCGGGCATTGATGATGTTCTGGCGATCAAGCATTTCGTGCAGAAGGTGCCGGGGGTGCGACTCGTGATTGATCGCGGCATGACCGGTTCCACTGCCACCGCTTATGGCCGCCTGGCAATTCAGTACAATGGAGCACCGGATGATTTTTACGCGGCGCTCAAGCGGGAAATCGGCGTATCCACGGGTTTGAAGGCGGTGGATTTACAGAACAATACCGTTGATTTGCAAATCACCGGACCAATGGTGCTGCGGACCACGGTCATCAAGACGACCACCCGCGTGCGAACGCAAACCACACAAACACAGGTGCGGACCACGCATGAAACGCCGATTCAACCGGCACCGCAATAACAATCAACAATACAAGGAGCAGCGTCAATGTTGTGCAATCGACAAATGGGCCACGTAGCCGCGGGTGTATGTGTCGCGATTCTCATGTTGGTATCGGTGGCTCTGGTCGGATGTCAGGGGCCGGTGGTTCCATACCAGAACGCACTGAATCCATTTCCGCAGGTACATCTGGCCAGCTATGGCCTGCAGGGAAAAATTCTGGTCAATGAGCCGATTGTCAGCCGCGTCGGTGACGGACAGTTGGATGTGGTTATACCGGTGCGCAATGTGACGTCCGATGATCTGTATCTGGAATTTCAGTATAGCTTTCTGAATCAACAGGGAGCGCAGGTGGAGCAGCGCTCGGGCTGGAATACATTGCGACTGCCGTCTTATTCGATGGCGCAGATTCATTTTACCAGTTTGACGGCGGCGGCGAATTTTGATTGCAATATCCGGCGGCTGCCATAGGCAGGGCGATTATTGCCGCCAGAGTGGATCATCCACGGCAATCGCCAGAACGGATCGATTGGCCAGATCGCTGATAATCGGCCAGGTCAGGCCACGGACTGAAAGTGTTTCCATGCTTCCCATGCCAAGGTACCGCTTGGATCCGCCCATCCGCAACTGCGCCGAGCAACTCGTACGCACCAGATGCGGCGCGGATTCCATGATATTCTGATGCTCAACGACCAATTCCACATTGTGGCCCCGGGAATCACTGCCGTGTAACACCATCCGCACCGGATAGCGCAGAAACAGGCGGCCGGCGCGCCCATAGGAAATTTCGCTTTGCGGATGCCGAATCACCAATGGGCGCGCGCTTTTATCAACTATAACCAGAGAATCGGTGTCACAGGGTTTAGAAGTCCGGCTGTGATTCCATGCGATGGCCCATTCCCCGGTGACCACATGCCCGCGCGTCACCGAATGCACATTGCGTCCGAGGCCGGAGCCTCCGGAATATTGATCGTGATGACCCAATCCATCCAGCGTCATATTCAACAACGTCGTGTCATTGGCCAGATCAAGATGGTGAATCTGTCCAGTTACCGACGCCATGGGAACCGCCAGTACCCATTGGTGGCGTGCCCCATCGCTGGAGTCGGGTCGCAGCGGCAGCGTCTGCTGATTTCCCGATGCCAGCGGCTTGAATGTAAGATCCACCAGAATGGATTGACTGGTGCGATGACGCGGCCCGGCCAGTGCGTTTTCCATCGGGTAGCCGCGTGCTGTCACACCCAGTGTTCCATCCTGGCGCAATGTGACCCGATTGGGTCCGACATGACATTCCGGAGAGCCGACCTGGCCATGAAACGCGCCGGGCGGAAAAATATTAACCGAACGCAGAATACATTTTCCGCCCTGAAATACCGAAATGGTCGCCGCCGGATAAAACGATGGCAGCACCTGTGGTCGTACCGAACTTAGCATGGCGAGCGCGGATTGGCGGCAATAACGGTTAAACTCCCGCACGTAGCCGGGATGACAACAAAACCCGTCAAAAAGGCTTACTACCACACCATTGCCGCCCGAATCCATCGCGGCGAATTGGCGGCATTCATAAGCGCCCGGTGTTTTCTGCTGCCGCCAGCCTGCCTGCGACCATTCGCCGGTGGATTGCGTCAGATTAAGCCCTGCCAAGCCCGCACGAGAATCGCCGGCTTTATCCATCGCGGTCACTGCCACTCCCGTTAAACTGCTTTCAGTAAGTGTGAAAGATTGTCTGGTCATTATCAATACGCCAATGCGAACGCCTGAAACAGCACGTAAGGCAATCCATTTTGCCCGATCAACTGCCGAGTTGTCAATTCAAGAGCGAACATGCTCTTCAGAGTAGTTTATCGGTTCAAGGGCCGTTTATGATTAAAAGTAACCCGCATTTAATCCGCATGGCGAAGCATGGGGCGTGGAAATCAATTTCCGCCATGGTCCCAAAACACGGCATCCCCTTCTGAGCCGGCGTGTGTTTGTCCCGCGCGTTCCGCGCCCCAAAACCGCCCCGTGCCACGCTTCTTGCGCCCGTTATTGTTCCGGCACGTCCGTTTTCATTACTTCTCCCAGCAGCACGGTGGCAAAGCATCCGGGCGGCAGCACGCAGCGCAATTCCAGAAACGGTGCCAATTCATCGGTGCCACTGTTTAATTGCACTTCCGTGGGAAAAAATCGCATCGGACGGCGCGAACCCTTGGTTTTATAAGCGCGCGGGCCTTGAAACTCCTCCACGGATAATTCATTGGATGTCAAAACCTGATTTTCCATTTCCAGCGGCACGCCTTCCGGCTGCGTCATGCGGTAGCCAAACATCGGCCCGGATGGAGAAATTTCATGCTTGTCGCAGCGGGCCTGCTCAATGGCCAGCTTGGCAGCATCCGCTTCAACACGGAATACCGCGCCAATATCATGCTTCCACGCCAGATCACCGGCGAGCATCGTGTTGATTTGGCCCAATCGCAGCCGCAGCAGTTCGTTGAACAGATGCGCCTGCAAAGCTGAGATCAGCAGTCGCTTCAGGCGAATATCCACCACCTTCATAGCATTGTCCCACTGCTCCGGATTGCGCGACAGAATGCTTAAGGCCCTGCGTTCATCCCGCAGATGGCCCGGCCAATGCGTATTTGCCAATTCCAAGTTGTTGTTGGCAAAATGTCGCCGGGCTTCCAGCACTGAACCATGATCGACACTTTCATCCGGCGCACCAAGCCAGCGTGTCAAAAATTCCTTACTCTGTTGGCGCAGCAGATACAGCCCCAGCAGATGATTATCGCGCCGCATGCCAAAACGCTGCATGCCAAAAAAGTTGGGCACGCCGGTTTGGGCCAGCCGTTCCAGTATCGCCGCCGCCCGACTATCGGCTTGGGCAACCGAGCCGCCCGGCTGACTCCATTCCGCCCGGCGAATTTTTATCGTGAAGCGATTTCCTGCCAGATGGCCGATTTTGAGTTTGTTGGTATGACGCTTCACACCGAGAATCTTGATATTGGATAGTTTCAGCGCGGCAATGCGCTCATGACTTTCATGTTCAATGCTGAACGTCTGGCGGGCTATGGCCTGCGCATCTTTGAGGCCGGCATATCCGACATCCACAGCACGCCGCCCCAGAGCCTTGGCAAACTGGTTGACCGCGGCCAGAGTGGGAATGCCACGCTTTTCAATCTGTGCATAGCAGTGAATGCCACCGCCGGATGGTTCATACAATGGAATTTCTTCCACAATAAAGTCTTCCGGACGCACTTTAATTTGTCCGCCAATACCGGGAAGATCGGCAGTGAGATAAGGTATTTCCATGGTATGAATCCTCGTTTATTGTCGCCGGCCGCCACACAGATCAGGCCTGAATTTCCCCGCCCACCCTGTGATCGGATCGCGCAGGCGAACCTGTCCCAGTCAACGCCGCCCCCCCGCCCGCCAACGCGCAAGTCCCCAGTTTAACAAATATCGTCAATGTTGTGTTGCATACACGGTGTCGCAGAGCCGAAGCCCAACAATCACAAATGCTGTAACATCTGTCACGTCGCCCTCCGCTTATGCTACAATTAACGTTTGCGTTTGGAGATGTTTTTTTGTCCGCAAATGGAAAAAAAGTTGTGGTGGCGATGTCCGGCGGAGTTGATAGCTCGGTCGCGGCGGCGCTGTTGAAGGAGCAGGGATATGAATGCATCGGCGTATTTATGCGGCTGGGCAACGACCCCGCGCAGCAGGCCGACGATGACCTTGTCGCGTGTTCTCCGGAAAAGGCCGCCAAACCGCACCATCAGGGATGTTGTTCCAGCAATGATGCCGCCGATGCGCGATATGTGGCGGGGCTGCTGGGGATCCCATTTTACGCCTTGAATTTTCAGCATGATTTCGGCGGGATTATTGATTATTTCGTCCGCGAATACAACAATGGCCGCACGCCCAATCCGTGTGTGCGTTGCAATGAATATCTGAAGTTCGGCAAACTTGCGCGGTACGCCCGCGCGGTGGGAGCGGATTTCGTGGCCACTGGGCATTATGCCCGCATCGGCCACGATTCGAGCGGAGCGGTGCGCATCATGCGGGCCGCCGATCATGCCAAAGATCAAAGTTATGTGCTTTTCGGCGTGCCACCGGATGAGTTGCCGCGGATGATGCTGCCGATCGGCGATTATCCGAAAAGTGAAGTGCGGGCCATGGCGCAGCGTTTCGGCCTGCCCGTACATGACAAGCCGGACTCACAGGAAATCTGCTTTGTGCCGGACAATGAGTATTTTAATCTGGTGCGCAAGCGTTCACCGGAAACGGTCAAGCCGGGGCCGATTGTGGATCGCACTGGTAAAACTGTCGGAACGCATGATGGTCATCAGCACTTCACGCTGGGGCAGCGCCGAAGAGTGGGTGTGGCGCTGGGGTATCCCGTGTATGTCACGGACATTGACCCGGCGGCCAACACCGTACGCATCGGACCACATGAGGACCTGCTGCATCGTCGGCTCATAGCGCGGGAAATCAATTGGCTGGCGGCACCACCAACAGAGTCGATCAAGTGTCTGGCGAAAATTCGATACAACACTCCAGCCAGTGCCGCCACGGCACAGATGACCGGTGAAGATGAATTGACCGTGACATTTGATCAACCCATCGCCGCGATCACCCCCGGCCAGGCGGTGGTCTGCTACGATGGCGATGTATTACTTGGCGGCGGCTGGATTGATCGGATTCAATGAAACACCCCGTCCGGCCAGCGGCGCAGCCAGGATGGGCCGACGGGTTTTACGGCCACGGCACCGGGGGATCGGATGTGGCAGCGCTCCAACAGTGAGCCTTCCTGCAGGTACAGAGTGCTTAGCGCATCGAGATACGCCACCACCGCCTGCGCCTGCGCGAGCTGTGCCGCCAGCAAATTGGATTGCGCCAACGACACCTGAATGGCGGTGCTTTCACCGACGCGAAATTCCCCTTGGGTGGCACGCAGAGTTTCCGCCTGCGCCTGCGTGGTGGCGGCGGTGGCGGAAATTTGCTGCTTGTCGGTGACCGCCTGAATGTACGCCGTGCGCACAGAGAGTTCCACACTGCGGACGGTATTGGCGAGGGCCGCCTCCTCCTGATCGCGGCTGAGCACCGCACTTTGATAATTGGCGGTGGGAGTGCGATTGAAGAGCGGATAGTTAAAAGACAGACCGCCGACAAGCTGATACACCGCGCCATTAAGATTTTCGGTGGCCGGCCCAAAGGATTCGGCATATCCGGTCTTGCCCATGGTGATGAACATATTGAGTACGGGCAGCAGGCCGTTGCGGGTTTGAATGACGGCCAGATTCCCTTGCTCAATCTGCAGGCGCGTCTGATTCAGAACCGGACTCATCTTCAAAGCCAGATCGACATGCTCTTTTAAGGGCGCGATGGGCCCGCCGGGAATATATGGTGGCGTCGTCAACGTTAACTTATCCCGCCAGAAAGGACGGTCCGCCGGAGCAATAAGACTTAAAAGATTCAGCCGGGCGATTTTCATGCTGCCAACCGCACTGACAAGCTGCTCACGGGTTACCGCGGTCTGGGCGACGGACGGGGCCAACTCCGCAGGCGATGTGCGACCCACGCGAATAAGTTCATGGGTTTGATCTTCCTGCTGCCGGGCGACTTTCAGAGCGGCCTTAAGAATCTGAACGTTCTGTTGCGCCAGCACATAGGCCCAATAGGCCTGCACCACATCATCGGTGATGGTCAGCGCTTCACCGCGCAATTCATAGTCGGATATTTTTTTCCCGATCCGGGCACTTTGTATACCGGCCAGATTGGCCTGCAGATTGCCGCCCTGCAGCAAGGCTTGCGTAACGGTAATGGATCCATTGACGTTGGTGGACTGTCCGCCACCGGATTCACTGTCATTGAGATTTGAATTCATGCCGGCCGTAATGGTGGTTCCGGTGGGCAGCTTTTCGGACAGGCCGACATTGGCTGTTCCAGAATCGATGGTGGCATGGTGAATGCTGCCGGGAACGTAACCACCGCTGCCCGTGACATATCCACCGCTGCTGGGAATTCGATTTTTAGAAGCCTGAATACCGGCGGAAAGCGTGGGATCGAATGCACCGCGCTGGGCTTCAACCTGCTCCTGCGACAAAGAGGGCGCGAAACGCTCAACCAGCAACGCCGGATTATTTTGCAATCCCACGACCATCGCTTCGGAAAGAGATAAATGAAGCACCTTTCCGCTGTTTGTGAATGACGCGGATAATGCGCCATCTGGCCGCGTCGCATCCGGCGGCAAAGCGGAGGACATTTCCGCTACGGATGTTTGGGTGGCGGCACCGGTTTCAATGGCTTGCTGATGGGTGATGGCGGAATGCTCATAATTTTCAAAACCGCCGGAATCAATACTGCCGCAACCGGATAATCCGACCAGCGCTCCAAGAGCCGCCACCGCGCATAAGGATCGCTTGAGTGGCTGGTTGCGAAAAATATTTGTGCTTCGACCGGCACAAGATAACGATTTATTCATAGCGGAGAGCCTCAATGGGATTAAGCCCGGCGGCGCGGCGGGCGGGATAATAGCCGAAGAAAATTCCGATACCCGCGGAGATGGAGAGCGCCAGAATAATCATGTGCGGTTCAACCTGCCCGGAAAAATGACGGAACTTGACGTAATGCGCCGCGATCACTCCCACCGCCACACCAATCAATCCGCCCATGACACTTACCAGGACGGATTCGATGAGAAATTGGCGGAGAATATCGCGTCGCCGCGCGCCGATGGCCTTGCGAATGCCGATCTCCCGTGTGCGCTCAGTTACCGTCACCAGCATGATGTTCATGATTCCGATCCCGCCGACCAACAGCGATATGGCCGCCACCGACCCCAACAGCATGGTAAAGGCCCCGCCGATGCGGTTGGCCATCTGAATCACCTGCAATTGGTTGGAAATCCAGAAATCATCTTCATCGCCGGCGATGAGTGAATGCCGTATGCGCAATGTCCGTTCCGCCGCATCCTGCACCGGCGTGAGGTTAACCGCATGTTGTACCTGGATGTCAATATGATTCAGCGCCACGGCCCGCCCCATGAGCTTGGTCATGGCGGTGGTATAAGGCAGCAGCACCTGATTGTCCGGATCAAACCATCCATGACGGCCTTTGGGCACCAGTACGCCAATTACCTTGAACCGTTGCGTGCTTACCGTGATGGTATGGCCCAGCGGATCCTGGGAGCCAAAAAGGCGCGTTGCCGTTTCCGGCCCGATGACCGCCACGGACGCCACGTCCCGCGCGTCGAAATCGGTAAACATCTGGCCGCTTTGAACCTGAAAGTCGTGAATAATAATATAGGTTGGCGCGCAGCCGATGATATTGCACCAGGTTTCATTGCTGCCCCATTTCACCGGGTCGCCGGAAGTAACCACGGGTGAAACATATTTAATTCCGGGAATAGTCAGCAAGGCTCTGGCATCATCAAGTGTCAATGGCTCCGCGGCTCCGTTGAGCACCGGAGGAATCTTGGGGTTATGCGGAAAAATGGTGATGGTGTTTTTTCCCATGCGCGAGACCCATGTAAGAATCCGCGATTTGGCCCCATTGCCCAGCGCCAGCATGGCAATCACCGCGGCCACGCCGATGATCATGCCCAGCATGGTCAGCATCGCGCGCAGTTTGTTGGCCAACATGCTCCGCAGGGCAATTTTAATAGTGGTCCAGAAAAGCATCGGATTCCCCTTCAATTAATGGTGCGGCGTCCACATGCTCGACGATGTGCCGATATGCACCACCACCTTTTGCCCAGGCTTGAGGCCCGCGAGCACCTGCCAATTCAGATCGTTGCGCTCGCCGAGCGTAACGGCTTTACGTTTTCGCGCGCCATCGGGCGTCAGCACCGTCACCATATCCGCATGATTCTCAATGACCACCGCCTGCAATGGGATATACACCACATTGGGCAATTTGTCGGTGAAGATATTCACATTGGCGGTCATGCCCGGTTTCAACAACTGCTTTTTGGGACCAAGCACCTCAATTTTCGCCTGAAACGTCACGATATTACTGGTGGAGGTATTGGTGTTGCCGGCGGTTTGATCCTGAATGGATTCCGGCGCAATTAGTGCCACGCGCCCGGGAAATACCGTACCCGGCGCGCCTGCGGCAGTGATCTGTACGGTATCTCCGATTTTGACATGGTTAATATCACTTTCATTGATGGTGGCATTGATGAAAATGTGCGACGTGTCCACGAGTGTCATCACGGTGGTGCCGCCGCCGACATTATTGGTGGCTGATGCGATCACCTGCCCCTGCTGAACATCGACATTGGCGACATAGCCGGTGAAAGGCGCGGTGACCCTGCAATATTTCAGGTTGGTGTTGGCTTGATCCAGACTTGCCTGGGCCTTCTGAATTGCCACCCGATCAAGCTGCACATTGAGTTTCTGCAATTTCACCTGCAAAGCCTGTTGCGCGAGCTGTTCAATCTGAACCTCCGCAAGCCGCGCCGCCTGCTGATCCCGTACCAGCGTGGTATAGTCCGTGTCATAGGTCTGCTGCGCTGCGAGATTTTCCTTTAACAGCGTCATATCGCGCTGCACATTGAGTTGGTCATTTTTTACCTGCGCCTGGGCGGACAGCAGATTGGCTTCATCGGTTTTGCGCGATGTGATGAGGTTCTGTCTGGCAATTTCATAGTTGAGATTGGCGGTGTCCAAGGTCAATCGCGCCTGATCCAGGTCCTGCTGGGCGATTGTCACAGCCTGCAATTCCAGCGTGGGATCCACGGTGAGGATGACCTGCCCCTTCTTCACCAGATCGCCGATTTGAATCTGGGAATCCGGCGAGCCGCGTCCCAGCGGCAAACTGACAATTTCACCGCCCGCCTGACATTTAATGTCCACTGTGCGATTAGCCAGGACATTGCCTGTGGCGTATACATGCACCGTCAACGTCCCCTTCTTCACCACTGCGGTGTTCATCGGCGGAGGAACCGCGGCACCGGCGGCCTTATAATGATAATATGCCGCCGCGCCGGCAATGGCGGCAATCGCAATCGCCGATGTGATAATCCATGTTTTTTTCATCCGTACCTCATCCGCTTATCGCGGCTCCTTTTTGACATACGTGATTCCGCCACAGCATGGCCTTGTCGGCCCCGCGCTTATCCCGCTTTGGCCACCAGTGCCCTGTTCCACCCATAATTACGGGTGGATTGGCCTCAAACCGGCCAGATGCCAGGAGTCGGCGGCGAGAACCGGGTTCGTAAACCCCTTGAGCCGAC
>JAKBAC010000145.1 GCA_021809365.1 Planctomycetota bacterium | reverse complement strand
CCGATCTTCAGCAGGAGACCGGGCGGGCGGGGCGCGACGGGTTGGAGGCGGAATGCGTGCTGCTTTATTCCGGGCAGGACGTGATGACGTGGAAATCTCTCATTGAAAACTCAGCGGCGGAAGCAAAACTTGCCGGCACAGCGATCAGTGCGGATTACGTTCCCACAGCCTTGCGCCACCTGGATGATCTGGATCGCTTTGCGCGGGGGGCCGTGTGCCGCCATAGATCGCTGGTGGAATACTTTGGTCAGCGTTATCTACCGCCCATGCAGGATTCTGAAGCTCCATCGGAGGGCGACCTGTCCTGCCAGGCGTGTGATCATTGCCTGGGAGATACCGAGCCGGTCGCGGACGCACTGGTGATCGCTCAAAAGATTCTTTCGGCAGTGGCCCGCACCGATCAGCGTTTTGGCGTGGGGCACATCCTGGCGATTTTGCGCGGTGAAAATACCGAAAGAATTCGGCAGCTTAAACATGATCAGCTTTCCGTGCATGGCCTGTTGAAGGACCACGCCAAGGCGGACCTGCGCAACTTTGTGTATCAGTTGGTTGGGCAGGGCGTGATGCTGCAGGAAAATATGATTTTGCCGCAGGGCCGATCCGCACCGATTCTGAAATTAAATCAGGCGTCGGTGGAAGTTATGAAAGGTCGGAGGCAGGTGCGGTTGATTCAGCTGGCGCAAAAATCAGCGGAGGAATCCAGTAAGTCGCACGCAAGAGAAATTTCCTGGCAGGGTGTGGACCATACCCTGTTTGAATCTTTGCGGGCCATGCGAAAACAGATTGCGACGCAGCGGGGTGTGCCCCCGTATGTGATACTCTCGGACGCCACATTGCGTGAATTAGCGCGCGTGCGGCCCACCACGCATGAGAATCTGCGGTTGATTTACGGCATTGGTGAAGCGAAGCTTAAATCACTGGGGGATAACATTATTCCTCTGATCACAGATTATTGCCGCATTCATAACATCCTGACAGACGTAGCCACCCCCCGCCCATCGGTTGCGGCCAGGCCTGCGGCAAGCAGCCGCCCCAATGCGGCCAAAGAAAAAGCGTTCCAGTTATTTGCGCAAGGCAAAGCCATAAAAGAGGTTGCAAAACTATTAGATCGCACCGAGCCAACCGTGGTGGATTATCTGGCGGAGTATATCACCGTCGAAAAGCCCGCCTCCATTTCCGCCTGGGTGCCCGATGCCACGTTCACCCGCATCGCCGACGCCTGTCGGCAACACGGCACCGACCGCTTAAAACCCATCTTTGTTGCTCTGGATGGAACCGTTGCCTATGAGCTTATCCGTCTGGTTATCGCATATTTGCATACGCAGCAGAAGCTTTCCGTCAAGTAAACATTTATATCAACGCTCCGGAAGTGTTGGAATAATTATTTCGAAAAGCTCCAAGGGCTCGATTTGCTGCTATAATTGATTATGCAGTGCTTGAGCATGGCACCGCCTGTCGCACGATTATCGCGGCTCCTCGTTGGTGAACCGCAAAATGGATCGCTCCGACGCCCCCCCCGTTCAAGCAACTACCAGCTTGTCCTTTCAGTAGCGATGCCCAGCTTTGAATTGTGAATGCGTATTCACAATAGCCGCCCCCATTGGCGGCAGTTGGAGAATTCCCCATGAAAAATAAAACCATTGTTCTTTTGGTCGTACCACCGCACTCGCCAGACCCTAAAGCGGCCCGCATCTCCATTACGCTGGATTCGGCTGATAGCTTTGCGGTGCTGGGCGGTACGGCCGTAGAAAACACCGGTGAAACCGCAGTTCATGGCGGGGACGTGGGGACCAGCCATGGCCCGGACATTATCGGTTTTCCGCCGGGAGTCGTCGCTCCGCCGCATACCACCCGCGCCGCGGACGATGCCGCACTCCAGGCGCACACGGACCTTACCACCGCTTATAACGCGGCGGCCGCGATGCCTTTCACCCATGACCTTAGCGGGCATGATCTTGGCGGATTGACTTTGTTGCCGGGCGTATATCGTTTTTCCGCAGGCGCCACGCTCCATGGTACTTTGACGCTCAAAGACCAGGATGATACCAACGCGCAATTTATTTTTCAGATTGGCACCACGCTGACCACGGACAGCGACTCGTCCATTATTTCAATCAACGGGGGTGCGACCACCTGGGTGAAAGGCGCCGTTTATTGGCAGGTGGGCAGCTCGGCAACGCTGGGGACCGACAGCGCTTTTGCAGGCAATATTCTCGCCCGCGATGATATTACAATGAACACGGACGCCACGATCCGCGACGGCAGCGCGCTGTCGCAATTCGGGGACGTTACACTGGATTCCAATCGGATCACCAAAGGCGATCTACCGGGCAAGTAAACAGGTACGGCGACCTGTAGTACCGGGGAGTTAGGAGGCAACCTTAGGTTACAGGTTATAGGGGACAGCCGACGAAGGTGGTGGAATCAATGATCATTAACGGGGAAGTTTGCCACGAGGGCACGAATGGCGGCGGGTTTAGCCACAGAGGGCACCGAGACGGAATGCCCACAGATTTCTCGGGTCACGCGGATTACGGGCCAGTATTTAGAAGTTAGTCTCCCATGATGCGAAGCCTCACCCGCGCAGGAAAAAGGGCTATATATTTTCGCTGTTGCGAAGGCCTGGCGATTTTTCAGAGCAGGAGCTGGGAGTTAGAAGGTTTTGAAGCGCTGCGCTGCTATATCACGAGCGTTGCGGATTGCTGTCGGGCCGGGGTTGGTTAGGGCAATCGACAGACCCGCCCAAATGGCGTTGGGGTATGTTGCACAAGCGCGCGGGCGGTCAGTATCCGTGTCGTGTATAATAAACGTCGGCTAAACTGGAGTTGACCGATGATCGACCGAATTTACATTGACAATTTCCGGACGCTGGTAAATGTTACCATTCCGCTTAAGAGAAATGCGCTTTTACTGGGCGAAAATGGTACCGGGAAAACGTCCGTTTTAGACGCGCTGCGTAGCATTCAACGGTTTGTTTCCGGCGAGTTTCCCGTGAAAGCGGCGTTTCCAACCTCCGAATTGACGAGATGGCAGAAAAGTCCGGCTCAGCGATTTGAAATTGATCTGCGTACCGGCGAAGGCGTTTACCACTACGAACTATTGCTGCACCACGATATGGTGGCCAAGCTCGGACAGGTTCGGAAAGAACTGCTGACGCTGGACGGCAAGACTCTCTTTGAATATTCCGAAGGCACCGCTCACCTTTACAACGACACGTTCCGGGCTGGGCCAAGCTTTCCGTTTGACTGGTTCAAGGCTCCCCTGGGTACCGTGTACTCCCGGCCCGATAACACCAAGCTTACTAATTTTAAGAATCAGCTGGCGAAGATTCTCATTGTCAAACCCTGTCCCCCTATGATGGCGGCTGAAAGCCCGCGGGAAGACGCGGAGCTTTCAGACCGAGCGGAAAATTTTGTTTCCTGGTACCGCTACATACAACGGCAGGCTATTGCCAAACAGCACCGACTTTTTGATGAAATATCAAAATATATTCCCGGATTTAAGAGCCTGGACATTCCCGGCTCCGCGGAAGGGCCGGTTCTCATGCATGCTAACTTTGCACTGCCCGGCTCTGCGGAAGGGATGCCCGCGTCCGGGGATGAGCATAAGACGATTCCCTATGGCTTCGACAAACTATCCGATGGTCAGCGCATGCTGATTTTGTTATTTACGCTCCTTTATGCGCTACCCGATGCCGGATGGTCGCTATTTATCGACGAGCCGGATAACTACGTGGCCTTGCGTGAGATTCAGCCTTGGCTGTTGTCACTTTGTGATGCAGTTGGCGATGGAATTGAGCAGTCGGTTCTTTGTTCCCACCACCCGGAGATCATCGACTATCTTGCCGAGAACCACGGAGTCTGGTTCTTCCGCGATGCCGGCGGTCCAACGCGTGCCTCCGACAAACTTAGCCCGCCCATAGCCCATATCACCCCCGCCGAGGCGGTCGCCCGGGGATGGGTTAAATGAGTAGCGGTGTGAGCATTGTTATATTGTGCGAGGATGAACAACATGGCTTTTTTGCCAGGCATTTTTTACAGTGCAAGGGTTGGGATTCCAAAAATTTACGTGTGGAAAAAGGGACCAAAGGGAAAGGCTCCGGCGAGCAATTCGTGCGCGAGAATCTGCCTTTGGAACTAAATAGGCTGCGGCAATTTCGCGGCGAAGCCCGCGCCTTGGTCGTCGTAACCGATGCGGACAATCATAGCGTGGATGATCGCATTGATATGTTGCGGCAGGAATGCACAAAGCAGGGTGTTGAGCCATGGAATAGCGACGAGCCGGTTTTTTTCCTGATTCCCCGGTGGGAAATACAGAATTGGCTCGCTTACCTAAGCGGAGATCCCGCAGTTGATGAGGGCCGTGCCGGCTATGCTACGAATAAATTCGCCAGTGATTGGCGTCCTGAGGTTCGGAACCTTGTTGAAATGTGTGGCCGTGGAAAGCTCGATGGAAAGCCTCCGGATTCATTGAACCGCGCCTGCGGAGAGTATAAGCGATTTCATAAAATGGTGCGGAAGTGAACCACGCCTCCGGAATTAGTATGCCGTCATCCTGATCGACGGGATGGCCGACCAACCGGCACTTTAGGACGGCATCCGATATGTCGTCGTTGATTATTCACTTTGAACCTGACGTTGCGGAATATGATGTGCGTCTGTCGCAGGTGGTGGCGGGAACGCTTGAGAGGTAGGCGCGTGGCGTGCCAAAAGGTGGTGCCGCCGACACACGAGTGCTGCTGAAAATAGACCTATAAAAATATGTCGGGAAAAACTTGCGGATTGCCCTCGGGCCGGGGTTGGTTACACTATCTCCACACTCCTGTTACGCTCATTCTTCATTCTTCGCTGCCGAGCATTATATTTGCCGGTCTGGCGGGGCTTTACTACAATGGGCCCGTGATACGTCCCCGTTGTGGCTTTTCACTTTGCCGCAATGTGCGAGCGATAATTGGCGCACGAACACACGCCCCGGATTAAGCGGAGATGCCTTTCGGGTAGGGCTCGCCCGGCTCGTCCGGTTCTCTTGGACTGCGCAAAGCTCCCTAACGGAAATAAACCGCCGGCATTCGTCCCGGTGGGACATACGTTAGCTGGCGTCCTGGAAAGGAGAGACGAAATCCGCTTTCTTAATTGAGTTTCACGCGGCGCCGGTTGAAGCAGACGACCTCGAAAATCTTGTGGTGACAACATCGGGCCCATATGAAATAATGTCGCCATGCAAATCAAAGGGCATGGCGTAGACATCATCGACCTGAGCCGTGTTAAGAAATATATGGCCCGGGGAGATGAATTTGTTGGGGGGTGGTTTACGGCCACTGAAATACAGGAGCTAAAGAATCGTCATTTTCGGGTGGAGGTCGTGGGAGGCAGGATCGCCGCAAAGGAGGCGGCGGCCAAGGCATTGGGCACCGGCTTTTCGAGCGACGTTTCTTGGCAAGATATTGAAGTCCAAACGATGCCTAGCGGGGTCCCTAAAATAGTGCTTTCGGGGGGAGCGCTTGCAGTTGCTGATTCTCTCGGTGCCACGGAATTGCTCGTGAGCATTAGCCATACCGCATCGACAGCCATTGCTAGCGTCACTGCGGTCGGTGAGTAAGCTCATTCATACCATTCCCAGGTAGCGAATTGTCCGCTGATCTAGATCGCATTCCACCTTCCCGCCCTGATTCCTTTCGACCTCCCGCCACACCTTGTAGCCCATCATGATAGCGCGCTCCCATTCGCCCGTTGTACAGACTGACACTTCGAATCGCGCCGTCATGACGCGGATTGCTTTAAGCAAATCGTAATCGAGCGACCTAACGCCTTCCAAGGCGTTGTGATCATCGGCGTAGGCAAATATAAGGGCAGAAATTCCTTCCTCGGTAACAATCGCTCTGCCGCCGTCCTCCACCTCATCTGTTTTAGGATTGCTCCTGCGCTTGATACCGAGATTGCGGCGACTCACCGGCGACCATCCCAAAACCGCCACACACGCGAGATGGAAGACATCATGGAAACGATAACCGTCCGGTTGGTGTGAATTGTCAGTGAGTTCCTGGCCCATCTGCGTGCCGTTTACGAAAACACGTGCCTTTTTAGTGCCGTTCTCAAACACCTGGCGGAACGCCGCCACGAACTTCCTTTGGAATCGCTCATGCGCTGGAAATCCCGCATCAAAAGTATGTGCGCTCCAAAATAGCCAGTTCTCGTCGGATTGTCCCCACCGTGCCTGAGCCTTGGTCAGATTACGCTTTGCGACATCCTCCAATTCAAGATTGAACTTCGTCGCCGTTTCCGCGATATACCAAAGAATGTCGCCAAGCTCCTCAAGGACCCGATCCGGAAACCGCGTATGAGCATCGCCGTCACGGAGTTTCTTTTTGTATTCGTTGAGCAACTCACCAACCTCTCCCGCCAATCCCAAAATGGGAACCATTACATCCGCGCCCTCAATGGTCGCCCTCTTCTCTGTTTTGTGTGCGAGTTCCTGATACGCATTGAGTTCCATATTTACATCTCCAAGCTGATCTAAACCTGCACGCGATGTGCAGATATCCCAGCAATCCATTCGCCGATACGCTCATTCAAACCCCACTTCGGGGGATACCACGGCGCAGGCAAACCCGGCTTCGCAACAAGGCGTTGTTTAATGCGAGATCGGCCCGATACGCCTTGAATTTCGGGGTGCCATACTCGCGCATATTTATCCACTTCGCAGAATAGATTCTGGCAATCAATGAGCTTCAGTGGTCGTCCCCACAGCGATAAGAACTCCAGTCCCAATCGCGCGAATTCGCGTTCCTGGTTGTCGACCATGAATTTAATTACCTCTGGCTCATTCAACCCGCCAAGATCAGAGAAACACTTTTTGATCCCATCAAGCGCACCGGGACCGGGAACAACGAAATCCGATTCTGAAAAATTCGTGATTTCGCTGTAGTTAATGTCAGTAGCATACTGGTACGCAAGAAAATCACCGATGGTCGGATAGGACTTCAATAGCTCAAATGTCTGCTGCATGCCACGGCATTCCGTGAGCCTGTCAGGCACTGCGTCGGCAATCATTCGTTCAAGTAGAACGAGGTGATTGCGGTGCTTCCGTTCGTGGCCGAGCTTGCGCCCTCCAGAAGGCATGATGTATGCGGCTGAATAAATCGCATCGCCGCGTGTCATCGCCCTGGTTAGAACCCGATCGTACCGTTCGAAGGCGTAATTGTGCAGTGCGATCGCCCCTAGGGCCGCTTCAAGCATTTCCCAGGTCTCAATCTTATTAAACAATTTAAAAATCATGATCCTAAAGAACACTTCATCCGCGCCGCGTGGAAGGTCGTCCCTGTAAATAACACGTCGGATTAAATACTGGCTGACGCGGTCAGCCGCCCGGTAAGCATTGGTGAACTTGTATTGCGACAATACCGGATCTTGCGTCCAAGGCTGCGGCCGGCCCTCGATACGTTTGAAGAAAATTCTTTGCCTCTCGGCCGCAAACCGCCAGTAGGTGTCATAAACGACGGTCGGCTTAAGAGGAAGTATATGACTGCTCCCCCCCGCGGAAGACCCGGGTTGGCCCCTAGAAAAACTCATTTTGAGTTGTGAATCCCTATTCTTCAAGTGTGGATTGGGAATTTTGCTCATGACTGCTTCTACGGTCTCATTCTTGGTACCGGTGTTGTCGATAACACAAATCGCGTACTGCCCCCGTTCCCGTTCAGACAATCGGTCGTATTCGGCTGCGAGCTGCTTCCAGTGACGCGGCGGGTCATTTCGGTTGATTGGATGTGGGCACCGCAAAAGGATGGCAACATTGGGAAGGACCCTGCCCCACGCTGCCCTTTCAGCATCGATCAGAGCCTTTAGACGCCTGCGTTCACAACCACCCACTAATCCGTAGACCCATGCCGACCACCAAAATCGATCTAATAACACAGTCTTGCCGGCTTCGAGCGCCGGAATGATTTGCCGGTCTATAGCGTCGATGTGCGCAGCAACATGAAGAGCCTGCTTGGCTAAATTCGAAATGTCCTTAACCCGATTGGGTCCCTCATCATGGTGGACGCGACAGACCAATTCACCAACTGTTCCGGGCAGCTTGCCCGGAAACGACAAGTGCAGGATATTGTGCCCGGCTGTGCCCAACCGATTTTCAATTGCTCTGCAAATGGTCGATTTGCCAACGCCATCGGGACCTTCAACGACAATGAGTAACCCGGCCAGCTTACGGCTTACCATTAGTTCTGCGCTCCCGTCACATCTGGTTCCCCAATAGCCTGTTGGCAGGCTGCAGTGAGCGCCGTCAATAACGAGCCTTCATGCGGTTTGTCCTCCATTTTTTCTACACCAACAAAACATGTTACGCGAGACAGATCCAGTTCCGTCTGGCTCGCAACAAAATGCCCAAGGCGAGCGAGTCCGAGATAGTTTCCATAGCCTTTTACGAAAAGCTGTTGCGTGGCATAGAACGCGTTGAGT
>JAKBAC010000144.1 GCA_021809365.1 Planctomycetota bacterium | reverse complement strand
AGCGGTCAATGCCCCCCCCGCCACCAACCCGCCAACTGCACCCACCAACGCAGTAATAAAAGACATATCAGACCAATTTTTACCCATAGCCAAGCTGCGCTCCTGCAAAACCAGCCCACCATGATAAGCGAAGCCGATAAAATGCAGAATTAATCGCTGGCGAAAGCCTGCGCATTGCGCTGCACCGAATCCGCCCCCGATTCCGGCAAGGCCGAAAACGCCCAATTCGCATTGCTTGCTTATTTCAGATGTGTCGGTGCTTCTTCAATCTGCCCGCCCTGAGAGTGGCCAGCAGACGCTCACGCATTATGTGCCGCAACAAATGGTCGTTTCACCAGTGGGTCGTTGGCTCAACATACGGGCTGCAGAGAATGGGCGTGGAGACAGCTTGAATGGGAAGGGTTTGTGCAATTTTTTCTACGGCCATCGTCAGTTCTCTAAATCTGCTTTGCTCACAGCACGATACGCTTGCCGCGGATGCGCCGGATTATCGGGATACAGGTATTCAAGCCGCCCCGCTGCTACCAGAGATTTCAAATACCTGTTCTGGATGTACGTGACGCGTCGTTTCAATAATCGTGCTATTTGTTGCGCTGAAAGTATTCGCCACTGGCAGAACGCTACAATGGCGGCTTCAACAGTTCCCGTCGTCGCCCGGCTTCCCAGCGAGTCTACCATAGCCCTGAGGTGCGCAGGAATATTTTCCGATTCACCAAATTGCGCCTTATCAGAGGGGTTCCACCCCCCCGATTGCGCCTTATCAGAGGGGTTCACGCCCCTTGGGTATGTCTTATCAGGTAGGGTTACGCTCTCCATTTGCCTCTTATTTAGGGGGTTCAACGATTCAGATTCTACGTTCATAATGTCTCGGCCAGTTAATCGAGCGGAGGCTTCGTCTTCCGATTTGGTTTCCCGATCAGCAATGCGTGGTGCGCTGTCAGCCAAGACTGAGAGTTTATAGACCGTGTTATAGCCTTTCCCCTGCTTCTCCACGAGGCCGAGGTCCCGCAATCTGGCTAAACGGCCGCTGGCCGTAAGCGTGTCAACACCGGTAAGTTCACGATACAGCCAGTTGTTGACCCAACCGAGCTGTCGGGCAACGCACAGGGCAGAGGCATCGTCGTCCGTTAGCTTGAATTTTGTAAACGCTGATAGCCATCGCCATGCGTGTTCATCCAGCAGTTGATGAAGAAAAAAACGCGCAACAAAAATGTCCTTTTGACGGTCGGATTCAAACAGCGGCGGTGAGAGATGACTGCGCTGCATGGCCTTGCGCATCGCAGCGATCCCGGTTCCCTTATTTTCCGCAAGACCAACGTCGTGGAGCACGGCCGCGATAGTAGGGTTGCGCGTCAGGGACGACCCTTGTTGTCCCCATTGCTCTTCGCGCACGATCGAGCATCCCGGATTTATAATCTCAATCCGGTTTGCAAAACGGATAATCTGCGTTGGCCCATGCTTCTTGTAGCTCCGGTGCATTGCGGCGTTCACAATCGCCTCACGCAGGACGTACTTTGGTATAAGCGGTGCGTCCTCCCTGTGCACCTGGTCCTCGCGCAGTGTGAACGTTCAGGGCACATTTTCGAGAACACGGTCGATCAACTCCGGGATAATCAGGAACAGCGCGCCTATCTTTTCAACAGTCTCATGCCGGGCGGCAGGATCAGCGACCCAGTCTCTCCCCGTCACCTGAATGTAGTCGAGCCTAATCATTGGAAGATGCTGCCGGATTGCGGTGAATTTACCGAAGAGCACCAATCCGGCCAGCGTCAGCGCCACGCGACCTTCGTATTTGACCGTTGCGTTGAGGCACTGCAACAACTGCTCATCTGAAAGAGCCAGGAGTTCACTGGCGTACTGAGTATTCTTCTTTAATCGGCGGCACTCCTCGAGCGCACGGGGGTCGATGTCGGAACCGGATGTACCCGGGATAGGGCTTCTGTCTGCAGGGGAGGCGTCACGGCCTTGAAAAAGCCCGGACAAATCATCCTCTGTGCACCGTTGGTCGGTGGGACCGATGCGGCGAAAGGATCCATGCTGAATTCCCCTTTTTTTTATGTATACTGGCTTATTGGCCCGATCGGCTTCCGGGATATACGCGATAATGACGGATAGATCTCAGTGCCTCACACGTTGGATACGTGGTCGGACGGAGCTACTCATTTCGTTGCGACACTGGCTCGCCAAGTCGGATTCCAATTTTTCAGCGTCGGTCAGACCACTGATGCGATAATCAGCACATTCCGTGCTTCCTTTATTTTCGACCCCCAGCAATAAATATCCCCCGCCAAGCCCCGGTTCGTTGGAGAAGGCGCTAACGGTCTCCAATACTGACTCGGATATTTTTTCCGCGCGTTTCGCTTCTACAGAAGTGGTTTCACCTCCGTAGCGTAATATTTCCAGCAGTTCTTCGAGCGTTTTCAGTTCCATACAGATTCCATTTTTGCCTTATACCGCGATACTACCGGCCCCTATCCCAGGATCTCCACCTTCATGACCTCATTGCCGCGGGGGTCGATGACTTTTACGGCCGCGCGTTTGTGCTTGCCTGCCGGTGGTGAACGCAAAGCCAGCGGTAAATGTGGGTTATACGCATACTGGGCTTTAGGAATCGCGGGCACGACACCCTCAGCGGCGATCTTGGCGGGCGGATTATTTTTGCGTTTGGCGGCATGGCGGTAATCGGACATCGCGGTTTGCGGTGCTGCTGTTTTGGAGCCGGTGCGTTTGGCCAAGGGAATCTCCTGTCAAATATTCCAATGTTTACAACCGCGCCGCGATTTTGCCACAACGGGCGGAGGGGAACCCGTGTTGGCAATTGCTTGACCCTTGCGGATGCTTTCGTTAGCGTGCTGTGATGGTTACGTGGAATGCCCAGCAGTATCTGAAGTTTGCGGACGAAAGGGCGCGGCCCTGCCTGGATCTTGTTGGGCGCATTGCGATGGCGGCACCGGAAAATATTGTTGATTTGGGGCCGGGTAATAGCACGGCGGCGCTGGTGCGACGGTGGCCTGAAGCGGAAATAACCGGGCTGGACAGTTCGGCGGATATTTTTGATATAATCACAGACATGTGGTATTCCGGCTTTCAGGAGAAACGACAATGAACGGTTTGTCTCGCAGACAACTTATTACTGGCGCTGCGGCGGGTTCGGCGATGTTGCTTTCGCGCCGGGCGACACGGGCGACGATTCCGCAGGGGCGGCAGAGCGGATACGCTGCGCCCGGCACGGGGGCGATGCAGGCGTATGATTTTGATCTGGCGGATGTGAACATTCTGCCCGGGCCGTTTCATGAAAACATGACCCGTGATTTGAATTATCTTCTGGCCTATGATTGCAACCGCCTGCTGGCCTCATTTCAAAAAGTTGCCGGCATTCCTACCAAAGCTCCAAATTTAGGGGGATGGGACAGTGCGGGGCAGGCGGGTACCATTTGCGGACATTACCTTTCGGCATGTGCGATGATGTATTCCCACACGCATGATGATCGCCTGTTGGAAAAAATTGATTATATCCTGCCGCGTCTGGCGAAGTGCCAGGAAGCCAACGGACGTAAGGACCCGCAATTTAAGGGCTATTGCGCGGGGCTGCCGGCCAGCGTAGCGGCTTTCAAAAAGGCTTTGGCCGGTGATATCAATGTGGGCAATCCCAAGGCGTTGTTTACCTTTTCGCTCAATGGCATGTGGTCGCCGTGGTATTCCATTCATAAGATCATGGCCGGCCTGCGCGATACATTGCTTTATACCGGGCGGCCGCAGGCCAAAGAAATTCTCATCGGTCTGGCGGACTGGTGCGCCCAATTTCCCCGCACGCTTACTGAAGCACAAATGCAGATCATGCTGATCAGTGAGCAGGGCGGAATGAATGAAGTGCTGGCGGATGTGTACAGCATTACGGGAAATCGCAAATATCTGAAAATTGCAGAGGCTTTCAATGAGAAATCCCAGTTGGATCCACTGATGCACCGCAAAGATATTCTCACGGGCTGCCATTCTAATCAGTATATTCCCCGCGTCATCGGCATTGCGCGGCAGTATGAGCTAACCGGTCAGCAGCGCTATCGCACGGGTGCGGAATTTTTCTGGGAAACGGTGGTGCGTAAACGCAGTTATGTCTTTGGCGGAAACAGCAATCGCGAATACTTTTTCCCATTGGGCGATGCCTGGCAGCAGCTCAGTGTAGGCACCGCGGAAACGTGTTGCACCTACAACATGCTGAAACTCACGGGCCATTATTTCTGCTGGAACACGACCATGGAGGCCGCAGATTATTTTGAGCGAGCTTTGGTGAATCATATTTTAGGCTCGCAGGATCCTGCCACCGGCATGATGACCTATTACATGTCCATGCGTCCCGGCCATTTCAAAACATTCAACACGCCGTGGGATTCCTGCTGGTGCTGCATGAGCACCGGCATGGAAAATCACGCCAAATATGCGCGGGGCGTGTATTACCATAACGATAAAACCTTGTGGATCAATTTGTTTCTGGCGTCGGAACTTAACTGGAAGGCAGCCGGCATGACCGTCCGCCAAAGCACACGCTTTCCGGATGAGGGCACGGTCCGCATTGATTTTACCTGTGAAAATCCCACACCGGCGCTAATTAAACTCCGGCACCCCTACTGGTCCACACCGGCAATGGTGATTAAACTTAATGGGCAGGAAATCAGCGCCGGAAAGCCGGGCGAATATCTGGACCTTGACCGGACATGGAATAATGGGGACACCCTGGACATTGAACTGAAAATGACGTTGCGCATTGAACGCATGGAGCACCATCCATCCACATTTGCCATTCTGGCCGGCCCGACCGTGCTGGCCGCTACCTTAGGCAATGATCTGATGCTGCCCCCGGTGCCCTATGCCAATGGCAATCAATATGAATGGGCCAATGTGCCTGATCCGGAAACCATTCCGCAATTAATCGTGGATCAGGCCCCGGTGGACCAATGGATAAAGCCTGATCCGCACCACCCACTGGTCTGGCATACCCATGGCGTGGGCCGGCCGCAGGATGTAAAACTTGTGCCGTTTTATAAGGTGGCGCATGAACGCTATGTCGTGTATTTTAATCCGGTAACGCAAAAGCAGTGGCTTCAGGAAAAGCGGCTTGAGGCCCAGCGCAAAAAAGCCAAAGACCTGATCCGCAACGGCACCGTTGATCGGCTGACTATCGGCAATGCCGCATCGCTTGCGGCTCATCAGCTTCGCGATCAGATCAATGTCGATACGGGAAATGCACCGGAAGGCCGCTGGATCGACGCCCATGACGGCGGAGGTTTCACCTTTAACCTGAAAGTATTACCGGATAAACCCATGGCTCTGGCCTGCACCTGGTGGGGAAGCGATAGTGGAGCGCGAAAATTTAACATCCTGGTTAATGGCCGCCCCATCGCCACGCAAGTGCTTGAAAACATCGCCCCGGGCAGGTTGGACACGCTGCTGTACGATATTCCGCGCACATTAACCCGCAGCAAAACAACCATAACGGTTCGCCTGCAAGCCGATCCCGGCAACTTCGCCGGCGGCCTATTCGATTGCCGCAGCATCAAACTGCCGTAGACCGCGATGCGCGACCAGCCTTCACCCGCGAAAAAGGTGTCAGGTACCTTTGTTTTGGAAAAACACGCTGCCGGAGAATTGCTGCTGGAATTGCCAGTTCGCGCTGCGATTCGGGTTGGTGAACGTGGTGGGATCATAGGCTGTGCCATTGGCTTGCAACGCCTGGCCGTTACGCAAGCCGTCGAAAACATACCGCCCATCGACCGCCCCGCTCGCGCCGGCGATGGCGACTACCGTGCCGCTTGGATCGGTCAGAGCATAGATGTACTGGCTTGGCGTGGTGGCCCCGAATACACCCATTTCCCTTAACACCATGTTTCCATCGGGGGCGTAGACATATCGCGCCGGATCGGTGCCTTCGGGCGCTGTGGAAGCGTTTACCGTGGCGGAATTAATATCCGAGATCACCTGCCCGTTCAGGGCGTTGTACGTTTCAATAACCAGTGAACAATGATCAAGTAACAGAAACCGATTTTCACCACGACGGCGCAACGACACGACGCCGCGATCAATGGCCAAGGAACACTGATCAATGAACAGATCATTGATCCTTAATCTTTGATCAGTGAAGTTCACCACAGAGAGGCAGCAGAGGAAATGGAGGCACCGTGACGCTGGGCAGACAGGATGTCTGCGGTCCGGTGCTGCTGGCAACAGCTTTTGCCGGGAAGCGTCGATTCCGAAAGCATTTCGTCCGTGGCAACCAAGTGTGCATTCCCTTCTACGTAGTTCGAGGTGGATTATACCCTTGGCCACATGGTGGCAAATAAGTGCCAAGGTGTACGGCCCCGAAATTGTGCTACCTATTGCCATAGTTCCCTATCAGAGTACCGTTGGACAACCGCTGAATCACCCTTATCATGAATGTCAACACCATCACAATTCGCTGGGCCGGCACAGGGTTTCGTCATACTGGGTTTTTGTGTTCCCGGCCGGGTCGTAGCCGATTGTGTCGACCGCGGTACCGGGGTTAGCTTCATTGAAAAATACAACAGCCCTAACCATCCGTTTTTTCTCCCTTTCCATCCATTTCCAGCTTCCCTTCGCCAGTATACGGAGGTGCCGGCTCATTGAGTCGCCAAACATTACCGGCGTCAAAAAAACCCGGAGAGAAAAGCGAGGGATCATTGGCTTCCAGCGCCTTGATGGCCTCGCTGAAATCCTCACGTCGCGGGCTGCCTGCGGGTAAACACCCAAGGCGCTCGCGCAAGGTCGGAAGCAGGTCCCGCCGCCGCGCGAACACGATGCCAAAGAGCGCCCCATAGACTACGTCAGCGCTTCGGTCACCAAGCAGGTGTAAGTAGGCCGCCACAGTTTCTGGAGCGGAGAGCCCAGAACTATTAAAGACAAACATACATCTTACTCGCCCGCGAGCAGAGCGAATTCGACTGTTTACGCAGGCATCTATTAATAAACTGATCTCTTTACGCTGCCGAAGCAGCGTTGCCGCGGTGTCGCCGACTTTCGCCGAGGTGGCGTCCAGCAGTGCCACTAGCGTTTCCGAGGACTGCGTCTCGAGTTCCTCCTCAATGGCTCGGTAGTCGTGAGGCTTCAGACGATCTATAAGTTCTTGTAGATGCCGATTTTTCATCAACGTATCCCTCGTGCTCGGGCAGCATTTTCCGTTGGCTCCAACCACCTTACGACGCCTGCCTGCGCTCCAAGGGCCTTTTTAATTGCCGCGATCTTAGTGTTCATAAATTTTTCGCTCTGGCCCGGGCTTCGTACCTCAATTACATCAACGACCTTTTTCCCGCCGGGCGCGATCCGAATCCGTTGCACGTCCGGCCGGAAGCCCTTTATCTCTTTCCCGTTTGCATCAACAAGGTTCTGATTAAACCGAACCTGCACGGTATTTGGATCCTTCTGCCAAGCCTTGGCCTCGTTGAAGGCCCTGGCGTCGTGTCCAACTTTGCCGTGCTGCGGCCGGGCTTCGTTAACCGCCTTCGCCGGCACGGTATCGGCGGCCGGTGCAGCGGTGCTGCCCCCGCTCGTGGCAGGCCCCATCTCCCGGCCTTCCTGGTTAGCTTTGGCCGCAAGAGAGTCTGCGCCGTCCACACTTGGCGTAAGGCCCTTGTCGCCCTCCGCTCCTTCCCCGCCATCTTCCGGTACGGCCACGGAAAGTGCAAGGCCCAGCAGCCCGACCACCTTCGGTACACTTACCACCGTAGAGTCGCTGTACCGGTGGATCAGCCGCTTGATGTCCTGCGGTGTAATATATCCCGGCTGCCTTCCCGCCAGCGGATGCTTTTCCTCCACGCGAATGGCTTCTAAAAAAGTGCGGAATGCCCCGGCATCCGGGCCGGCGGCGCTGCCGAATGAAGCGGCGATAATCGCCAGACGAATCTTGGGATCATTATACAGCTTCAGAAAATACAACCCGTTTTTAGGCAACGCCAACATCAGACGCCGCAATATCTCCTTAACCAACTGCGGGTCGTGCCTGAACGCCCGCGACGGATTATCAGAGAGGAGTGCCTTTTTTAGTTCCTTGTTGAAAGCCGCCTGCTTGGCCGGGTCCCGGCTCGCTTTAATCGCAAGGTCATTTCCCTTGGAATCGGCAGCTTTCCCGGCGTGGACCGGGGCAGCTCCGTGGCTCGGTACGGTGCTGGCGTGCCCGTGATTTCCAGTGCCGCCGGTTCCGCCATGCACGGCTGTGTCCGTTCCGTGACCAGTTGCCGGTGCCTTGGAATGCACATTCGCATTCGGACCCTGGCCGGGCTGGTTTTGCGGCGGATGGTAGGTACGCTTCGTATCATGCCCGCTTGGATCGAGATTGTTGATCGGATCGTTACCAGCGAAGCGGTAGAGGTTGGTGTCGCCACCGGATTCGCCGGTGGGATCCTCGCTTAGGAACCTGCCCGCGGCAGCATCGTAATACCTTCCATTATTGCCTGATCCCAGCAGGTACAGCGCGATCTCCTGATCCAGATAATATTGCTTTTTTCCGCCAGCAGGGCTGCGCCAGCAGCCCGCATCTCGCATCGTGCATCTGGCATGGGGCGGAAGCGCTGCGCGGTGCGTGATGTTGGCGCGGAA
>JAKBAC010000143.1 GCA_021809365.1 Planctomycetota bacterium | reverse complement strand
CGCAAACCAACCACCGGGTTGGACGAGGAGTTTGGAGTTTGGAGATTGAAGTTAGACGGCGCGAGCCGGCGAGTTTATTCTGCCGCGCAAAATGGTAAAGCGGTAGCGCTTCCAGAAAATTCTAACTCCTAACTCCTAACTCCTAACTCCTTCTCGCAATCACCATGGTGCTCGATGACGCGAGGATGCCCCAAGTTGCCAAACATCGTCCCGGCGCGCCGGGATCGCAACCCGGTAATTACCCGGACAGGCTCTCAGGGGCTACGGCAGCAAAGTCCGCCGTTGCGCCGGCGGGGCCGGGTTGGGATGGGAAATAGAGCCAGTATTGGCTGTCCGGATCGTCCATACATAGCAGCGTGTAATTGCAGCCGGCGGGCACCATATCAAGGCGCGCGGTTTTTTCCGATAGCGCTATGACCACGTGCTCCGCTTCACGGGACATACGATCTTCCTGAAGAGGATCTGCGGTGGGGCCATCGGGCGAGATGGCGGCCAGGTCAATGGTGGCCAGGGCTTCCAGAAGTATCTGGCGCTGACTGCGACCGGCGGTGATCAGGGTGGGTACGGATCGGCTATAACCGGTAATCTGCATGCCAACGGAAAAGTGGTCCATTAAGCCGCGGCACATCCAGGCGGCGGCCAATTCAATGGCCCGTTCGGCCAGAGCGGGGCCGTTGGGTACGGTTGCCCATGGGCGTAAATCCAGCGTGATAACAATCGTGGGCGGGGTGTCGGTGGTCATTTCCCGGACCATCAACTGTCCGGTGTGAGCGCTGCGGCGCCAGTGAATAGATCGGATGGCATCCCCGGATTGATATTCACGAAGCCCAAAAAATTCGTCCGATCCGCCGCGCCGGGGAGAAGTTGTTGATCCGCCGGAGCAAAACGTGCGCGAGCGGGCAAGCAGTTCGCGGTTAAGCATGCCGATACGCGGATAGACGGTGATACGGCGTGGTGCCCGAATATGCACCGCCCGGTTCAGGAAGCCGAAGGGAAATGAACAGCAGACTCTCTGTTCACGCAGTTCGACAATTCCGCGATGCGTGGGCACCAGATGGGTCATCACCAGCGTGGTCTGCCCCGGCCCGAGGTGCAGGCAATAACCTTCGGGAACAACCGAGACGGCTCCCAGGAAGCGCGCCTCGGTAATACGAATAGCGCAGGAGGGCCAGAGGATTTTATGGTTCACCAGGCGGTAATGCACTTCCATGGGTTCACCGGCTACCGCGTGCTCACTGACCGATCGCGTGACTTCCAGCCGCCGCAGAAGTAAATCGCCCAATACTGCGGAGACCAAAAGGGTTCCCAGGACAATTCCCAGCGCCCAGAATAGAACATTGTTTTGACTGTTGAGAGCCGCGATAAGTACAAAGCAGGTAACGCCGGCGAAGACAAACCCGGTAAAGGTCAGCTCGTAATACGTCATGTGCCGGTGTTTTCGCATGACTGCGGACCGCCTTGAAAATATTTGCTTTTCCACCTTGCAGGCGGCCAAGCAACGGGCGCAGAACTACATGGGACAGGGAATATTCTGCAATAATTCCTGCATGATACGCACAGCGGTAGTAATATCACCGTTGGCCATGTAACTCTTGGTAATAACCCGGTGCGAGCAAACAGGAACCACCATTTCCTTGATGTCATCGGGTGTGACGTAATCGCGTTTATTCACCAACGCCAGAGCCTGCACCGCATGGGTAAGTGCTAAAGAACCGCGGGGTGAAATACCCGTATGCAAAAGTTCGTGCGTGCGTGTGGCAGTGACGATATCCAGCATGTATTCCAGCAGCAGCGGGTCAATTTTCACCTGCCCCGCCTGCCCCTGCAGGGCTTCCACTTCTTCGCTGGAAAGTACCGGGTCCAGGGTATCAAGCCGATGCTGGCCCGGCTGCTCGCGCAAGATGGCCAGTTCACGGTCGCGTTCGGGATAACCGAGCTGAATCCGCAGCAGGAACCGGTCCAGCTGATTTTCCGGCAGGAAATAGGTGCCTTCAAATTCAAAGGGATTCTGGGTGGCCACGACCATAAAGGGGCGGGGAAGCTGGAGGGTCTGGCCGTCAACGGAGACGGAATTTTCGTTCATCGCCTCCAGGAGACTGCTTTGGGTGCGTGGCGTGGTGCGGTTAATTTCGTCCGCCAGAACAATATTGGCGAAAATGGGACCGGGCTTAAAGGTGAATTCCTGTCGTTCCTGATTGTAGACCGATACGCCGAGAATATCGCTGGGCAGCAGATCGGGGGTAAGCTGGATGCGGCTGAACTGGCAGTTGATACTGCGGGCCAGGGCCCTGGCAAGAACCGTTTTTCCCACACCGGGAACATCTTCAATCAGCACATGGCCGCGGGCCAGTAACCCCACAAGCAGGTGTGTGACCACTTCGGGACGACCGAAGAAAACCGTTTGGATATTTTTTCGCAGTCTTTCCAGCGGATTCATGCGTTTTGTATTCCTGTCTCGCCCGGATCGGGGCGGTGATTGGCACAGGCCCGAAGTTCCGCGGCCTTAGTGCGATGATTGCGAAAAACGCCGGACCAGCTTTTCAATCAGCGGCTGATCCGGATTCAGTTCGAGACTCTTACGCCAGTAGGCAATTGCTTTGCGGCGCAGCGCCGGATCACCACCCTGAGATTGTAAAGCCATGGCCATATCTGCAACCCCAAGACCGTTGAGCGCGGGCGGATAATCAGCTTTGAGCTTCAATGCGGCGTGATACGCGGCCCTGGCTTGCGGCAGATTGCCCATACGATAATAGGCATACCCCAACCGCTCCTGCACCAAGGCGGACGGAGCGAGTTTGCCCGCGGTTTTAAGCACCCGCGACGCCATGGCATACTGTTTACCATTGAGGTACACCGCCGCCATATCCAGATATATCGCTGATTGATGGGGCTTTAACTCCAGGCTCGATTTGAAATAATGCAGAGCTTTTCGACCATAATGCGGGTCAACATTGGCAGCCTCGGCGTATATGGCACCCAGGTTAGCCAGAGACGAAAATGACCGTGCACCGTTGGCCAGCGCGCGACGACCGTAAATAACGCCAAAGATCGGCTGGCCGGTCTGGGCGTAGGCCACGGCCAGATTCATCGTAGCATTGCCATTTTTCGGTTCAACCTGCAACGATTGCTGATAGGCGGCCACGGCACTTTGAAAGTTATGGACCGCCTGAAAGCTTACACCCAGTTCATACCAACCGTGAAAGCTTTTGGGATTTAATTTGACGGCGTGCTGATAATCATGAATTGCGTTATGCTCCTGTCCCTGTTTGCGATAAATATCACCGCGGGCTTCATAAGCCAGGACCATATTCGGATTCTGTTTAATTGCCTGGGTGAGTTCGGCGAGGGCCTTTTGTGTCTTTCCGCTTTCAATATCTAACTGGCCGTGCACATAATGACTGATGGCCGTTGAGGAGTTGTTCTGGCTGGTGCATCCGCCAAGCCAGAGAGAACCGGCCATCGCCAACGGTAAAAGAAGAAAACGTTTCGTCATGAGAGAAACCCCTCGGCAACAAAAATGCCTGCTAATAACACCACATCCAGTCCGCACGCCGGCGGCGGAACCGAAAACCGCCGCCCGGATATACCAATTTTTACAATCGGCAATCCGCTTATCGGGCCAACCCAGTCATTATCGGCTCAAAAATGAAAACCGGCCAATAAAAGTTACGGGCATGGGTCCGCGTGCGACAATTGCCGTGGCAAGAACCGTGGAAATCAATCCTAATTTGCAGGCTTGACAGCGCACTAGAACCCGTTATTGCGCCGGCACAGGTTTGTCAGACAACTGCGTGGGCCGATTGAGCATCAGGACTTGCTCGGCATTATCCGGAACCTGCAGCCAATCTGTCGCCATGGCGTGGTCAATGCGAACAGCGTTTTGCCCCGGCGTGTCGGTGAGGGTTTGACATCCCGCCAACATCGGCAAGACAGCCGCTGCGCCAACGATAAGTAAAAGTGTCGCATACCGCTTCATGCAATAGCCTCCAAAGCAAGACATCCGCCCCGCGGTTAAATCGGGTAGTTTTTATCCGCCCACGCTCTGCGTGTCAAATAAATTGTCCGTAAAACCGGTTAATTTCAGATTCCGAACCCCGGTGGTCCGGAGGGTTCAACCGATTCTAGTTTTTCATTTTCCCACAAAAGCGCCAATATATCCAGCGAGCGCGTGGCGAATCAGCTAATGCGACGTGGCATGTTTTCCGGGCGGGACTGAAATACGGCGAAATCATGGGCAACTCGCACCGTTTGGTCCAGCGGCGGCGGGGTGCGAACGTGGTGCATTCCACCACCGGCAGAGCCGGCGGCTATGTGAAGTTTATCCGCACGGCGCGCGTTGCCCGGAAATATTGCCACGCCCAGCTAATGTGCCCTTGTGCGTCGCAACAGCAGCAGACCGCCAACGGCAAACAGTGCCAGAGCTGCCGGTTCCGGCACCGCGATTTCCGCAATCTGCGTTCCCCATTGGCTGGAACTGATCGCATATTCCTGAAAGGTCCAGAAAATATTGGGATTCGTGGGATCCAGCCACGTGGAACTGTAATCGCCCCAGCGATTGGCCCCGGAGTTTCCATAAGCTGCCAGCCCCGCATGCAGCAGCAGCGGGCTGCCAAGGGTGATATTCGTACCGTTTAAATTCCCGATCAGGGCATACGCGCTGGGATACATAGTTCCGCTTTCGGTAAAACCGATAACCACTTTGCCCAGAGAATTCACCGCGATGGAGCCGAAATAAAGTGAATTATTCGGATCCGAGATCACGCCTTCCGCCAGAATAGTCGGCGCGTTACCGGTACCAGGCGTGGAAACCGGTGCTACTTCAAACCAGCGCAATGCCGACAGGCCGCTGTTCGTGGGGTTCAACACCGATTGAATCCCCCAAATATGACCGCTGCTGTCGGTGGTCAGACTGCTGCTCAAACGGTCATCATTGGTGTCAATCGTCGCCGAAGAACCGGGTTGCGTGGCGTTGACCGGTTCGCCGGACTGGTAGTTGAACGGCACCAGACCATAATTGGTGTCCAGTCCACCGGAACTGCTGACGGCCGCAATCCGCGTTTCGTTGAGATTCTGCGTAAACGTGCCGCCGGTCCCGGACGCATCATAATTGGAAAAAAGATACGAGGCCTTACCCGCAGCATTTAGATCATTCACCGGCTGATTGGTAAAGCCCAAGTTATTAAAGGACTGATACGTCAGCGCGCTGTTGGCATTGAAATTGGATGTTGTGGGATTTGTACCCGTCAGGGCGCTTTTATTCACCACGAGCACTGATTCATACGCCGGGCTTGAAGCAAACTGGTTCTGGGAATTAGGTACCGTGAAATTATTGGCCGCTATCGTGACATAGTTCGAGGTAATTCCCAGGGTCGGAAAATCCGCAAAAGTCTTTCCATAACTCGCCTCGCTGGTGGTCAGCGATGGGTTCGTCGGCTGATAGGCTCCAACCTTAAATCCGGTGAATCCGTCCAGCGGATTGGAATTTCTCGACACCGCCAAAAGAAGATCATTCGTCTGGCTTACCTTACCCGTGGAACTGTTTTCCATCACATCAATGCTGCTGGCAAACCAATGTCCGGAACTCGGGTCGTAAATCACCCGCGGATCAGAGACAAATGAGCCATATCCGCTGCTTGCCGTCGGCAATGCGACACCCGATGTAGTCCAGAAGTTTGATAACGATTCGCTCAAAAGCGGCGTCCCTACACCATTGATATTGACGCTGGGGGTCAGGCTGTAGACGCCATAATATCCGTTGATCAATTGGACAATATTGTTCGGACCCACCGCCCCGTTGGTGTCCGGCGGCGTGTAGCCGGAATTGCTGGACGTACCGGCGGTAAAGCTCTGCACCACCGCGCCATATGCGCCGGCGGAACTGATGGCGGATAATGCGTCCGTGCCACCATGGGACGTAATATCCACTCCCATTGGCGGACCATTGTCGCCTACGACCGCATCCGCAACCCCCGCCCCCACCGCCAATGCCATCCCCGCCGGCACCAGAAGCGCCGCTGCGGAAATCATCCCCAGCAATTTCACACCATTCCTGATCATAAAAATATCCTCTCAACTCAAAGCGGCCAGATAAGATAAAACCCTCGTCACTCCCGCAGCCGTTACCGGCCAACCCCGCCCCCCCATTCTATCCAGCCGCTGCGCGATCGCCAACTTTGGTATGACACATTAATATGACGGGGCGTGGCAATTTTTCCGGGCGGGGTAAAAAAGCCCCCTTTTCAAAGGAATGCTGAAGCCCGCCGGGATAAACCCGGCGGCTCGCCGGTCGAGTTGATGCGGGGTGCCCGGAAAAATTTCCACACCCATATGACGCATTGGGCATGAACGCGCCAGTGTCCAAAACCTTCTAACTCCCAACCCCCAACCCTGTCACTGCCACCTGTAACCTGTCACCTGTAACCCAGGTCGGTAACCCAGGTCGGCTCCCAACTCCTGCGTTCTAACTCGTCGTCGTCCCCTGTAACCCAGGAAGGCGGGCCGCGATTGGTGAAAAAGGTTATAGTACATGTACATGCTGAAGATTGTGATTCGGCATATTGCGGCGGCTAGCCGGGAGTGGTTATGACAAGCGTAAAAATGTCTCCAAAGCCCCTGGTGGGCATTGTGATGGGAAGTAAATCGGACTGGCCTACCATGCAACATGCGGCGGAAATACTGCACGTGCTGGAAATACCATGTGAGGCCAAAGTGGTTTCCGCTCATCGGATGCCCGTGGATATGATCGCTTATGGACAGCAGGCGGCGGCGCGGGGAATCGGCGTAATTATTGCCGGTGCCGGCGGCGCAGCGCATTTGCCGGGCATGATTTCCGCGGTAACCATTCTGCCGGTATTGGGAGTGCCGATTCAAAGTGCCGCCCTTAATGGGTTGGATTCCCTGCTTTCAATCGTGCAGATGCCCGGCGGCGTGCCGGTGGGAACATTGGCGATCGGCAAAGCCGGGGCGATCAATGCGGCGCTTCTGGCGGCGGCGATATTGGGATTATCCGATGAAGGAATACGGAATCGCTATGCCGCGTACCGCGCATCCATCACCGAAAAAGTGCGGGGTGAAACATTGGATGCCATACCCGCAGCACCACAATAACATAAATACGAGCCGACGTTCTTGATGTAGAAAATCTAACAGGTACCCATGAAGTCACCACTTGAATCCATCCCGCAGCAACCCATTCTTCCGTCGGAACTTATTACCGTGCTGGGCGGAGGCCAACTGGGTTCCATGTTGTGCGAGGCGGCCAAGCGCATGGGTTATCGCACGTTTTGTGTTTCCAGCCATGAAACCGATCCGGCCCGGCGCTGGGCGGATCATCACCTGATTGCCGATCCTGGGGAACCAGCCACGGCAGCGCGAGTGGCGCGCCAAAGTGCCGTGCTGACGGTTGAAGCGGAATCCATTGATCCGGTAGCTCTGGAAGCCGCCGCTAATACGCCGTGCCGTGTGTCCCCATCGGCGGACGTTCAGCGCACGGTGCGCGACCGGCGGCTGGAAAAGCTGTTCCTCCGCGATCATGGTCTGGCGGTTGGCCCGTTTGCCATAGCGGAATCTGCCAGGCAGATAAGCGAAGCGGCGGAAACGCTCTTTGCCGCAGGGGCCAAAAAGATTGTGGCTAAAACCGCCCGTGGCGGTTACGACGGTAAAGGGCAGCGGTGGCTGCATTCCGCTGATGAATCCGCGGACACATGGGAAGCATTGGGATCCACACCGCTGGTGCTGGAAAGCGGCATTGATTTTGTGGCGGAAGCGTCCGTGATTGTGGCGCGGTCGGCGGATGGCCGCATGACACATTTTCCGATCTTTCAAAACGAACATCGGCGCGGGATCTTATTTCAAACCCGCATGCCCGGCGATTTCCCGCCCGCCACGGCCGCCAAGGCGATTCAGTTAGGCCGCAACACGGCGGAGGCGTTGGGCGTGGTGGGACTGCTGGCGGTGGAAATGTTTATCCTTCCGGATGGAGATGTCTACATTAATGAATTGGCGGCCCGCCCGCACAATTCCGGGCATGTGACCATGCGCGCCGCCAGCCGCAGTCAGTTTGAAATGCACATTGCCGCCATTTGCGGCCTTCCCCTGCCGGAAATTCAGACCGTGCAGCCCGGGGTGATGACCAATTTACTGGGCGATTTATGGTTGCACGGCGAACCGGATTTCGCCAAAGTACTTGCCGATGGCCGCGGGATGATTCACCTGTATGGCAAAACCCCACGGCCCGGCCGCAAAATGGGCCACATGATTCACACGGCCCCAACACTGGCTGAAGCTCAGCAAGCGGCCAACGCCGCGTTTGCGATGCTGGAAAGGCCGTAGTTCCCTGTCACAGCAAGAAATTCGGGTGGGCAGCGTGGACGTGCGGCAAAGGAGCTGTTGTTCAACAACGGATCCAAACTAAAATTCCAGCACGCGATGTGCAATCCAAAATAGAGCGAAAAAAACCGCGGATTCCGCTGATTTCTCGGATAAACGCCGGGCTTGACAAAAATCTCAAATCTGAAATTTTAAATCTCACAGTTCGCGATATCTAAAGCGTGAGAATGGCAAGTAGAAAGTAGACCGCAGGCGGGGCATCTCGTCTGTGCGACAGCCACGCTTTTGCGCCAGCCTCGCTTTTGCATCACCCTTATCTGCTCTACTGTTCAACTCTCTCCGTTCGCCTGCTCTATCG
>JAKBAC010000142.1 GCA_021809365.1 Planctomycetota bacterium | reverse complement strand
GAGTATGAGTATGGGCTTCGAGCCCGCCGTCGTATCTGACCACCCCACGGGTAACACCCGGTTGAGCTTCGAGCTCGAAGAGGTAATTGCCGTCGGGCCTGTTTTTAGATCGCCCGTCTGGCCGACCAACGAAGTCACGCCCCGGTTCTCCGAAGCGGCTTCAACGGCCACGGGTCCTGATCCGATGCCTGCTGAAAGGAGTATACCATGAGTGTTCCAAATCCCAATGCTCCGCCGATGCCTTCGCCCGCCCCAGTCGGGCCGGTGGAAAGTCGATCCGGTGCCGACGAAGCGCTCAAGCGCTGCACACGCTTTGTCGGTCTGGACGTACACAAGAAAACCGTAGTCGCTTGTGTGCTGGATGCCAATGGGCGCAAAGTCCACGGCGAAACCTTCGCCTGCACCGCGCTGGAACTCCAGCGCTTTGCCCAGGCCCACCTGGGTTCCCATGCCGCCTGCGTGTTGGAAGCCACCAGCAATACCTGGGCGATCTGCGCAATACTTTCTTCCCAGTGCGGCCTGCTGAAGGTCAGCAATCCACTGAAGACCAAAGCCATTGCCCAGGCCAGTGTCAAGACCGACAAGGTAGACGCCCAAGTATTGGCCCAACTGCTACGCTGTGATTATCTGCCCGGCGTGTGGGTAGCCGATGACGACACCCGCCGCCTGCGGCAGCAAGTCGCCCGCCGCACGGCTCTGGTGCAGGATCGCACAGGGGTCAAGAACCGTATCCATTCCCACCTGGCCGGGGAACTGGTGGCCGCTCCGGTTGACAAGCTCTTTGAAAAAGCCGGGTCGGCCACCGGTCATTTGACATTTCAAATGGGCTTTTTAAAATGATATTTAGATGATCGGGCTTACCGGAGTGCGATGTGACGAAAAATATTGAAAAAACACAGGATGAATCAACGAAAAACCGCCTTTTGCTGGCGGCTGGCGAGGTGTTTGCCCTGCATGGCTTTCACCGGGCCACGATTCAAACCATTTGTGAAAAGGCGGGGGCCAATATCGCAGCCGTCAACTATTATTTTTCCAGCAAGGAAAATCTGTATCTGGAAACCTTGAAATTCGGCCGTCGGCTAAGCCGGCATTTAATGCTGGAGGATGTGGATCATTTGTCGACGGGTGATCCATTGACCGCGCTAAGGTCATTTGTGCGCACGGCCCTGGATTCATTGCTGGATGAAAGCCGGCCCGAGTGGTATTTTCGCATGTTGTCTCTGGAACAATTTGAACCATCGCCCGCGTTGGAGCGCTATATTCATGATGTGATTGAACCGTGGCGCAATCGACTTATCGCGGTAGTTGAATTACTGGGGGATCGCAAGCTTTCGCCCGGCGAATTGAATCTGGTCGTTTCAAGTATTGCGGGGCAATGCCAATATTATCTGCGTTGCCGGGCGGTGGTGCTGAAGATGCGGGGCACGGGTTGTTATTGTGCGTCGGATATTGATGAAATCGCAGATCATATAACGGCCTTTTCCCTGGGGGGAATACGCGCTATTATGCAACGCCCGGTGGCGGGGGCGGAAAAGCACAACGCGGAAACCTGATACCGTGTTTTCAGCCCGATGCTGAAAAATAGTAATAGGATCAATGCGGCGCAAAATGCCGCAGGCAAGGAGTAAATGATATGACCGAATCAACCGAACCACCTTCCCCGATAGTACGTCCCACGGCGGCCCCTTCTCAATCACCACCGCCCAATGCCGAGCCGGCAAAGCCTGCCACGGCGGCGGAAAACGGAAGTAAACGAAAAAAAATCTTCATCATCGGCGGTATCGTGCTGCTGATCCTGGCCTTGGTCTTTGGCATTCCCTGGTATCTGCATGCTCAAAAATATGTTTCCACGGATGATGCGTATGTCCGCGCTCATGTGATCTATATAAGTCCGCAGGTTTCCGCGCAGGTCATATCTGTGCCGGTACTGGATAATCAATATGTGAAAAAGGGAACCGTTCTGGCGAGGTTGGACCCGCGTGATTACCAGGCGGCGGTGGACAGGTACAAGGCGATGCTGGAGCAGGCGATTGCCGCGCGACAGGGCAGCCGTTATTCGCTGCAACTTGTTAAACAGACTTCCCCAGCCAAATTAAGTCAGGCGAAAGCCCAGGTGGCTATTGCGCGGGCGTCTATCGCAACAGCCAAAGCCGGTGAGGCCCAAGCCGCCGCCGCGTTTGATCAGGCGCTGGCTCAAGTATCGGGTGCGATGGCAGGTATTGCCCGCGCTCAAGCGGATGTCATTGCTGATGCCGCGACCGCAAGGAAGGCCACCGCCGATTATCGCCGCTACGATTCGCTGCTGAAAAGCGGCGACGTAACTCCGCAGCAGGTTGATTCCTACCGGGCCGCAGCGGAAAGCGCGCGGGCCATTCTTGCCGCAGCGGGGAAAATTGTACTTTCCCGCCGCGCGGAACTGACCGAAGCAAAAGCCGGTGTGGAAGCGGCGCGGGAGAACCGCGTGGCCGCCGGGGCACACCTTTTGGAGGCCAACGCCAATTTGCTCAAGTCCCTGGCGCAACAGGCCGCGGTGAATGTCATACCGCAGCAGGTTGGGCAGATACAAAGCAACGTCAGCGGCAGCACCGGGCGCATGGATCAGGCCCGCGCGGAATTGCAGCAGGCGGAATTGAATTTGTCCTATTGCACCGTCCGTGCTCCCGTCAGCGGGTACGTGACGAAAAAAGCCGTGGAGCCGGGAAATTATGCGACCACCGGATCAACGCTGATGACCATCGTGCGGCCTGAAATGTGGGTAGTGGCCAACTTCAAGGAAACCGCCCTGGTCCACATGAGGCCCAATGATCCAGTCACCATTTCCATAGATGCGTACCCGCAATATACCTTCAAGGGGTATGTGCAAAGCATTCAGGCCGGCTCGGGAGCGGAATTCAGCCTGTTGCCGCCGGAGAATGCCACGGGGAATTTCGTCAAGGTGGTGCAGCGTATACCGGTCAAGATTCTTTTCAAAGACCTGCCGAAGAACATGCCGTACCTGGCTGCCGGGATGTCCGCAGTGCCGGAGGTCCGGGTGCGATGAGCGCTATTGAGGCCGGTGAAATTGTCGCTCCGCCACGCGTATTTAATCCATGGATTGTTGCGCCCGTGGTGGCCATGGCCGCGTTCATGGAAGTATTGGATACCACGATTGTCAATGTATCCCTGCCGCATATTGCGGGCAATATGTCCAGCACCATTGATCAAAGCACATGGGTGCTTACCAGTTACCTGGTGGCCAATGCCATCGTGCTGCCGCTGAATGGCTTTATGTCCGCGCTGTTTGGCCGTAAGCGCTATTTTCTCATGTGTATGATGCTTTTCACCGTCAGTTCACTGATGTGCGGCATGGCACCCACGTTTAACACGCTGCTGATATTCCGCGTGTTACAGGGGCTGGGCGGCGGCGGGTTACAGCCGGGCGCTCAAGCTATTCTGCGGGACATATTTCCACTGAAAAAAATCGGCACGGCGATGGCGGTATACGGCATCGTCGTGGTTGTAGCGCCGGTGCTGGGGCCGGTGCTGGGCGGCTGGATCACCGACAGCTTTTCCTGGCGCTGGTGTTTTCTCATTAATGTTCCCATTGGCATTGTTTCCGTATTTCTGCTGTCCATTCTGCTGCATGAGCCTCATGATCAGCGGCGTATCAAATTGCGCGAGACCGGTTTTGATTATGCAGGATTGAGCCTGCTGATTATCGGCTTGGGGGCTTTGCAGATCATGCTGGATCGCGGAGAAGATGCGGATTGGTTCAGTTCGCCCCTTATTCGCATTCTGGCAGTTGTCGCAGTTCTATGCCTGATCAGCGCGTTTATCTGGGAATGGTATGAGGAACATCCCATTGTGAATGTGCGGATGCTGCATGAAAAGAATTTCGGCCTGGCCACCGTGGGCATGTTTTTATTCGGGGGGATACTGTATTCCAGCACCACGCTGCTGCCCCTGATGGTGCAGACCCTCATGGGGTATGACGCCAAGCTTGCGGGACTGGTCCTGGCACCGGGGGGAATGGTGGTATTTTTCCTCATGCCCCTGGTGGGCTTTCTGGTGCCGCGCGTCCAGACGCGGTGGTTGATCTGTCTGGGCGTGATTGGAAATGTCATGGCGCTGATGCTCATGGCGGGCCTGAATTTGCAGGCTGATTTTATGTCGTTGGCGATGTGCCGGGCCGTGCAGGGGATCGGGCTGGCGTTTTTATTTGTACCATTTAATACCGCGGCCTTTGGCTTTATCCCCAAGCGGAATTTAAGCGACGCCTCCGGCATTATTAATCTGGCCCGGAATGTCGGCGGAAGTATCGGCATTTCATGCGCGGTGGCGTTTGTAAAAAGCAGTTCCCAGGTACATCAGACGTATCTGGTGGCGAACGTGAACCCTATGAATCAAACTTATCTCAATGGCATTGCCGGTTTAAAAGCCGCCATGATTCATGCCGGAGCATCCGTTTCATCAGCCCTGCATGAAGCGCAGGCGATCATGTATAATTCGGTGCGGCAACATGCAACCATGATGGCGTATGTCAGCGCCTTTGAATTTCTGGCGGCTTTATTTCTATTGGTGATACCGGTGGCGCTGCTGTTAAGAACACCGCGGTTTCATGAAGAACCGCTGCCCATGGATTGAACCATCTATCATAAATCAGGAGTTGCTCCCATGTGGTTAAAAAAGAAAAGTATGGTTCTGGCGGTGCTTGCGGCATCTCTGACCGGGTGCGTCAATCAGCACGAGGAAGTCATGCACTATCGCAAGGTGCTGCATAGCAAACCGGCCACAAGTGTGGCACAACTGATTATTCCACGGCACCTCACGCTGGCGGCGGCATTGAAGCTGGCCAATGATAATAATGAACAACTGGCCATGGCCGGGGAGAATTATCTTCAGGCCCTGATCGCCAAAGACAAAGCCTTCTCCACCTTTATGCCCACGGTGGGTGTCAGCGCCCAGGATTTCCAGATGAAGGGCTTTAATACCAGTGCGCTTCCATCGGGCGTGAATCAATTTTTCCAGACGCATTATCTCAATGTTCCGCTGGAAACGCAGTTGAATGTCAATGTACTCAAAGACGCCACCGCACTTTCCGCAGCCGGCGCGTATGTGAATCAGCGCAAGGCCCTGCTGCTGGATCTGCAATCCAATCTGCTTTTGGAAGTAGCCCAGACCTATTATCAGGTGCTCATCGACCAGCGGTCTGTGGTCGTGCTGCGACAAACATTGCAGGTGCAGCAGGCTAATGTCCGGAGCCAGACCAACAAGGAAAAAGCGGGAGTGGCCCTGCAGCTATCGGTATTGCAATCGCAGGCGGATGAAGCGCGCACCCAGGTAGAGCTTACACATGCGGAAAATCATGTTGATAGAGATCGCGCCACGCTGGCATTTGTCATTGGCGCGCCTACGCTGAATGGTGCAGAGTTAACCAATGACTTTAATCCGCCGGATCGCATTCCGGATCTGGGCCGGTTGGATCAGATCGCGCTGATGAAGCGGCAGGATCTTATCGCCGCCGAGGATGCGGTTACTACTTCAGAAAGAAATGTGTCCGCCGCTATTGATGAATATTTTCCATCGATCTCGATTAATTTCAACACATTCTTATATAAAGAACAGTTCCCCGCCGGCAGTTGGTGGAGCGGATTATTCAGCGCCAATTTCCCGATTTTTGAAGGGGGTATGATCTATCAGAACGTCCGCACGGCTTATTCGCAGATGCGCCAGGCTATGCTGGAGCGCCGGCTTCTGGCCCGGCAGATCATGGAACAGGTACGCATCGCCCGTATGGATTGGACCACCAGCGTTAAACTGGTGGCAAACTTGAAAACGGAAATGCTTTCCGCGCAGGCGGCCTATCATCAGGCCCAGCATTCCTATAGCGTTGGACTAACCACGAACCTGGATGTTATCACGGCTCAGGATTTGGCTCTTTCGGCCCAGTTAGCCTATCAGCAGGCCCGTTATGACGTGCGCGTGCGCATGTTGAACCTGCTGCGTCAAACGGGCCGATTCACCTATCCCATGATCGCGCAACTCGCCCGAGCCGCCGCTGATCAAAAACCGCCCCAGCCGCCAAAATCGATTAAAAACGAGAAAAAAGCGGATTAAGGCCGGGGCAACTAATTGTCTGAAGATGGGCCGGCACGAGTAATCGCCGGGTTGCGATCCCGGCGCGCCGGGACGATTTTTGACATCTTTGGGAGCATCGCATCATAAAGCACCGTGGTGATAACCCGGTGGTTGGTTGGCGGCACTGGGCCAACCACCGGATTATCATCTGGTGCTCTCGGGGCGCGCCATGGAGGGGTGCCGCCTAAAATGTCCTGAATACATGGTCAAATCATGATACCATCATAAATATTCATAAAAATGTGACACTTTGTCTAAGAAATACGACAAGTTGTCCACAATTAGATCAAGAAATATCTACATGTTGCCGATAGAAACGTGTACGCCGCTTTTGCGGGCCGGGTTCGCAATGCGCGCTAAACAGGGTAGGGTCAGGGATTATAGAGCGGACCGAGACTTAAAGTTGTTTCGGATCACCGGATTGGAAGGTTTAAGCCGCGGTAAAGACTGCGGCTTATCAGGTGGTCTGCTTTTTTGTTTTACACGGTAAGAATCCGGGAGAAACATAAATGGCCGGCGTTATTAATCCCTCCAGGCGATCCAACTATCAGCCTGTCGCAACTCGTCGTGCCCCGGCCCGAAAGTCCGGTGCGCTTCGCATCCCGCATGACATTGTCCTGCCTCTGTCCGACACTGGTAATAACGAAATATCCAATCGGCGGCCCGATCTATCGAATCCGGGCTTCAACGCGATGAAACGCACGCTCATCGGGGGCGAAACAATTGTGGAAATCGGTTGCGGCCGCGGCTTACAATCCATTGAGATGGCTAAACTTGTCGGACCGCGCGGCCGGCTGGTGAGTATTGACAGTTCGCCGGACGCCATCAATGCGGCCCGTCGCAATGCGGCGGAAGCGGGCGTTAATAACATTGCATTTTATCTCTGCCGGGTGGACAGCGTTCCCCTGCCTCCGGGGCTGGCGGATTGGATTATCAGCGAAGGCGTATTTTGCCCCAGTTCCGGAAAAATGGCGGTTTTCCGTGAGATGCACCGCGTTCTGGCTCCGGGCGGCCGAATTCTTATTCATGACATTGCCATCCGTAAATTGCTGCCCCCGGAAATAGCGGATTCCATCGCGGCCTTCACCTTCGGCCTGGCGGGAGCCATTGAGTTGACAAGCTATATAAAGTTATTGAATTCGACCGGGTTTGATTGTTGCGAAATTACCGAATCTTCCGGCAGTTCGCATGTCGAGCGATTCTGGGATTCGGCGGTTCCCAACCCATCGCGCCAGGTCCAGGCCGTCGCGTCCACCGCGTCGCTGCCACATTTAACGGGCCAGCACTGGCTTCATGAATATGTCACAGGTATTCGCCTGCAAGCCAGAAAACCGATGCTGGCTGCGGCGTGTGCGTGAGCCGTAGGAGTTTAGGATGTAGGAGTTAGGAGTTAGAATGTTTTGGAAGCGCTGGCGCTTCGGGGCATTTAACATTTCGCATCTGGCATTTTTTTGTGAAAGCGTTGGGCGGCTATTTTGCTGGCTGCGCGCTTCGGCAACCTACGTTCCCCCTCCTGCACGCTACCGCCGGCCGAGCCGGCGGCTTTGTGAAGTAACACCTGTCCCCTTGTAACCTGGAACCTGGAATTGAGTATCTCGCATTTGGCATCCGGCATCTTCTTCTAACTCCTAACTCCTAACTCCTAACTCCCGCCTTCCCGTTTTTCCCCTGTAACCTGTAACCTGTAACCTGTAACCTTTCGGGCACGGCGTCAGGGTTTGCGGGCACCGAAGGCGGCGAAAGGGCCGTTTTTATGCAGGATTTCGGGATCTGAAAAGCCAACTTCGGATAGAAGTTGAATCTGCCAGAGCAGGGGCTTTGGCGTATCTTCTGCTTCAATATAACTGAAGACCGAGTCGCGGTATTTTTCGCCGGCCTCGCCGCCGCCTTTAAGTCCGGAGAGATAGTCCCCATAGCGCCGCCACATAGCTTGCTGCACAGGTGGCGAAGAGTGTTCGACCATATCAAAAATCCAGAATGATCCGCCGGGGCGCAGCCAGCGGAATACGGAGGCAAATACCTGGTGCCACTGCTGATCAGTTCGTAAATGATGCAGCACCGCCGCCGCCAGAACTATATCAAAACTTTCCGGGGCAAATTGTGCGTCACGCACATCATGCTGCAGGGTTGTCACCACGCCGGTGGTGGCCGCACTGATGCGCTGGCGCGCACGGTCCAGCATAGGCTGGCTTAAATCCATCAACGTGCAATGAAGATTGGGAAGTTTTTGCAAAAGTTTAAGCGTGTAATTTCCCGCACCGCACCCAATATCCAGTACACTTCGTGCCTGCGGCGTAACCGCCGCGGCCGCAGTAGTAACTAATTCCAGACAAAGCGGCGCATCCATAGTAGCCGACTGCCCCGTTTCCAAATTACTGAATCGCTCAACCTCGTTATCAAACCGTCCGCGGATTTCGTCAACCGTGGATTTCATTTCTTCAACTCCATATGTTACTACCGGATTCTAGAGGTGCAGCAGGGTGGTTGCAACTTGAGACTATGCGTTATTATGCCCCAGTGAAAAGATCGTTTGTTTTGGAGCGGCATGATGGCGGTGATGATGGGTTTACCGATTGCGGTGGGATATGCGGTGCGGTTGGCGGAAGGGTTG
>JAKBAC010000141.1 GCA_021809365.1 Planctomycetota bacterium | reverse complement strand
TTGGCTGAATATCGCGGGCATTGCAGTAACGGTACTCCTGATTATCGCCGGCCTGGGTTATGGTGTAACCACGCTGTTTCCCCGCTTGTTGTCATAAGGACCCAATACCATGAACACCGATTTCAAACCTGATAACCATAATCTCAAAAGCACGGAATTATCCCGACGTCCTGATGTGGTACGTTCGCTGCTGGAAGAAGATCAGCTTGTGGCATTTAAGCAGCGCACGCGTTTCGGGCGGCGTAAATTCTCACCGGCTTTAAAAGTTCTTCTCTGGGCCTTGCGTATTTATGTCATCGTGATGTTGGTGATCGTCATTATCCAAATTGTCCGCACGCTGCATTAAATAAGCTCACATCACACGCCCATCCGTGTCTGCACCCCGGTGCTCCGTCAATTTTTACACAATCTTTATATCTTCGGCCCTATTTTTTACAGCATCTTGATATCGCGGCAGATAAACTTATCTGATGTTCCGCACCGGGAGGTGCATGCTTAAACCGGAGTGTTCCCATGGACACGTTATACATTGGAGCCATGATTTTACTGGGCGTTGTCACCTGGCTGCTGGTGAAACTATGTGAATATTTAGGAGATCGAAGATGAGTATCCTGGATTTCATCGGTCTGGTGCTGGCGGGAGCCATCCTGATTTACCTGATTATCGCAATGCTTTTTCCGGAGAAATTTTAATGACTCCTGACACGTGGATCCAAATGGGAGTGTTTCTGCTGGTGCTTTCCGCGCTGGTTAAACCGCTTGGGGCATTTATGGCGCGGGTTTATGAGGGACAGCCCTGCGGCCTGGATAAACCGCTGGGTTGGCTGGAACGCCTGACGTATCGGGCGGCGGGGATCAAGCCCGATCAGCCGATGACGTGGAAAACCTATGCCGTGGCCTTGCTGCTGTTTAATCTGCTGGGCGGAGTAGCGGTTTATGCGCTGCAGCGCTTGCAGGGATTTTTGCCATTAAATCCGGAACATCTGGGTGCGGTATCGCCGGCACTGGCGTGGAATACCGCAGTCAGCTTTATCAGCAACACCAACTGGCAAAGCTACAACGGCGAAACCACGATGAGCTATCTGACGCAAATGCTGGCGCTGACCGTGCAAAATTTTGTCTCAGCGGCCACCGGCATGGCGGTGCTGGTGGCACTGATTCGCGGTATCCGCGGCAAACAGACCGACAACATCGGAAATTTCTGGGGCGATCTGGTGCGCAGTACGCTTTACATTCTGCTGCCGCTATCGTTTGTCCTGGCCCTGCTTCTGGTGTCGCAGGGTGTGGTGCAGACGTTTTCGCCGTATAAAAAAGTTCCGCTGCTTCAGCCGGTCAGCTACGTGCAAGCCGGCACCAACGCCGCGGGCAAAACCGGTAATCAGACCGTATGGGTTAAACACCAGATCTTGCCCTTAGGTCCGGCGGCCTCCCAAATTGCCATTAAACAATTGGGCACCAACGGCGGCGGATTTTTCGGGGTCAATTCAGCGCATCCGTTTGAAAATCCCAATCCGTTAAGCAATTTCATGGAAGTACTGGCCATTCTGCTGATACCTGCAGCGCTCTGTTATACCTTTGGCCGCATGGTTGGGGACACGCGCCAGGGCTGGGCGATTTTTGCAGCGATGATGATCATCTTTGTACCGCTGATGGTCGGTTGCGTGTGGGCGGAACATGCCGGGAATCCAAAACTCACCGCGCTTGGAGTAACTCAAAGCCCATCGGCCCTGATGTCCGGCGGCAACATGGAGGGAAAGGAAACACGCTTCGGCGTTACCGATTCTGCCATCTGGGCCACCGCCACCACCGCTGCTTCCAATGGATCAGTGAATTCCATGCATGACTCCTTTACGCCGCTGGGCGGATTAGCGCCCATGTGGCTGATGGAACTGGGCGAAGTAATTTTCGGCGGTGTGGGTTCGGGCCTGTACGGCATGTTGATGTTTGTCATCGTGGCCGTCTTTATTGCCGGGCTGATGGTGGGTCGCACGCCGGAATATCTGGGCAAGAAAATTGAAGCCTTTGAAATGAAAATGGCGACGATTTGCGTGCTGGTTCCACCCGCGCTGGTATTGGTGACCGCAGCGATCGCCTGCGTGACCATCATGGGCACCAGTGCGTTGGCCAATCCCGGTGCGCATGGCTTTTCAGAAATTCTCTACTGGGCGAGTTCCGTAGGAAATAACAACGGCAGCGCCTTCGCCGGTCTGGGCACCAATACACCGTTCTACAATATCGCCGGCGGCATTGTTATGTGGGTATCGCGCTATTTTCTGATCGTGCCGACGCTGGCTCTCGCCGGCTCACTGGCGAGAAAAAAACAGATTCCTGTTTCCAGCGGAACGCTTCCGACGCATGACGCACTGTTTACCGCATGGCTGGTGGCCACCGTGGTGCTTATTGGCGCTTTGACGTTCCTTCCCGCCTTGGCATTAGGCCCGATCGTTGAATCTTTGCATCTTTGGCACTGACGTGAAAGCTTACGACCCGGCCTGAATACGATTGGAGTTGCAATAATCATGACTGCAAAATCAACATCTCTGTTTAACAGCGCCATTACCCGGCGAGCCGTCATTGAATCATTCAAAAAACTCGACCCGCGCATTCAGGTGCGCAATCCTGTGATGTTTGTTGTCTATATCGGCAGCATGTTAACCAGCGTCTTATTTATCCAGGCCCTCTTAGGGCATGGTGAAGCCCCTGCCGGGTTTATTCTGGGTGTCAGCCTCTGGCTCTGGTTTACCGTGCTCTTTGCCAATTTCGCCGAAGCCATGGCCGAAGGGCGCGGCAAGGCCCAGGCGGATACGCTCCGTCGCGCTCGACGTGATACGCCCGCTAAAAAGCTCACCGAAGCCCGGCGCGATGCCCCCGTTCAAAGCGTGTCCGCTGCCGCATTACGAAAAGGGGACATTCTTCTGGCGGAGGCCGGCGATTTGATCCCCACCGACGGAGAAGTCATGGAGGGCGTGGCTTCGGTGGATGAGTCGGCGATAACCGGTGAATCGGCCCCGGTCATCAGAGAATCCGGCGGTGATCGGTCAAGTGTGACCGGTGGTACGCGCGTACTTTCCGACTGGCTGATTATTCGCGTGGCCTGCGATCCTGGTGAAACATTTCTGGATCGAATGATTGCCATGGTGGAAGGGGCCAAGCGCCAGAAAACCCCCAATGAAATCGCATTGAATATCCTTTTGGCCAAACTGACGATTATCTTCCTGCTGGCCACGGCCACGCTGTTGCCGTTTTCCATTTACGCGGTTGACGCCGCAGGCCACGGCACCCCCGTCAGCCTCACGGTGCTGGTGGCACTTCTGGTGTGCCTGATCCCGACCACCATCGGCGGCCTTTTATCCGCCATCGGCATTGCGGGGATGGATCGCATGATCCAAAAAAATGTCATTGCCACTTCCGGCCGGGCGGTGGAAGCTGCGGGCAATGTGGATGTGCTGCTGTTGGATAAAACGGGAACCATTACGCTGGGCAACCGCCAGGCCGTTAATTTTATTCCCGCCAAAGGTGTAAGCGTTGAACAACTGGCTGATGCGGCGCAACTTTCGTCCCTGGCGGATGAAACGCCGGAGGGGCGCAGTATTGTGGTGCTGGCCAAGGATCGCTACAACTTGCGCGGCAGAGAATTAAGTTCTCTCCACGCCGAATTTATCCCCTTTACCGCACAAACCCGCATGAGCGGGGTGGATTTTGACGGCCGAAAAATCCGCAAGGGAGCTGCGGACGCCATTGCGGCTTATGTAGCTGAACTTGGCGGCGAACTGGATGCATCGGTTAAGACCGCGGTGGACGAAATATCCCGCCGTGGTGGAACGCCACTGGCGGTAGCGGACGGCCCGAATGTCTTGGGCGTTATTGAACTTAAAGATATTGTCAAAGGCGGCATCAAAGAACGCTTTGCGCAGCTCCGGCGCATGGGCATAAAAACGGTGATGATTACCGGCGATAATCCCCTTACCGCCGCCGCCATCGCCGCCGAGGCCGGCGTGGATGATTTTCTTGCCCAGGCCACGCCGGAAACGAAACTCAAGCTCATTCGCGAGTATCAACAGGGCGGCCGGCTGGTCGCGATGACCGGGGACGGCACCAATGATGCTCCCGCCCTGGCCCAGGCGGATGTGGCGGTGGCCATGAACTCCGGTACACAAGCCGCCAAAGAAGCCGGCAACATGGTTGATCTGGATTCCAACCCCACCAAACTCATCGAGGTTATTGAAACGGGCAAGCAACTGCTGATGACCCGCGGTTCATTAACCACGTTTTCCATTGCCAACGATGTCAGTAAATATTTTGCCATTATCCCGGCCATATTTGTCGGCATTTATCCGGCGATGGGACGCTTGAATATCATGCATCTGGCCACACCGGCCAGCGCCATTATGTCCGCTGTTATTTTTAATGCCCTGATTATCATTGTTCTGATTCCGCTGGCTTTGCGCGGTGTAAAATACCGCCCAATGGCCGCCGGGAAACTGCTGTTACAAAATATTCTGCTTTATGGCGTCGGGGGGCTTATTGTGCCGTTTATCGGAATTAAACTCATTGACATGGCACTTGTGGCCATGCACTTGGCCTGAAACACGCGCGTTGAAAGGAATTACATGATGTGGTCTCAATGTCGTCCGGCAATTGTTGTGTTTGTCATCTTGTCCGCCATCACTGGTTTAGCGTATCCCCTGGTGGTCACGGGCGTTGCAGCCGTGGCGTTCCCATGGCAGGCCAATGGCAGCCTGATAACGGATAGTGCCGGAACACCCGTCGGATCGCGTCTGATCGGCCAATATTTTTCCGCTCCAAAATACTTCTGGCCCCGGCCATCCGCTACCTCACCGGTTCCTTATACTTCTTATAATGGGCCTCTGGGTGATTGTGGATCAGGCTCCAATACGGGACCGATGAACCCGAAGTTATTCGCTTCGGTCAAACGCCGGATCAAACGCCTTCGCTCCGCTGATCCGACAGAAAAGGGACCTGTTCCCGTGGATCTGGTAACTTCCAGCGCCAGCGGGTTGGACCCCGACATCAGCCCGGCGGCGGCATTTTATCAGGTGCGTCGCGTGGCGGCGGCGCGCGGTTTGCCGACTTCCGCCGTCACAAATCTTGTTGAGCATTTCTGCCAGTGGCGTGATTTCGGTATTCTCGGTGCGCCACGCGTCAATGTGCTGGATCTGAATCTGGCGTTAGATCGATTATCATCCGCTTCGGCAGCTTCCCGGACCGGCAAAGAATAATGGTTGCAGATGATGGAACAAACGCATAGACCCAATCCTGACGAACTTCTTGAACTGCTTACCCGGCAGGAAGAATCGCTGCGCCGAGGTAAGCTCAAAATATTTTTTGGCTCTTCAGCGGGTGTGGGAAAAACCTATACCATGCTGGAGGAGGCCCAACGGCGGGCCATTGACGGCGTGCGCGTGCTGGTCGGTTATGCCGAGCCACACATCCGCCCGGAAACCGAAGCGTTGCTGCTGGGCCTGGATATTCTTCCCTATAAAATCGTGGAATACCGCGGCGCTGTTCTCAAGGAATTGGACCTCGATGCAGCCTTAAGCAAAGCTCCGGAACTTATTCTGGTGGATGAACTGGCCCATACCAACGCCCCCGGCATGCGGCACGCCAAACGCTGGCAGGATATAGCCGAACTTCTGGCCGCAGGAATTGACGTATACACAACACTTAATGTTCAACATCTGGAATCCGTCAACGATATCGTGGAACGGGCGACCGGCGTAAAAGTCCGCGAAACGCTGCCGGATTCGGTGTTTCAAAATGCCGATGAAGTACAGCTTGTGGACCTGCCTCCGGAAAAACTCATTGAACGTCTGCAGGAAGGTAAAATTTACACGCCCGATCGCACCGCCGCTGCGTTACAGCATTTCTTCAGCATTGGAAACCTCCTGGCCCTTCGGGAACTGGCTCTGCGCCGTACCGCTGATCGGATCAATCAGGATATTGATACACTGCGGCTGGGGACTGCCGCAGCCCGGACAGCGGCAGTTTCGGAACGCATTCTAGTGTGCGTAGGCCCCAGCCCGTTTTCGGCTAATCTGGTCCGCACCGCTGCGCGCATGGCCGCCGCCTGGAAGGCTCCCTGGATCGCCGTGTATGTTGAAACGGCAAAATCGCCGGGCTTATCAGAAGCCGATCGGCAGCGCGTGGCACGCACCCTGGAGTTGGCCGAGCAACTTGGTGGTCAGGCGGTAACACTTTCCGGCCTGCATCCGGACCAGGAGATTATCGCCTACGCCAGGAGCCGCCATGTGGCCCGCATTATCGTCGGAAAACCGGCTGATCGCGGCTGGCGACGCCTGCTGCGGCGATCTTTTGTGGACCTGCTGATTACGCGCAGCGGCGATATTCACATGGAATTAATCCGGGAGGATGCCGAAAGCCCACCACCGGCTCCGGTGAGTCGGAAAACAACCTGGGACAGGCGGGGAATTGCCTGGGCCTTGGCCGTTGTGGCATTCAATACAGCGTTGGGTATTTTTCTTTACCACCGGCTCGGCTTATCGGATATCAATGTCATCATGTTCTACCTGCTGGGGGTGATCTGGATTTCCGCCCGTTACAGCCGCTTTGCAGGCATTTTAACCGCTGTTCTCAGCGTAGCGGCTTTTGATTTCACCGTGGTCAAGCCCTACTACTCGTTCGCGGTCTCAGATACGCAATATCTGCTTACTTTCGCGGCCATGCTGGTGACGGGTGTCTATATCACAACGCTTACCGCATCCCTGCGCGATCAGCAACGCCTGTCCCGCTCCCGTGAACAGCGTACCGAAGCGCTGTTACGCTTGAGTCGGGACTTGATTTCATGTCCCGATCATACCGCCCTGCTGCGGGTTTCCGTGGGACATATCGCCGAGTTTTTCAATTCGCCCGCTGCTGTGATTCTGCCCGATGCCGCCGGTATTCCAGTCTTGACCCACAGTTCCGCCCAGGTAACGCTTGATGACAAGGAATTGTCGGTCGCGGATTGGGTTATCCGTCATGGTGAAAAGGCCGGTGCCACCACCGCCACACTACCATCCTCTAAAGCGATTTACCTGCCTCTGAAAGGCGTGAAATCAACACTGGGCGCATTGTGTGTTATTCCCTCGGATCTTGACCGCCTCAGTCATCCTGATGAATGGCGCACGCTGGAAGCCTTCACCGCCCAGATTGCCGTAGCACTGGAGCGCATGGTGCTGTCGGAACAATCGCACCGCGCCTGGGAACGCACAGAACTTGAAATGCTGCGCAACACGCTGTTATCGGCGGTATCGCATGACCTCCGCACGCCGCTGGCGGCCATCACCGGTTCCGCTACCAGCATTCTCCAGGCGGGATCGTCCATGTCCGCTCCAATGCGTGAAGAACTGCTGACCACCATTTCCCATGAATCCCAACGCATGGAAGGTCTTATCGGAAAACTTCTGGAAATGACCCGTTTGGAATCCGGCAACCCGTCGATTCAGAGCCAAAGCGTGGATGTCGGGGAGGTGATTATTTCCGCCGTCGGCCGGTGGCGAAACACGGATCCGGACCGCAAGTTTCAAATTAGTATTCCTGATTCGCTGCCCCTGGTGCAAGGCGATCCCGTTCTTCTGGAGCAAGTTTTATCTAACTTACTGGAAAACGCCATGGATCACGCACCGACATCCAAACCCATTGAAATCGTCGCCATAGCCCGGCCGGATTCAGTGCTGATCCGCGTCATGGATCGCGGGACCGGGCTACCCGTTCACGATACCCAGAGAATATTTGAAAAGTTTTTTCGCGGAACCTCAGCCCCCCGCCGCCCCGGCCTGGGACTGGGCCTGGCAATCTGCCGCGCCATCATCCAACTCCACCACGGCACCATCACCGCCCGCAACCGCGACGGCGGCGGTGCCGAATTCCAAGTGACAATCCCCAGCTCTGGGGCCGACTGAACCAGCCAATTCTCAGTAAAAACCGAACACCGCCATTGTAACATCGCCCATCGGGCCGCTATTATGGAGAGTATTACCGGGTGAGAGCGAAGTGATTTGACGGATTAATGCACACGGCACGGAGGCTTGCGATGGAATTTACCGCCATTGATTTTGAAACCGCCAATCAGGCGCGGCACAGCGCCTGCGCTCTCGCGCTGGTGCGCGTGAAGAATGGTCAGGTAGTTGAGCGATTCAACACGCTCATTAAACCGCCGCCCGGCGAGTTCATATTCACCTATATCCATGGCATCTCGCATCACACCGTGCGGGATGCCAAAACATTTCAGCAGTTATGGCCGCAGATCCAGAACTTCTGCGACGCCGCCCCGCTCCTGGCCGCGCACAATGCAAGTTTTGATCGCGGCGTTCTGATGTCCTGCTGTGACTATTATGGCATTGAGCCGGCACCCTATACATTTGCCTGCACGGTAAAACTCTCGCGAAGCGTCTGGCCGCACTTGCCGCGCCACACGCTGGATACCGTATGCCGCTATCTGAAAATCCCACTGAATCACCATCAAGCCGAATCGGACGCCGAGGCCTGTGCGAAAATACTGTTGCACGCAGTTAAGGCGGGAGTAGCAGTCGATCAGCTTGGCGGCGCAACACGCAGTGCCGGCCCACAAACCTCGTCGCAATTACGCCCTTCGTTAAACACTTCGGTTGCACGAACCAACCCCACAATACCTTCCCGCAGGCACCGACGAGCGAAATCACATTAGTTAATACCTGCAACAACAGTTTGTCTTAACTTAATCGTTGCATCGAAGATCCACTTGCTGCCAACTTTGCAATACGATGATGCCAGACGCATAATACGGAGGGAATGATCCGGTTGCAGAACTGCAACGGCGTTTGCCAAACCTTTAACCGCGGAGGCCACTGCCATGCCAAA
>JAKBAC010000140.1 GCA_021809365.1 Planctomycetota bacterium | reverse complement strand
TGCCGCCGCGGCTTTGTCACCGAAGATTAAAAGTCTCAATTATCTCAATAACATCATGGCCAAATGGGAAGCCATTGACGCCGGTGTGCCGGAAGCGGTGATGCTTAATCCGCTGGGATTTATCTGCGAATGCACGGCTGATAATATTTTTATCGTGCGTGACGGCCGCTTGCTTACGCCCGCAGAAGAAAGCGGCATTCTTCTTGGCATCACCCGGGAAGTGGTGCTGGAACTCTCGGTGGCAGCCGGTATTCCAACCCGGCAAACCAATCTCACCCGTTATGATTTATACACTGCGGATGAATGTTTCCTCACCGGCACCGGCGCGGAAGTGGTGCCGGTTACCAGCGTGGATAAACGCCTGATCGGGGACGGAAAAGTCGGCCCGATCACCCGGCAGCTTACCAGCGCATTTCATCATTACGCGCGCAACGGGCAATCAACGGCCGCATATCCAACGACCACCGCACGCGAAAAACTCCCAACCGGAGTTTAACAAGCGCACAATTCCTCAAAGGCATAGCGACACTGCCAAAGGCAGTAAAGACCGAGCCAGAGGTTTTCATGCGAAGAGGAGTCGGGAGTTAGGAGTTAGGAGAGTTTGGACGCGCTGGCCCTGCTATTTTGCTCGGCAGGTAAAACTGCCCGCTGTCACCTATAACCTGTAACCTGTCACCTACCGTGACCCACGGAAAAGGTGTCAGGTACCTTTAAAGTGACGTGGCGTTGGGAGTTAGAAGAGCAAGGAATCGCGGGCACCGCCAATTGACACGGCAGATAAATCTGCCGGCTAACATTTACTGTCCCCTGTAACTGTAACCTGTAACCTGTAACCGAGTCGTGTGGTTTTATTCCGCGTGGAAGGCGATTACAATATAGTTTGATGGATTTTGTTTTGTCCGCCAATGGGATCATCTGATCGGACGAGAAGCTATGCCGATATCGCTTGAAATTATGCCGCTGGAACCAGTCATTCCACCTCCGCCTCCGCCAAAAACCATGGTGGTGCGCTACGGCTATCTGAAACTTATTGGGGAATTTCAAAGCGATGTTAAAGAAAAAGTCGGATGCGGGTCGCGCATGGTGGTGCGTTCAAGTCGCGGCGTAGAAATGGCGGAAATGCTGACAACCGTCTGCGGCAACGGCGGGTGTAATAAATCCATCACGCGCGACAAACTGCTGGATTATATTGACCAATCGGGCGGGAAGGATTTTCCGTTTTCGGACAGCGGTCGGGTTCTGCGCGTGGCCACCGCGCAAGATATTGCGGAGCAAGCTCGCCTCGACAGCCAGCGCGCCCACTACTTGAAAATATCCCGCAGCATGGTGGAAGTGCACCGCGTGCCAATGAAAATGGTGGATGTGGAATTCCTCCTGGGCGGGGAAAAGGTTGTCTTTTATTTTATCAGTGAACACCGGGTGGATTTCCGGTCCCTGGTTCGCGATATGGCGCATCAGTTGCATGCGCGAATTGATCTGCGGCAGGTCGGTGCACGGGATGAAGCCCGGCTGGTAGCGGATTATGAAAAATGCGGCCAGCACTGCTGCTGCAAGCAATTTCTCAAGGTCCTTACGCCGATTTCCATGCGCTCCGCCAAAGTACAGAAAGCAACATTAGATCCGGCGAAAATCAGCGGCCGTTGCGGCCGCCTGATGTGCTGCCTGCGTTATGAAGATGAAACCTATGAAGATTTGCGCAAGCGCTTGCCGCGAAAACATACACGGGTTCGCACCGCTGAAGGGGAAGCATGGGTGATGGACGGCCAGATTCTGACCCAGTTGGTGCTGGTGGAATATGACAATGGCAATCGGGCGGCGGTGCCGATGGAAGGTATTGAGGCTTTTGACCTGCCAAAACCCTTGAATGCCGAGGGGCGGGCCAAGCAATTTCCCGGCGACGGAGAAAATGTCGCCCCGGAGTTACCGCGCCCCGGCCAGACCCCGCGAAAGCCCGGCGATCAGGCGAATAATCGTCCTGCCGCAAGCCCCCAAAATAGAGCGCCGACGGCCCCGCCGCACCGCCAGCTTGATAAGCCCGGCAGGCCACCGCAGCGCAACCCCGGTAATAATAATGCCAGGGGCCGAGGCAAAAATTCCGGCAATCAAGGCCCGCAATCTCAACATTATCAGAAACAACAGCCGCCGCCGCCCAGACCGTTCCCGGATTCTAATGCGCCACCGCCTGAGCCACCGGCGATTGATCCGGGATAATTATCCGGAACCCCAGACGACTGCCCCATGATGCCGATCGCCCATAATTTTCCATCCATCATGATAAGGAACAAACCCATGCCCAAGTGGCTTCTTAAAACCGAACCGGATGATTACAGTTTTGAGAATCTGCTGCGCGATGGCAAAACTGTCTGGGATGGCGTTAATAATAATCTGGCGTTGATATACCTGCGGCAAATAAAAAAGGGTGACGGCCTGATGGTTTACCACACCGGCATGGAAAAAGCCATTGTGGGATTAGCTGTGGCGGCATCAGACGCATACGCTGATCCGAGAGGCGACAACCCAAAACAGGCCGTGGTGGATATTAAACCGGGCGCAAATCTGCGCTGTGCCGTCACGCTGAAGGCAGTCAAAACGCAACCGCGCCTGGCAAAATGGGAATTGCCCCGGCTTGGCCGATTATCAGTTATGCCGGTACCGGAGGAAATCTGGCAAATAATTCTAACCATGGCGGAACAGCCGTCGGCAAAGTAATAACTATGCCTCAATGGAGTGACAATGCTTCCAAACCGGGAAAAACAATCCTGGGTGCTTTCCACAGCACTGGTCATAATTCCAATTTTGCTTCTAGTTCTGGCGCTTTGGCTTTGGCCGCAGATGCGCCATGTGTACCGGCTGCCGGACTCCGCAGTTTCCACGTATCAGAAAGCGTTGGATCACGCGGTACCGCCGGGGAGCGGGCGCGTAACGCGCACAGCGGTTATTGAGCAGGCGCTGGCTGAAACACTGGGCCAATTAAGCGATGCTGCCGCGCTGCCCGATTCGCAAGAATCCGCGCCTTTACAGGATATGCTGCGGTATAACGCCCAGGTGGGACGATGGGCCGGGGCGGTGATGACCTTTCCGCGCTCCGGGCGTGTGGCCTTGTTCAACTGGGGGTTACGCAGCGCGAATTTGCCGATTGTCAATCACGTGTTTTCAAGATGGTCCTTCCACCGCCTTGCCGCCCTACGCGCTTTAGTAAAAATGCCCGGCCCGTTCGCCGATGCCATGATCATGCGGCTGTTACATGACCCGGTTTTTGTCGTGCGTTTAGCGGTGATGGCGGCACTTTATAATCGGCGGCCCACCGTGGCGGAAATGGCCCTTCTGCGGCAATGGGCGGCAGAGAAAAACCTGGGCGGCTTGGCCAAACCCCGGCGCTGGAAAATGTTTCTGTTTGGTCGCGAGGCGGTAAACGCCACACCGGTACTCGACCGAATGAACAGGCAAAGCAATCTGATTGACACCCGACAATTTGCCGCAGCACTTTTAGCGCGATGGTGCCTGCCAACACCCTTACCGGCCAAGGCGGACAAAGAACCGGTGGAAAGTCCCGCAGCATCCATGCCGGCGGCGATAGTTCATGGCAGTGCAACAGCCGATCGGGCGGGGCCAAAGGTGGGCATGAAGTCGGTGCGAAAAGCGATGACCGAGCTGGGGCGTGTCGGCGCGTTGGCAAACCGGGTGAAAGCAACTTTAGCGGCCCAGTACCGCACCCTGATCACGATTGCGACTGCCATGCCCTGGCAGAAGCAGCTATCACACATTATGGCGTTCAATGCTGCGATGTCCCGATGGATTTATCTTATTGCGCAGCTTCCGCCACAACAACGGCAAGCTCTGTTCAACTGGGCTCGCTCCCGCACACAGGATGTGGAACTGATACGACTGGTAATGTCACAAAACCCCGGCCAGCGATTACGCGCCGCCGCCGTTGCCCCAAAATTGCACGGCACCCAGCGCGTCTGGCTGGTGCAGCGACTGCTGACGGATCAAAGCGTTACGGTGGAACTGACCATGCTGCATGAATTATGGACTCTGCACCCCTCCACCCAACTGCGGAAAATGTTAATTCACTGGACCAACCTTGAACCGCTCCCCAAAGGCCACAGCCCGCAGGTCATCATCTTCAACGGCAAAAAATATACCGTGAACCGCACCATAACCCTGAGCCGCTACCGCACCGCCCGGCGAATCGGCGCCCTGCTGCTGCAGCGCTGGAAAAAACCAACCCCGTAGCCCCATCGTAAATTCCTCCCTTTCCTCCGCTTCTTGTGAATTAAGTTTTCCACGTTCCGAATACATTGGAGGGACCTTTTTCACAAAGAGGCCGGGGAGGTAACGGAGGAATGGAGCAATATTTACACCTGATCCGCCAGCCAGGCGGCGATTGCGGTGGCTGGTGTGGATTTCGTCGGCAGGGGAATATCGCTTAACAGTACGGGCAGCTTTTCAGGGTCAGAGGTCACAACGCCGTGCGAGCCTTTGACTAGAGCGGTGTCTTGTGCAATGCACTTACGCGCGGGATCAAAAAATAATTCACGGGGGTCATAGCCGGGCTTGCGGTGGATATCTACCGAAAACTGCCAGAGCGGTTTTTCGGAATCGTTGTGCCACCAGTCATGGGCGAACCACGCATCCGGTTGTGACAATACAACCAATTGCCCGGCCCGGGGCGTATTAAGGCCCAGATGGGATTTTTCTTCCAAGCTCTGGGCGATGCTTCCCACGCCCTCCAGCGCGCGCAGGACTTTGTGCGCTTGTTCTACCGCGTCCGCGGCACAATAAATATACGCGATCTGGTGATCCACCATGGCGACCGCTCTGCTGGCGGCAAAGTCGATAAGCAGTTTGCCATCATTGTCCGGGCGGGTTTTCAGCAAGCCTGCCGCACGCAAGGCCTGATTGGGGAAAATCGTTTTGTTCACCGCATTCATGCCATAGTCGCCGGCGATGATGGCGCTGCCGCCGTCGCTTCGCACCATTTCCACCAGGGGAGCCAGCAGCGCCGCAACATCGATGACATCTTTGGCTGCGGCGGGATGATCAGGCCCGAACCGTTGCAGGTTGTAATCCAGATGCGGCACATAGACCAGTTGCAGGTCCACGGGATCATGTCGCCAGATTTCCATCGCGGCATTGATAATCCATTGCGAACTCGGCAGCGACGCCATAGGCCCCCAATAGTGGTGCAGGGGAAAAGCCCCGAGCTTGGCGGTCAGGCGGGAATACAAATCGTGCGGGCGGCTGAAGCAACTGGAAACAGTTTTGCCGTCCGGCGTGTGTTCCGGCTTGGGGGTCAGCACGATATCCGAGGCATCGGGCATGGACTGTTGCCAGAACAGCATCGCCGTGCGAAGAGGCTTTCCCGCCCAGAAACGCGGGGCCTGTAAAAGTTTATTCGATTGCTCCCAGAAACTGATTTGTTGCCGAAATTCCGGAAAGCTGTCATCATCGAGTAAGCCATGCAAAGCGGGATTATCCTGCGTATACAGACCGTTACAGACAATGCCGTGCGCGGCGGGCGTTTTGCCTGTGGTCAGCGTAGCCTGCATGGTGCAGGTAACCGCAGGCAGAACGGGTTCCAGCGTGCCGCAGTGCGCAAAGTCCGCCAAAACACCACCGGCACCAGCCGCCAATTTGTGATCCAATCCGGCAACTAAAATAAAACAGATTCGGGGCATAACAACTCCACCAAACATATCAACCCCGGGATTGTAGTGGATGTAGCGCATGCCGTGAACACTTACCCTAATTTTTCGCCCCACCGCAATCAAATTTTCACCCTTAGCCGAGATAGAAACGTCACAACCTCGACCGTGCTTAACAGACGAATCGGCTGACGTACGTCTGTCGCGGAAAACGTGTCGGATAGGATATTCCAGAACCCTTCAATCCGAGATCACAAACATTTCTTGTCATGATTAGCCAAAGGCGGTCCAGGTGGAGAAGTTGCGCGAGCAAGGCCATAGTTGCATGTATAAAAAATGCAAGTTACAGCCGGAGGAGGCGTTAGGTCCGGTGCATGCGGAGCGCCTGTTGAATGCGACGCCTTTGGGGCGGCCTGTAAAGAACCGGGAAAAAGTACAGTCCACGCGGCTAAAACTGCTGCGCTATCGCCTTGCACTCCAGACACTGGCTGCATGTAAACACATAAAAGCTCGCCGCGTCATGCCACCACAGTTTTGCATCAGGGGGGCGTTCACCGCACAGGCGGTCATCGTCAATTTGTCCAACGAAATTCATTGGCCGGCCGCAGCACTGCGGCACCTCGTCTCCCTGTATCCATAGCGGTATTCGGAAAAGTTTCCGCTCTTCGTCGCTAGCTTTGCGAATCACCTTGCATTCCTGCGGATCATGCTGTCGCTGGCAATATAACAACTCAAATCCGCCAAACCATTCGATTCCGTGGGGTTTCTGATAAAACTCAATGATCACCGCTCTCCCGCGCTCTGCCATGACGCGGAAGCCGCTCGCAACAACTGCCGATTGCCCGCCAAGCTGGTCCGGCGATATTGGTACGATGACTTGCATACGCGGCACACATATCCTTTCACTTTTCTCTGGATATTATTATGCGGTAAACACTGACGCCGGTAAAATTTCCCTGATTTCACTGTCCTTTGGCTTTAAGAGAATCCTCTCGCCAACTTTGATCGCGGAACTTCTTCTTTCCCTCGTGGTGTGGTTTGGCCGCCCTAGCCGCTTGTAATATTTGACTACATCGCTCGCAATCCTACAAGGAATTCTGCTCTGTCGGAATGGCCCGGGGCCACGGCGCCCCACCGCAATCCCGGCGCTTCCGAAAAAAAGGTACCTGACACCTTTTCCATCGAAAAAGGTGTCAGGTACCTTTAATTTTGGAAATGTAAGGCGGTAGCGTCCCTTTGCTTCCTCGGTTGTTTCGTCCCCGGTTGTTTCGTCCTTGAGCTTATGGCTTGTTTGAGTTATACCAAGATGATGGAGCTTGCCGGCCCGCTTGGCGCGGCTGGGAGTTGGCTCATCAGGCCGCAATGCGCTGCGGGATATTACGCCATGAAGTCCGGTGTGCGGAAAAAGACAGACATGACGATTCGGTTCAGAGCCACGCTGTGCTGCCCGGCGGCGAATGCGAAGGTTGGCACGTGGCTGTTTCTTACGCAGCCAAAGGTTGCCAGCGGAAAGCTTCCGTCGCGGGGCATGGTGTCGGTTAAGGGCAGCATCAATGGCATTGCCTTTCAGGCTACACTTGAGCCGGACGGTCAAAAAAGCCACTGGCTGAAAGTGGACCGGAATATCTGCGTGGCTGCGGGTGCCAACGCAGGCGACGTTGTCACGCTGGAAATCACGCCCTTGGCCGAGGAACCGGATCCCAAAATACCGCCCGACCTGCGAAAGGCTCTCGCGGAAGCCCCCCAAGCGAAGACCATCTGGCGGGATATTACGCCCCTGGCGCGCCGGGACTGGATTCACTGGATTACGTCAGCCAAGCACACCGAGACGCGCACCCGGCGTATCCGTTGCACCTGCTCCATGTTGGCTTCCGGCAAGCGACGCCCCTGTTGCTTCGACCGTTCCGGGTTTTACAGCAAAAGCCTTCGCGCTCCCAAGGCAGTCCTTTAGAGGTGGCTAAAACTGCTGCCCTATCGCCTTGCACTCCAGACACTGGCTGCATGTAAACACATAAAATATCGCCATTCTACGCGGAGTTCTGCCCTACCCGAACGGTCCGGGGCCGCGCCCCCACCGCAATCCCGGCGCTTCCGGCCAGCAGCTAACAATTACGCAATCCTTCCAAAATAAAGGTACCTGACACCTTTTTTCCGGAGAAAAGGTGTCAGGTACCTTTTTTCTTTGCCGCGATGCGTCCGTGAGCACCGGATGATAATCCGGTGGTTGATCCGGTGCCGCCAACCAACCACCGGGTTATCACCACGGTGCTCTTTGGCGCGATGCCCCTCAGGAGCCAAAAATCGTCCCGGCGCGCCGGGATCGCACCCCGGGCATTATTCGGACAGGCTTCCAGGTCAAGGGGCAATTACACTGTTTGGTCGCGGCGGTAGCGGGAGACGGCCAGGGTACGTTCCTCCACCGGCAAAGCCGGCGGCTATGTGAAGTTTCGCCGCACGGCATGTTGCCCGGAAATATTGCTGCGCCGAGTCAATGCGCATGCGCGGGGGCCCGGCAATATTTCCCGGCAAGCGGCAAAATCGACGGCATAAATGCCGGCGCTAAGAGAATGGTTGGTCTTGAAAACTCGCACCCCAGATGCCGGCCCCGATTTCTTGCCGCCCCGCGGGCGCGGGGCCGGGGTGGCTGAAATGGCAGAAATCCGATATTCTAGGGGGTTGGACGGGCGGTTAGCTCAGTTGGTTAGAGCGCCGTGCTTACACCGCGGATGTCGGGGGTTCGAGTCCCTCACCGCCCAGTTCCTCAAGGAATCGGTTGCAGGTAATCAGGAACCGATACAAAACCGGTGGCAGGACTTTGGACGGGGTAACGCCCGGATAGACAGACATGAACAACCAGCAAGACGCGGAAGACATTGCTTCACTTTCTTCGGTGCGGCAAGCCCATGAGAATGGTGATCAAACCCAGGTCACGCCTGCGCCCGCATCGGAGGATGCTGCCTCCCGGCAGCCGCCCATCGCCATTATTTCCGATATTCACGGCAATCTGGAAGCCTTAACTGTGGTCATGGAGGAAATTCGTCGCCGGAATATCACAAATATCTGTTGCCTCGGTGATGTGATCGGCTACGGTCCGAATCCTCTGGAATGCCTGGACACGGTCATCGAAAATTGTGAATTCACCATTATGGGTAACCATGATTTTGCCATTTTCTATGAACCGTTTAACTTTAATACCGCTGCGGAAAATGCCGC
>JAKBAC010000139.1 GCA_021809365.1 Planctomycetota bacterium | reverse complement strand
TGAGCGTAGCGCTTCGTTGAAATTCGCCTCCGCTACCTCGTGGTTAAATCCGTCGTCGTAACGTCGTCCCTTTGTGTCGTCGTGTCTTTGTGGTAAATATCCTCGTCGTCATCCCTTTGCGTTCTTACGTTACTTTGCGGTTAAAAACCGTTGTTCGTTACTCGTTGCTCGTTGAGCGTAGCGTTTCGTTGAAATTCGCCTCCGCTACCTCGTGGTTAAATCCGTCGTCGTAATCGCCCCATCTTTGCGTTCTCACGCCCCTTCCAACGGATGTTCCAACAGCCACAGCGCCAGCCGCCGCACCGCTTTGCCGCGATGACTGATCCGTGATTTCTCCTCCATCGAAAGCTCCGCGGTGGTCAGGTTCCGTTCCGGAAGTACGAACAGCGGATCATATCCAAAGCCATTTTCACCGCGCGGCGAATAGCCGATCCGGCCCTCAACAGTATCGGACAGCACAACGAGTTGTTCGGTGGACGAGGCCAGCGCCAAGGCACACACAAAACGCGCCGTGCGCTCTTCCGCTGGAACATCCTGCAGCGCCGAGAGCAGTTTGCGATTATTCGCGGCATCATCGCAGGGTTCGCCCGCATAACGAGCGCTGAAAATTCCCGGTTCACCATTCAACGCATCCACACACAGCCCCGAATCGTCCGCCACCGCCGGCAATCCGGTGTAGTGCGCGAAATGCGCCGCTTTTTTCATGGCATTGCCTTCAAATGTCGGCTGATCCTCAAGCACCGGCGGAATGTCTGGAAAATCCCGCAGAGTCGCCAAATCAACATGATTAACGCCCGATTCACGCAACGCCGCCGCTATCTCCCGCACTTTTCCGGGATTGGTTGTGGCCACCAGTAAACGCATCATCGCCCCCTCACAATTTACCGATCAACCGGCAATTCAGACAGCAGCCGGATAATGTCGGACTGACTTTGATAAAAGTGCGGCGAAGCCCGCAGCCGACCTTCACGTTCAACAATGATGAGTTTTTTCCGCTCCAAAGCGCGGACAATGTCCTCATGCCTGTGACCGCCGCTCTTGAAGCTGACAATGCCGCTGGTCTCTCCGGGCCGGCGGCTGGAAATAATCTCATAGCCTTTCTTTTTCAGCCCCGCACAAAGCTGATCCGTCAAGATTGCAACACGTTCCGCCACCGTATCCATCCCCACCCGCATCAATAATTTCAGCGACGCTCCCAGAGCCAGCACACCGGGAATATTATGCGAGCCGCACTCAAACCTGCGGGCGTCATGGCGCAAAGTAAAATCATAATGGCCATAATCAGACGCATTGATCACGTTCATCCAGCCGATTTCAGGCCGCAAGCTTGAAAGCAATTCCGAGCGACAATAAAAAATTCCCGCGCCCTCCGGCCCCAGCAGCCACTTGTGGCCATCCGCGGATAGAAAATCAATCTTCATCTCCCCCACATCCACCGGCACCACACCGCACGCCTGAATGCCATCCACGCACAACAATATCCCGCGCGCGCGGCAGAAAGCTCCGATGGCCCCCAGATCATGACGAAAGCCGCTGGCGTATTCAACATGGGATAGCGCGATCAGCCGCGTTCGCGGCGTAACCGCGTCGAAAATAGTCTCCTTGTCAATCCGCCCCGCCGTCTCCGGCAACATCCGATGTGTGACTCCACAACGCCGTGCCACATCCATCCATGGATACACATTCGATGGGTACTCCACAGCCGTGGAGATGATTTCATCGCCCGGCTTCCAGGCCAGACCATTGGCGACAAAGGCTATTCCTTCGCTGGTGTTTTTAACAAACGCGATCTCCTCCGGAAGCGCCTTGAGAAAGCGCGCCGCATCTTTCCGAACCAGCTCCAACTGGTGATACCATCGCCCGGTCAAATAGGCGTCATCACGGGCTTCGCGCGCGAATTGCTCAATGGCGGCGGCGGCCCGTGCGGATATGGGTGCTACACCGGCATGGTTAAAAAATGTCCATCCCCGCGTTATTGGAAATTCCACCGCAACGTCGAAACCATCCGGCAGTGGCGGTAATTGGACAGCAGAATAGCAAACCCCATCGCCCATGAATATGTTGCACCTTCATCACACGATGCCAATGAATCAAGCGGACAATGCCTGCCTCTCACGGACATCGCCACTTCCAGCATCCAAGCTGAACCATTCCTCTCACCAGCTCCAAGGCAGCTCATTATTGTACCATTCCTTTCTCCCGAAACGAAACCGCACCAGCACCTTACGCGTATGGTGAGCGTGGCAATAAATCCGAACTAGTGCCCTGTTCCACCCATAATTACGGGTGGAACAGGGCACTAGGGTGCCGGAACACCCCATCCCCCTTTTAGCCGCGGGCATCGTGCCCGCGCGTTCTCCGCAGCCGTCGTCGGTGTCGAGAAAGTAGACCTAACTCCTGTCTCCTAACTCCTAACTCCTAACTCCTATCTCGTCCCGTTGTTCGTTGAAATCGGCCTCTGTCGCCACGGGTGCCCGGAATTATGGCCACGCCCTCCTTGCCGAGACGAAGATGCCGTGACGAATAGGCGCGGCCCGAACGGCTGTCGGGAAATTGGATTAATCGTCCTAGCCTTCACGGTGCTTGGGCGTTAGAATCAGGCCCCTGTAAATCGCCCGACGTGGTAAGTTGTGGAAATTCGGAGTCCATCCCCATGCGTATTCTAATCTTGGGCACAACTAGCTTCGCAAGCGTCGGCGTGGACGAGATACTCACGCAAGCCGGCCATGACGTGGTCCGCTTTCAGCGCGGGCCGGAGGCCGCGGCGGGGGGCCTGGTTACGGGATCGCTGGAGCGGCTCAACGATTCCCCCTTCCTTGCCGGTAAATTTGATGCGGTTATCAACTATATTGTGCTCAAGGATTTCGGAATCGACGCGAACACGGCCTTCGCCCGCGCGTTATGCCGCTTTTGCACCGCCCACGGTGTTAGCCATCTAATTCATTTTTCGTCGATAAGTTCCTACCGCGCGTCCTCCGGACGAATCACAGAGGATTCTCCGATCGAGGAAAGGCCGGAGCGAAAAGGCCCGTACGGCGCAATAAAGAACGTGGCGGATCATGTGCTCCTTCATGAACTCCCGGAGGATATAAAACTTACGCTACTACGTCCGGGCTTCATTTTGGGGCCGGGCTTGATGAATCCCATCATTGGCACGGCCACCCGCTTACCCTGGAATCGGCTGCTTGTGATAGGGAACCCGGAAAGCGCCATGCCGGTCACCAGCCGCACGTGCGTAAATCACGCTGTGGTCCGAGTTGTCGCAGCCCCCCCGGTCGCGGCCCGCGAGGTTGTGATGCTGGTGGATACGAATTCTCCCTCACGTCGGGAATATCTTGAAATAATATGTCGGCGGCTGGGCTCGGGCATGGGCGTCAGCAGCGTCCCGGTCGCCTTGTGGTGGGTAGTGGCGGTGATTGGAGAGGCTATTGCGATCCTTATCGGGCAGCGCAAGCTGCAAGTCTACCTGAAGCTTTCCTCACGCCTTGGCAAGCAACGCTACGACTCCGCCAAATCCGCAGAACGGCTGGGAATGTCGCTGGGCGTTGATTGGAAGCAGGATTTGATGGATTGCCTGCCGGGCCAACATCCGAATTTTGCTCTACCGGTTACAGTACCGGACCGGCGGGTGGACACGCAGGAGAACGTCAACTTTATAGGGTTTGGGCGGATCGTTCAGCAAAAGCACCTGCCAGCCCTGCGACGGATCGGCTTCGGTGGGCCGGTCACTGGCTACGATGTACGCTCGTTTAAGGCCCCAAGCGGCCACGAGGTTCGTTCGCTTTCCGACACAAAGCCCGAACCCGCCAGGCTGCACGTAATCGCCACTCCAGGGCGCCTCCATGTTGCAGCGGTTGAGGGATTGGGAGGGGTACCCGGTGCGGTGTTGATCGAAAAGCCAGCGTGTTACGAGCCAGCAGAGTTCCATCGCCTTTCATCTTTTGCCGCCGGGCGAAGCGACCCCGTAGCGGTTTGCCATAATTACCGGTTCAAGTCGAACGTGCTCAGTCTGGGCGAGATTCTCCGCACGTATAACCCTGGCCGGCTGTTGCATGTGTTCGTCGATTTCTCAAGTCCGCCGGTCGCTGGGGATTCGGCAGCCTGGGCTCGCCGCGAACGAGCATCCCGCACGCTTCTGATGGACTATTCAATCCATTTTCTCGATTTGGCCTGCATGTTCTCGCCACAACAGCCTTGGCATCCGGAGGGTATCAGGCACGGGTTGGACCAGCGCGGCGATACCCAGTGGATAAATGGGTCGCTCGTGGGTGGGTACAGAGTTGATTTTCTGCTGAGGCAGGGGTTCGCCCCCCGCCGTGCGAGGGTTTGCTACACGTTCCAGAACTACATGGCCTCGCTTGATTTTTTCCCTGACACGTTTGCGGTTAACATGTCCGGAGATAACCCATGGTATTACCGACGACAGGCCCGAGCGGTAATGAAGGCTACCTTCTCGAAGATTCGCGACAAGGTCACGGGGAAGGACTCCGACCGATCACACGACAGGATGATCGGCGCAATGCTCAGCGGTGACGCTTCCACCGTTTCCGCCGTAACCTTGTCGGCGTTAGCAAATTTTTATGCAGCCATATTTGAGATTGCGGGATTGGTTTATGCCGACAAGGGAAAGTGACGACAAACACGCGCAGCCAAGCCCTGCCGGGCACGACGCGAACGCCACGCTGACTCCCCAGGCCACCAGGCCGGATGAGTATCGCAATGAGCATTCCCTGGCGAACAAGGTGGGGCGCTTGGTGTGGCGATTCTGCTGGTTATTGCTGTTTCGACCTACCCCCCCACGGCTTTTCGCCGGTTGGCGCAGGTTACTGCTGCGATGTTTTGGCGCGAAGATTGCGAAGGCCTATTTTCACCCGAGCGTTGTAATCTGGGCACCATGGCTCTTGAGGGCTGGCAGCAGTGTCTACGTGGATGCCTCAGTAAATCTTTACAACGTATACGGGATCTCGATCTCGGACCGGGTTGTTGTGAGCCAGGAAGCGTTTTTATGCGGAGCCTCGCATGACTTCCGCGATCCACTTATGCCGCTGACGGGCGGTGAAATACACCTGGGTGCAGATGTATGGATTTGCGCCCGGGCCTTTGTTGGCCCCGGAGTAACGGTGGGGGATGGCGCGGTGGTGGGGGCATGTGCCGTGGCCATGAAGGATGTACCGCCCTGGACGGTGGTGGCGGGCAACCCGGCGCGGGTGGTCAAAAAACGGGAGATGCGCGGCGCAACCGCTCAATGAGGCAAAGATGGGGCGATCACGACGGTATTCACCACAACGACACCAAGACACAAAGAGACGGGGGGGGGAACCGCAAAGAAGCAAAGGACGCAAAGAGATTGTGAACCACGAGGCAAGGGAGGTAAACGGAGGACAACGACGGATTTACCGCAAAGACACAAAGGCACAAAGTTTGCGTTTATAGTACCACTCGGCGGATGCCGTCTTTCAATAAGGCCTCGTTAAAATTAATCAGAAATCCAAGGCGGGCACCGGTTAGCTTGAGGTAGGTCATGAGTTGTGCCGTATGTACGGGCAGCAACCCAGCCACGGATTTAATTTCAACGATCACCACTCCGGCCACAAATAAATCCAGTCGTAGCCCAGCATCCAAGGTATTCCCCTTGTATTGCACTGGTAGAACAACCTGGGTTTGAAATTCAATTCCCTCTTGCCTGAGTTCCTCGCCAAGGCAAGCCTCATAAATATTCTCAAGCAATCCAGGCCCCAACTCCCGGTGAACAGCAAACGCCGCATTGAGAACACGCGACGCCACCAACTCCGTAGACCTCGGTATTTCAACGGGTATTTTCATAAATCGATTATCCACTCAATCGCTCTTTGTGTCATCGTGTGGTAAGTATTCTCGTCGTCGTAACGCTGTTTCGCCGCGCCTTTGTGTCTTGGTGTCTTTGTGGTAAATTTCGTCGTCGTGGTCGTCGCTCCTTTGCGTTCTTACGTTACTTTGCGGTTAACCCCCCGGCTCTTCGCATCTCTGTGACCTTGTGGCTAACCGTCGTCCTAACCTTGTGCCTTTGCGTCTTTTGTGACAAACTACCCGTTGTTCGTTGTTTCCCGGCGAGCCGGGATGAACTCTTGTTCGTTGTACGTTGTACACGGCCAGGTGCTATGGGCATGGTTAATTCAGAAACCGACGCGATGGAAAGCGGGTGATCCTTTGTCCGAAACATCCAATTACTCAGTGATGGTTCCCACCAAAAATGAGGAGGTTAATCTGCCATTTGCCTTGGCCAGCGCGGCCGGGAATGCCCGCGAAGTTTTTGTTTTGGACTCCGGCTCCACGGACAATACCGAGAAAATCGCTCGGGATGGCGGTGCGAGGTTTGTGTTTCAGCCGTGGCTCGGATACGCCCGGCAAAAAAACTGGGGGCTGGACAACCTGCCGATCAAAACGCCTTGGGTCTTCATTCTCGACGCCGACGAAGTCATAACCCAACAACTTGCTGCGGAGCTCTCATCCATTGCGGACGCAGATAAATGCGCGGAAAACGGCTTCTATGTGAATCGCTTTTTTATATTCCTCGGGCAGCGCATCCGCCACTGCGGCTATTATCCAAGCTGGAACTTGCGATTCTTCCGCCGTGGCAAGGCCCGCTACGAGGAGCGCGATGTCCACGAGCACATGGTGGTGGACGGCAAAGTTGGCTATCTTAGAGGAGAAATGGAACATAACGACCGGCGCGGCATGGAATTTTATATTGCCAAGCACAATCATTATAGCACGCTTGAGGCGAGGGAACTTTTCCGGATCGAGCAAGGCACGGCGGATGGTACGATGACATTTCACTTTTTCGGCGGTCCCATTGAACGGCGGCGCTGGATCAAACACAAAATCTGGCCCCGCCTGCCGGCGAGATGGCTTGCAAGGTTTGGTTATATGTACCTGTTTCGACTGGGCATACTCGACGGAGTAACTGGATTCCATTTCTGCATGTTTCTGGCATCTTATGAACACCAGATTACCTTGAAGCTCATTGAACTGCGCCGTGCGGCGGAGGCAAAGCGGATAAGTCGCTGACCACTGCGGGGGAATTTCGGTGACCAACGTACAACGGGATTTAACCGCAAAGCAGCCTAAGAACGCAAAGACCAAGACCAATGATCAATGACCAATGAGCAATACTGATATTACTGGCCAATACTGATATTACTGATAATACTGTACACGAATTGATCCGCGATCCGTTTTCCTTGATCAGTGAAACGGGGCTCCTGAATGCTGGTACTACTGGAACTGCAACTTTTATCAAAATTGTGCGTGTGGCACTAGGGTGAGCCGGGGTGCGATTTGGTGGCGATTTGGCGGCCACAGGTTAGAATGATCTGGTGTAATGGTTCTGGGTTAAGATAACATCGCTGATTGGGCGGTTGTAGCGGGACGCGCCAATAGCAGGAAGTGTGGAATGCAGGAAGATCAGGATAAGGCGGCAAGGCCGCGTACCGTCGTGGCGGTGTTAGGTCCACCACGCAGCGGTACCAGTGCCATCACGCACGCGCTGGAATGTTTGGGCGTAGACGTTGGCAAGCCTGAACATCATCGACCACCGGATTCCGGAAACCCCAAAGGATTCTGGGAAGATGTGCTGATCGTGGATCTGTGCGCCCGCGGCCTGGCGAGTTTCAATCTGCCCTGGTACGGTCTGCAATTATTCGGGAAGGAAGACTGGAACACCCCCAAAGGCCGCGACCTATTGGCGGAGGCCACAGACATTGTTAATCGGCGTATGGCGGAAACAGCCAACGGAATTTGGGGCTGTAAAAACCCGCAGATGGGAAGGATGATCTGGCTTTGGATGCAGGCCTTTGAGCAAGCAAATTGCCGGGACGGTTATATTATTGCCCTGCGTAACCCGCTAAGCATCGCCGCCTCGGTCATTAAGGGCAGCCCGCACTTTGGCGTCGGCAGCAATCCCACACATCTGCATCTCATGTGGCTGGTATACCAGGTGGGGGCCATGGAGGTGGCCATGGCCGGGAAGCCGGCGGTGGTGGTGGACTTTGACCGCGTAATGGCCAATCCGGGAGCCAACCTTGAGCGCATTTCCGCCGCTCTGAATTTGCCAATCCCGCGCGGTAATAAAAATATGGTTGATGCCTACGGCAATGAGTTTTTAGATAAAGGCCTGCGCCATACCACCTTTACGGCGGCGGATTTGGCGGCTGATCCGCGGGTACCGGGGCTGGTGATAAGAGCGTATGAAACGCTCTCGGATGTGGCCAGCGATAAGTTGGCCCTGCAAAGCCAGGAGTTCCGGCAACGCTGGGGAGCCATTGCGGCGGAGGCTATGGACCGCAACTCGACATTTCGCCTGATTGACCAACTGAACAATCGCCTGGCGCGATCACGATATTTGGCCCGAATTATCTACCGCCATTCGCCACGGCTGATGCGCAAATGGATGGCACGCTTCGCGTGAACACCACCGAGGCCGCGCTAGCCCGGACATTTCATCAGTTTTAACTGGCGGCAGCCCTGTGTCTTCGGATCGGTTCCGGCGGCGAGGAATTTTCTGTTTTTTTGAGTAAGGCGCAGAATTCTCCCCGGCCCCCATTACCTTGACATACTGTTTTGATTCATGCGATTTTCCTTTCTTTTCTTACGGCCAATTCTGTTTCACCCCGACGTTTGTTTGTCTATATGTAGAACGCTTAATCCCCCGAGTTTTTCGCATACCAGTTGGAACAACGCCTGCAGCGGATACGCACTGGACAGGTGCAGCACCAAGCGGCGAACGCTGGTCTTCACGACCGCACCGATCTTGAAGAGCTTCAACCGGATCGTGTCTACCTGCGCTGTGGCCAATTCCGTGCCCACCAGTACCGTACGCCGCAGATGATCGACCAGAAGATAGGCGAATCCGCTCAACAGGACACGGAACTGGTTGGCCACAAAATCATGGCAACTCGTGCGATCCGCAAAT
>JAKBAC010000138.1 GCA_021809365.1 Planctomycetota bacterium | reverse complement strand
CGTATTACCATGACGGTGCTCCGGGGTATCGTGTTTGCGGCGCAATAAAACCATACCCGCATAAAGTGTCGCGTACCCGGCAGGTGGCGCGCCGCAAGATGGTATTTTTTATTCCGGACATTTTATGTATAATTTTCAGAACCAGGCTGCCACCGTTGGCGTATTGAAAATGTTCGGCTTGGTGGTGCGAGACAAAGGGAACGTCTTAAATTTAGCGATGATTTCGCTGGAAGTGGAACTTCCGGCAGTTCAAACGGAGCATCAACCATGGAACGGATCGACACGCCTGCGGCTATATTCCCGGAATTTCCCTTCAGTCCCCACGGCACGCGCCGGCGCTTTCTAACCGGCTTGGCTGGAACCGCCGCTGCCGCCGCGTTGGTCGGTTGCGCTTCCCAACCACCGTCGTCCACCAGTGCCATCAGCTATCTTCCCGATGGCGTTCTGCCGCCCGATGCGAGCATCAGCCCCGGACAACGCGACACCGGCTACGCCCCGCCAGCCAACTTTAAACCCCGAGTGGTCTATCATCCGCCCACACCGAGCAAGCAGATCGTTCCAGTCGGCGCTTTTGGCATCATTCCCCGCAGTGCTTGGGCCTTGGCCGGGCCGAATATGCGTACCATTCAACCGATGGCCGGTGTTCATCTGATCACTTTCCATCATACAGGCGATCCGCATCCGATTTTTTTTGATACGCTTGCGGAAACCGCCCGCTACTGGGAACTCATACGGGAATATGAACGGCGCGTCGGTTTTGAGGACATTGCATACCATTTTGGCATTGATCGTATGGGCCGCGTCTGGCAATTGCGCGATCTGGAATACCGCGGCGAACACGTTCGCGATGGCTTTGCCCCCCCACACTGGCTGATGCAATATATTCAATACCGCAGTTCGCCCACGCAACCCGTCCATGGCCGATATATCTGGAATGCGCATAACATCGGCGTGGCGTCCATCGGCAATTTTATGATCCAAGAACCCACCATCCAACAAAAACAGACCATTTTGCGCTTCGGTACGCTGCTCCGGCGGTTGTACAATATTCCCATTTATCATTGTTATACCCATCGCGAGCTGGTGGCAACCGAATGCCCGGGACATAATCTCCAGCCCTATATGGTGTATATCCGCAAGAATAATATTCTGTAATTCCACAACACTGCGGAAACTGTATCGCGAAATGTCGCACATGGTCACGGCCAGGGGATTGCGGATCAAAAAGGAGAGCCCCGCTTGTTCGGATTCGGTAACAACTCCTGGTTGCCATGGGCGCTTCTGGAAGATGAAGACCGCCGAAACCGCGCCGCCAATCGCAAAGCCGCACGGAATACAAAACCATCAGGCTCTTATAGCGGTTATGTTCCACTAAGAATCCGGTTCCAGCGTTGGCGCGATCGCAAGTTATGCCAAAAGATTTTTAAGCAATTACGCGAAGCCGTGCGGAAACCCAAATAATTCAAGGCATTGCCATCACGCCCTTGGCGGGCTTGGTGGTAGCCGACGAAGTTGCCGTGGGCATGGAAAAATTCAGAATTGTTGCGGCCGGCAATGGATAAATCTGTGTAATAACCATGCGATCGGCGGTCCAGTTCACCTGGTAGGTGAATGCCACTTTATCGCCGACGGCTATTCCTTGCAGTGCGACGCCATGGGCCAACTGATACGGCATGGTCATGGCCATCATCGGTTCAATTTTCCCATCAACACCAACCCAGCGCGAGATCGCCTCGGTCTTAATCGACAAGCTCATCGGCAGTTGGTCGCGTTGAGGTAATGCCTTCACAATGCCACGCAGATGATAAGTGTACGTAGTTCCCTGCGAACCGTATGTAGATTGGGATTGCCCCGATTGCTTTGATCGGCAACCACCGATCACCAGGCTTGTAACCAGGATCAATGCCAACAAACAGCCGAAGTTAAAGCGTATGTTCATAAATCTATTCATAAATATCCTTATCCCACTTTAATGTTTCGCAGTCAAGTGATATATTCCTGATATTGGTGTTCTGTCACAACTGCAACTACGGCCGGGCGGAGCGCCGAAAATAATTTGTATTTTGGAGAAACGATCATGGCGGAAAAACTTAATACGAATGTGACGGATTTTATAAAAGCTCCGCTGCACCATTATATTGGCGGCAAGTGGGTGCTCAGCAGTGATGGTGCGATGGATAATGTGATTAACCCATCGGATGGCAAGGTGATTTGCCAGGTGGCCATGGGATCGGCCCATGAAGTGGATTCCGCGGTTACCGCGGCGCATCACGCTTTCCCCGCCTGGGCCGCCAAGCCGGCCAATGAACGTAGCGTGTTGTTGCATCGTTTGGCCGACAGCATCGAAAAACATGCCGGTGATCTGGCGCAATTGGAATCACTGGATGTCGGCAAGGCCATCGTCAACAGCGAAGCGTTTGACATTCCATTTGGTGTGGAAGGCATTCGTTACTTTGCGGACCTGGCGACGCATGCACATGGCAGCATTCCTCTGGCGATCAAACACATCGAAGCCCGGACGTTCCGCGTACCCTATGGTGCCTGTGGATTTATTTTCCCATGGAACTTCCCGTATGATCTGCTGGTGTGGGGCATTATGCCGGCTCTGGCCGCGGGCAATACGGTGGTGGTGAAGCCATCGGAAGTAACGCCGTTAAGCACGCTGTATGTCTGTAAGCTCGCCGCTGAAGTCGGCTTCCCGGCTGGCGTAATCAATGTAGTCAACGGTACCGGAGCCAAAGCCGGTGCCATGCTGACCAGTCACCCGCATATTAAGCGCATGTCCTTTACCGGCTCGCCCACCGTGGGCAAATTGATCGGGGAAGTCTGCGGACGCAATCTGGTTCCCTGCAAACTGGAACTGGGAGGCAAGGGCGCGGCGGTGATTTTTGATGATGTGGATGTCGATGCCACTGCGCAGCAACTCGCGGCGGCACTCACGCTCAATACCGGGCAGGTCTGCTGCACGGCCACACGCTGGATCATTCATGAGAAAATCTACGATACGTTACTGAGTAAGGCGGCGACGATACTCAAAGGCACACGCATCGGGCCGGCCCTGGACCGCAACACGCAAATGGGGCCGCTGGTCAGCAAGGCCCAGCAGGATCGCGTCAATCGGTATATTGAAAATGGCAAAAAGCATGGCGCGGTGGCCGTGCTGGACGCGGAGCCTTTACACATCGCCGGGCACGAGGGTGGCTATTACGTCAGCCCCAGTCTGCTGGCCGGTTCAAGCGATAATATATGCTGCCGCGAGGAAATCTTCGGCCCCAGCGCCTTTGCTTTGAAATTCCATGATGAGGAGGCGGCCATCAAGCAGGTCAACAGCCTGTCTTATGGTCTGGCCAACAGCGTATGGAGTCAGGATTTGAAGCGAGCCAATCGCGTGGCTGAACGAATGATCGCCGGTAACAGTTGGATCAATGCCCACAATGTCTTCGCGTATGGTCTGCCCTATGGCGGTGCGAATTTAAGCGGTGTGGGCGGCGGCGTAAACAGCCCGGAAACATTCCACGACTATCTGCGAGCGCAAACCATCGCCCGGCCACTGTGAATCATACCTTGCAATTATGCCATAATGTGGCAGATTTACAAGGTTAAATTACTAATTCCAGTGATTTATACATTATACTGAATAAATAAAACGCTATATCGGCAAAATTAGCCCATGTCGCCCCCCTGAAAGTGCGGCGTTGAAAACTCAGCGATTCCAGACTTCCGGATTGACAGGATTGGCCGGAGCACGCCCTTCCACCATCGCGATGAGATTGTCCGCCGCCATCACCGCCATGCGTGTACGCGTCTCTTCGGTACCGGAACCAATATGCGGCAGCAGAACCACATTGGTCAATTTCATCAGCTCCGATGAAACGGACGGCTCATTTTCAAAAACATCCAGACCGGCGGCGCGGATGCGCTTTTCCCGCAGTGCCCGCAGCAGCGCCGCTTCATCAATCAGCGGCCCGCGCGCCGTGTTGATCAGAATGGCCCCCGCCTTCATGATCCCCAATTGCGCATCTCCGATGAGATGGCGCGTCTGATCAGTCAATGGCGCATGGAGTGATATTACATCCGCCTGCCGCAAAATATCTTCAAGCGATGCGTACAGAGCACCGGTGGAATGCTCCAGTTCCGGCTTGCGCTTGCGCGCGGTGTACATGATGCGCATATCAAACCCGGCCGCCATTTCCGCCACGCGTGCGCCAATGCGCCCGGCACCCACGATACCCAGTGTTCGCCCGCAAACCTGGGCACCAAGAAACTGCATCGGCTCCCACCCCGTCCACCGGCCGGCGCGCAAAAACGCATCCGCTTCCACCACACGACGGGCCGAGGCCAGAATCAGAGCAAACGCGATTTCCGCCGTGGCATCGGTCAATACATCCGGTGTATTGGAAACACCAATGTGTTGGCGCGTACATGCCGATATATCAATATTATTAAATCCCACGGCATAATTCGCGATGCCTCGCAATTTTGGACAGGCTAGAATGGTGGCCGCATCGATGCGATCCGTGAGCATGGTCAACCAGCCGTCGGCATTTTTCCCGATCGCCAGTAATTCCGGCGCGGTACAATTGCGATCAAACTCGTTGACAATAACGTCTCCCGCGGCTTTCAGACAATCCAATCCGGCCTGTGGAATCCTGCGGGTAACAAAAAATGTTTTGGGCATAAAATATCTCCTTACGGTGGTTGACCTAACAACTTACACAATGATTCGCTCCAATCGCGGTCCCAGGCGAGTGGCCAGCTCGTAGCCGATAGTATCGCACTGTTCGGCCAAATGATCCATGCCAATCGGCGATGCTGGATTATCCGATATTAACGTTATGATGTCGCCGACCTGCGCGCGGCAATCCGTGATATCCACGACCAATTGATCCATGCTCACCCGGCCCACCACCGGAACTTCCTGATTTCCAAACAGACCAAACGAACGATTGGAAAGCTCACGCGGATAGCCATCGGCATACCCGACCGGCACAATTCCCAGTCGGCTTTTGCGGGCGGTAATAAACGTGTGGCCATAACCGACACCAACGCCGGCGGCACACGGATGGATCGCGGTGATCGGAGCGGTCAGGCCGGCGATTGGCTGGAACATGTCAACCGGACTGGCCAAGGACGGTTGAAGACCATACATGGCGATGCCAAGGCGCACCATGTTCAATGCATTGAAGGCATCATGCCAGGAACCGGCAGAGTTATGGGCATGTAATAGAAGTTGCGGATCACGCCGCCGTTCCTCCGCGGTGGCATGCAAAAAGGTGGCAAGCTGCGAGCTGTTGGCCTGGTGACCGGGCGTATCCGCATGTGAAAAGTGCATGAATATGCCTTCCAGCCGCAAGGCGGATAATGCCCGCACCCGCGCAAGGAGCGCCGGCAACTGATCCGTCGCCACACCCTGCCGTGTCAGACCGGTATCCACCTGAATATGCACCGGCAGCGGTGGGCCATGGCCGAGGTTGCGCAGATGGGAATTCAAGTGACATGCGGATTGAATATCAGTCAGGGTGACGCGCACACGCCCGGAAACAAGGAGCGCATCGACGTGTTTTGGCCAATCCGGAGTTTCGGCGGTAAGCACAATGGGAGCCAGAATGAGAATCGGCAGTGTCGCATTCAAAGATGCCACGGCGATGGCTTCATCCAATGAATACACGCACAGCCAAAAAATTCCGGCATCCGACAGCAGTGGAACAATTTGTTCCATGCCATGGCCATAGGCGTTGGCTTTGACCGTCGCGCCCAGCGCAACATTCGGGGCCAGACGCGCACGAAAAGCCCGGATATTTTCACGCAAGCGCGCAGCGGAAATTCTCAGCGTTCCATGTTGGGCTATCATCATGGCAATTCCCTGGTCGCACGGCGTAACCGGTCATGAATGGCCAACCATAGACCATCCGTCGCCTCCGGACATTGTATCAGCAGGACATCACAGTGCCGCCGATCCAATTCCCGCATCGCCGCGTACAATTTTCTGCCGCACGCGGCTGGCTCCGCGGGCAGCACTATTTTTTCCGCAATCATCGGAGGTGCCGCGAAGCCCTCCATGCACAAGAGTCCAAAACGCTTCCCCTCCTGTTGCCGCAGATACGTGTAGAGACGCTCCGGCTCGGAGGCATAAAATCGCAAGGCCGATGTACGTGGAGCATAATGACTTTCCAGCAGGCCGGGGCTTTTCAATTCACCGGCGGATTCCGGCTGAGCCTGATGTCCGGAAGCCTGTCCCACTTCCGATGAAAACCCCGCTGCGGCAAGGCATTGGCCCAGCATCGCCGCGGTGATCGCACCAGCCCGCAAAATCGTGGGAACCGCGCCGGTCATATCCACAACGGTTGATTCCAGCCCTACACCGCACGACCCGCCATCAAGAATCAGCGCAATACGATCAGCCAATTCATCAAACACATGCTGCGCTGTTGTGGGGGAAGTATACCCGGAGCGGTTGGCGCTGGGCGCGGCAATCGGACGGCCCGATGCGCGCAGCAGCGCCAAAGCCACCGGATGATCGGGACACCGCAGGGCAACGGTATGATTTCCCGCGCATACCGCCGGGCAAATCAGGTCGTTACGCCGCACCACCATGGTTAACGGACCGGGCCAGAATTTCTCCGCCAAAGCGTCCGCCATGACTGGAAATGCGGTTGAATACTGGTGCGCCCCGGAAATGTCCGGCACATGCACAATCAGCGGGTTATTCGCGGGCCGGCCCTTGGCCTGATAGATGCGTTCAATGGCCTCGGCGTTGCCGGCGTCACCGCCCAATCCATAAACGGTTTCCGTGGGAAAGGCGACCAACTGACCGGAGCGGATCAGTTCGGCGGCTTGGCACAGGCCAAGGTCAGCGGGTTCTATACGGGTATGCACGACAACGATTCTAACTATCGGAAGAGTTTCAACAACCGCGGGCCGCGGATGATTCCGCGTTACCACCCGACAATGTTATAACCGCCATCCACATAGATGGTTTCACCGGTAACCCCGGATGAAAGATCCGTACACAAATAGAGTGCGGTTTTTCCCACATGCGTGGCCGCATCGTCCGCGTTCCATGGCAAAGGAGATTTTTCAGTGTAATGAGCCATCATCTTGTCAATGTCACCAATGCCCCGCGCGGCCATGGTTTTTATGGCACCGGCGCTAATCGCATTGACGCGAATATGCTTTTCATCGCGCCCCAATTCCGCGGCCAAATAACGCACTGTGCATTCCAGCGCCGCCTTGGCCACCGCCATGACGTTGTACATGGGAATAAACTTTTCCGCGCCAAAGTAACTCATGGTGATGATGGAACCATCGGGATTCATCAACGGTCTGGCCTCACGGGCCATGGCCAGCAGAGAATAGGCGCTGATATCCAGCGCAGTTTTCCAGGCCTCGCGCGTGGTTTGCAAAAACGGATTGTGCAACGCATCCGCCGGGGCATAGGCCAGGGAATGCACCAAGATATCAAATGTGCCGAACTTTTCCGCCGCCAGCGCAAAAGCGGACTTAATATCCTCATCTTTACTGACATCACACGGTGCCAGAAATTTCGGCTTAAACTGCTCCACCGCTTTGACCACGCGGCGCTCTATTTTTTCGCCCGGCAAATGGGAAAAGGCGAGTTCACAACCGGCCTGATGCAGTTGCTGGGCGATGTACCAGCCGATGGAATATTCATTGAGCACGCCGAAAATGAACGCTTTTTTACCCGCCAACATGGACATTGTGATATACCCCTTTTTTTGCCTTTGCCTGTGTCTAGCTGAGCTGAAAATTATTCTAACGTGGGTAGTCCCCGCGCAACAGTTGGATGGTCGCCTGGCGATGCGAAGCGCGGAACACCGCCGCTCCGGCAACCAGGACATCAGCTCCGGCCTCCAAAGCGTCATGCGCGGTACGCACACCGATACCGCCGTCAATGGCCAATCGCTGCCGCGGCTCCAGGCGGTTTTTCAACACGCGCACTTTATTGAGCACTTCAGGAATAAAACTTTGCCCCGTAAAACCCGGATGCACACTCATCACCAGCACCAGATCCACCTGATGAAGAATTCCATCCAGCGCGTCCGGCTCGGTATCCGGATTGAGGGATATTCCCGCCGTTGCGCCCAGATCATGTATGCTCTTAATCAGATCCGCCGCACTGCAACGTTTTAGCCCGGGCGCTTCAATATGAAATGTGACGTGCCCGGCTCCGGCTTCAATAAAAGGTTTTACGAAATCCTGCGGATCCGTAACCATCAGATGCACATCCTGCATGAGATGGCACGCCCGCGCCACCGCCATGACCATATCCGGCCCCATGGTCAGGTTGGGCACGAAATGCCCGTCCATCACATCCACATGCAGAAGGTCGGCTCCGGCGCGCTCCACATCCGCGACTTCTTCCGCCAAGCGACCGAAATCGGCGGCTAATATGGATGGTGCCACCAGCGGCAGGTGCGGCGGACGCGAAAAAATAGTGTTCATTCTCCAGGCATCCCAAGGTTACGTACAAAGCCAATTGGCCGGGGAGGCATAAGCCGCCAAGCCCCGTTGCGGTACCCGCTTAAGCCAATTTGGGACTGATTATCACCCCTGTATGCCCGCAGTACGGCACAATCAGGCATAAGCCCAAGGCATTCCACTGTGAATCATACCGTGTCCAAGATATCAATGCACGGAAAACCGCGACCTTCCATAAATTCCAAGCTGGCCCCGCCGCCCGTGGAAACGTGGGAAACCTTCGCTGCCAAATTAAATTGCTCAATGGCCGCCGCGGAATCGCCCCCGCCGATAATGGTTGTAGCCCCGTGTCCGGTAATATCGGCGAGGCTTTCAGCAACGGCCCGTGTGCCCGCTTGGAATGGCTTTTTCTCAAACACGCCCATGGGGCCGTTCCATACCACCGTGCGGGCGGAACGAATCCGGCTCTTGTAGTCGGCGATGGTTTTAGGCCCGATGTCCAATCCTTCTTTATCCGCGGGGATGTTGCCGTCCACAACGGAAGTTGCCGCGTT
>JAKBAC010000137.1:4606-9118 GCA_021809365.1 Planctomycetota bacterium | reverse complement strand
AAAGAGCGCAAAGGGGACGACTACGACGACAGAATTAACCACGAGGTAACGGAGGGGAGCGGAGGTTGGTGTTGCGTGGACGGTAGAACCGGTCGATTCCATCGGTCAATTCTTGTAGTTCCAAATTGCTGCCGAGCACCATAACCTCCGTTTACCTCTGTTTCCTCGTGGTTCACAAATCACTCTCTGTGTCTTTGCGTCTTTGTTTCTGTGGCCTCGGCGATCTCTGTGGCTACTCGTTTCCCGTCGTCGCCTGCTTTGTTACCCCCGCTCACCTCTGTTACCTCGTGGTTAATTCCGTCGTCGTCATCGCCATAACGTTGTGTGGTAGTCATATCCTTTGGTTGCGGCGCAGCTGCGCTATGCCCTGGGCGGTTCGGTAGCGGCTGGGAAGTGATCCGTCGGGGGATTGCATTGAATTATCTACCGCCCTTCTTATTCCGAAGATCCGAGGGCACCTCAGAGAGAATTTCGGCATCGCATTGAAATGCGGATGCCCATTGGAGCAAATCAGTCATATTCGCCAGTGCACCGGAGAGAATGCCTTCCCCCGGCCTGGTCGCTTTGTATGTAAAGCCGGGCGGCCAGATGCGCTCATCGGCAGTGTCGGCGGCATAACCGGTCAGGCGGATGCGCACCGGTTGCGGTGTCCCACCGATCATCACGCCGAGACTGTTCTTAAAATATTCCGCAGCGCTGAATGGCCGGACGTGATAGAGATCATCCGAGACGGATAGTGCGCGGATACGCGCCAGGTTGAGAATGGGCCAGTATTTGGTCAGGTGGTCATAACCGACAACGTACCATGTACCCTGATAATTGCGCAAATAATAAGGATCAAAGCGGCGTTGAGTTTCCTGATCCTTGCTTAAAACATAATAGGTCATATCAACGCTAAGCTGCCGGCGGATAGCGTGCAAAAGTTGTTCAAACCATTGGGCACCTTTGGAAAGAACCGGTGCGGGCACAAACTCAATATGGCCCTGCGTGCGCAGAATTTCCACGCGGTTATCCTCAGGCAGCGCATCAAGCAATTTGGCCAGCAGTTTATCAAGATGTTCCGGAAACGGTGCGGGCATCACCGGCCTGACCGCCTGAATTGCAACGGCGAGCGTTTGGAGTTCTTCGGGGCCTAGACAGATATTACTGGGCATGGTCCAGGTGGTATTGGAAAGGCGATAGCTTTGGGAAGCCCGATCAAACCTGATCGGTGCGCCAAGTTCATCGCGTAGAAACTGGATGTAGCGCCGGATGGAACGCGGATGAACCTCCAATTCAGCGGCCAGCGATGTGACGGTGCAATTGCGCCGACCACGGAGGAGGCGCACTATTGTGGCGTATTTCCAGGACTGTGAGCGAAACTTACTGTAGGTTTTTCTGGCCATCGAAGGCTATTATCCGCTATCGATGGATTGCCGCAACGGCCACCGGACTCCGATCAGCTCCACGGGCGTGGCCGGATACCGTTTGATTTTGTATATACAAATGTGTAGGATGATCTGATGGACAACGCCTTCGCGGGATTTGACTGGGACGCGGGGAACCGGGCCAAGTGTCAGAAGCACGGGGTTTCGATTCCTGAGATTGAGGCAGTATTTGACCATGGCCCGCGCGTTGCGCCGGATCCCGGCCACTCGGATGTGGAAGACCGATTGATTGCGATTGGCCAAAATTCCATGGGGCGGCTGATGTTTGTGGCCTTTACCATCCGGCGGCGCGGCGCGCTAAGGCTGATCCGGCCAGTCAGTGCCCGATACATGCACCAAAAGGAGATCAAGCATTATGAAACGTAAAGTTCCACGATTGAAGACGGATGCGGCGGCCAGGGCCTTCCTTGCCGAGGACCTTTCGGATTTGGACTTCACACAATTCAAACCGATGCGATTTGAAATCCTCAGGAAAACCGCGCAGATTAATGTGCGTCTACCCAAAGCGCTGTTGGATGCCGTTAAGCGCCGGTCCGCTCAGCGCGGCATTCCCTATACGCGTTTTATCCGGGACGTTTTAGAGACGGCGCTGGCCAGGCGCGGAACGCCTGACGCGTGACCGTCCTTGCCCTCCCTCACCAACTGGTGATGCCGCAGGCATTCACAGCGCTGTGGCAAATCGGCCATCGGCTTCCACAGGTCACAGTGATCACAGAGATGCGACGCGACGACGACGACGGGGTTAACCGCAAAGCGGCGTAAGAGCGCAAAGACTGGGCGACGACGGGCTTACCACAACGACACAACGACACAAAGTTACGACGATGGAACGACGGTTTGCCACAGAGATCACAGAGGCCACAGAGATGCGATGCGACGCAACGCAACGACGGAATTAACCACGAGGTAGCGGAGGGGAGCGGAGGATGGGACGACTGGGCGACGCAGTATTTACCACAACGACACGACGACACGAAGGGACGACGGCGGGCACCAGAGGGCGCACAGGCTACGGAGTTGGGCCAAAAAACCACGTTAAATTTTTCTCTCTGTGTGCTCTGTAATCTCGGTGGCCCCCCAGGTCGTATCCGTCCGGTCATCGTCGTAACCACGTTCTATTGATTATTATGAATTCGCGACATCTTGCTCTCTTTTCCCCGCCGGTGCCCATTACCAGGAATATTTCACGGTATAGGTTATGACCTTCTTGCCATTGGCTGGTACATCCGCGTCAAACTGTATCTCCCGGCTGTTGAGTTTTTTGAACTTATCGCTGTGCTCAATGATGTCCCAGTTGTTCCAGCGATACAGATATTGCCGCACCAGTACTGTTACCGGATTTTTCTTGTGATTGTCCAGGGTGATGGTAAAACTTTCTTTAATCCAGTGTGCGTCGGAATTGACCTGAAAATTCGTCTGCACACGCTTGCCGATGATGTCAAATGCCTTGCCTACCTGAACCGAGACCGATTCATCCCGCGGCGTATTATGAATTAAATCTTCCCCCAGAAATTCCAGCGTACCATCCGCCGGGTCTTCCTTAAAAACACGAATTTTGCCGCGCGGCAGGGGAATACCCAGCGTATTGGCCCTGGTGTTTTTGAACTGAATGTAAACGCCCACTTCACCGGTTGATTCAATGCCGGCATTGCGATTGAAATCCGGATTGTCGCCATAATAAAAGTAGGGCATCACATTCTGCCCGCTGTATACGAACACTTTTTTTACTGAAATATCCGGGCGGGTGGGAAATAGCGCGATCTGCTGCGTGGCATTCTGATTGATCGTGGTCAATCGCGGCAACGTGTAAAGATGGTATTCAAAGAAGGATTTCTGTTTGAAGCCGGCGGGCTGCTGCATAGCCATTGCTGCACGCGCCATCAATTGGCCATACATCTGCGGCTGCCGCACCATGTGCGGACTGCCGGCGATTAATTTGAGCCGGGCGTCGCGGTAGGTTTTACCCGACAGATTCATCAGCGTAACCCACGCGGCCAGGCTGGCATGGGCATCGGCCTTCCCCAGCACGAGATTGTAATCGGCGATCCAGGTCAGGCCTTTGGTTTCATAACTGGTGAGCACCTTTTGCCTCCCGGCCACCGGTGAAAAGATATTCCATTCCAATGTGGGCTTGGTCAGCAGGTCGTGCGGAAATTTGCCCAGGCGGATGCGCTGATAGGTATTGACAATATGCACGCCCGACTTGTTCTGGATAATCAGGCCACCCCCCGTATCAGACAACAGCGTTCCTTTGATTTGCCTGATGCTGTTGTTGGTTTGTGGAGCCGTGATGTTGATGGTCCGATTGATATAATGATCCAGCAGGGTCTGGGAATTGAGCAAATCAAATTTGAAGCGCTGATCCAGCACATCCGTGGCCGGAACGGTAAGGTCCTTGAAACTCACGGTCGTGGGGTCGATGTAGGCCGACACATCGGTGAAATCGATCCGATTGTCACCGGCTTTCAAGTCCAGCGTACGATATTCCTTGACCACGCCGAAGCCGGGGATGTTGGATGGGTCAAGATTGTATGTATAGCCCATACGCATGTTGTAGATCCAATTCTGCGGATCAAAACTTTGCGGATCAGCGGAGGAATAAATGGTAATGGTGGTGGGCGTGGCCTGCATCTTGGCGGCGGGTGGCGCTGCCGCCGCTTTCGGCGCGGCGACAATGGTCGGGGCAATTATGGTCGCGGCAAGGCCCGCAAGAAGGACCGTCCTGATGGATCGTTGAACGTTCATAACCGTACCTCCAAAGTGCCGATGACTGAAACATTTGAGGTGTGATGAGTATACACCAGTTACTTCGCGCAGGATACCAGCCGCCGACAAGAGCGCCTTGCAGGGCAGGGCAATATTTCCGGGCGATTGGCGAAATCGACGGCATAAATGCCGGCGCTAAGAGAAGGGTTCGTACTGAAAACTTGCACCCCGAACCCCTGGTTCGGATCTATTGCCACGCCCGCCTGGCGGGGTTTATCTGCAGGATCATGCTCGTGCGTTCAAAGCGGGCGATGGGACTCGAACCCACAACAGCCAGCTTGGAAGGCTGGCACTCTGCCATTGAGTTACGCCCGCGCGT